>NZ_JBXCJE010000009.1:0-141143 GCF_056786535.1 Sporosarcina sp. Y352
CACCGTCATCTTTTTTAGCTAAGTATCATATGAGTGCTTAGTGGCACGATTTAAGCAATTGTTTCATGTCCATTTTTAAGGGGCTTGACCACAGGCACACAAACAATTAAAAGGATACTATGCATAAAAAGAAATTTAAAAGTTTTGAAACTTTTCTCCGTTTCCTCCGTCTATACGGTGCCAAATTCAGACGCAGCCGGCATGGAACCGGTTTGTTGTTAGAAGAGAAGGGGAGATATTAGATGAAGAGAAAAATCATGACAGCGCTTGGCGCATTACTGTTAGCGTGCAGCTTGCCGTTATCCGGCTCAGCGGCAGACAAGCAACTACAGCGAACGGCTATTACAAAGCAATCGCTGCGATGGCGGAAAAAGGAATTATCGGAGGATATCAAGATGGCAGTTATAAGCCAAATGATCCGATCAATCGAAAGAATATGGCGGCGATCCTTGTGAAAGCTTTTGATCTGCCACGTGACAGCGACGTAAAAAATCCATTCAAAGATCCGAATGGCATTACGTCAGATATACTCATCATCTACAAACTCGGTATAACAACAGGAACGACGCCTACTACATTTAGCCCGAATGCGGCGATTACGAGAGGGCAAGCAGCCAAAATGTTGAGAGCGACAGAAGAAGTGAAACTACCGACGACGATTACGCTAGAGGCGAGCGACTTCGAATGGGATCGGATTCGCACGATTGTTCATAATGGGACAGATAAAGAACTTGTCAAACCGATTCTTATAAACGGAAAAGAAGGCTATACGCAGGATAAAATTCAATTGATCCCTTTGAAGGAAGGGACAGGGAAACTTAACATTACGGGAATTCCTAGTGAGGGTTCCAATGCGAAAAACTACAAAAAATATTATGTAGACGTTAAAAAGGTGAACGGTGAACTACAGCTGACGTTAGAAGAGACAGAGGATGTTTTGCCGACAGAAGTGAGTATCTATTGGATGAATGAAAAGCTTCAAAACCTTTCCCTTTCTACGATGAATGGGGAAAAAGTGTCTGACAGTGTTCCTTTTAAACAAGATGCCAAAGGAGATCCGCTTTTAATGTCCTTTGAAATCGACAAGGCCGGTCAGTACATTGCTACTCTCCAGTTTGAAAACGGGGATGAAGTGCGCTACGGGATTGATGTAAAACAGAACGATGCTCACTTTTATTTTGAAATTGAAACGTTGAAAGAAAATCTTTCTGCTGTATACGATGAGGGAGCAGAAGCGGACATTGGCAAACATACAATACAAACAAATAAAGGCGTCGGAGAGGTCGCCACAATTACTAGAGATCCAGGCACTAATCTATTCCGCATCCACACGACTGGCGAGACAGAAGGCACGATGTACGTTGATTATGAGCACAGACAAAGCTACCGGTCGTGTGATGACACAGATTGTTATGCAGGTACTTGGAAAGGTTTATATGTGAGTGTTAAGCGTATGGGCTCCATTGTAAACCTTAATGTTAACCAGATGCTTGACATGGATCATTGATGCATGAATAAAAACATTCAATGAAAAAGTAATAACAACAATAATAATCCATCCTTGAGGTATAGCTCAAGGATGGGTTATTTCATCTTAAGAAAATCTTCATTTTTCCCCTTACTGCCCCTTAAGATTCGTCACCTATACTAACCTTAAAATCGATGCCTGTGCACCGCGTAATTCATTTCAGAACTTGGTACCATCCACTATTCCAAGTCCCATAACTGGTTAACCCTCATAAAAATGAAGTAGCCGCAGATTCTCGTGGATCAGCGGCTACTATATTGTAACGATTTTAGGTACCTGTGCAAGGTTTTATTCTAACAATTAACTACAATTACATATTTATGACCTGGAGATTAGATAGGCACCGATAATACAATCTCCATCTGCTTTTATACAATTGGGTGATTTGTCGGTTGTTTATTGTTACACAGGCACACAAAAAATTTGCCAACTATCTATTTAACATACTAGGTACCGCAGTTTACATATATAACCCTGCTAGAAAAATCCCTAACGCCTCTTGATAAATTTCATCAAACTGTTCTAATGGAAGCGGATTTATTCCTGATCCAAGTTCAACTGTGAATCCAGGTCTCCGCCATTCCTGAATAAACCAATCTTTATATCCAGCGTAGCTGTCAATTGTTTGAACCGGTTCGTATCCGCTGACCCTACTGAACTCGTTAACAAGAACTTCAGATTCGGGGGGTTCAAGGTTTTCGTACCCCCAATAAATCACTTCTCCCTGTGTATGAAAAGCGAGTACTCTTGCGAAATCCCGTCTTCTTGTCAGGTCCGCAATCGCAATAGCCTCAGGTTCGGACAAAGGACTTTCACCTCCATAATCTCTCGGACCCGGATTCTTAGGATTGCGGGCTCTTTCCAAATCCCAATTGGCAGGAAATTGATCATTGAGATCCACACCCCTTATATTGGCTTTCCACTCTGAAAAGTCCAAGCTCCCATTATTCCATTCAACAACGCTGCTTCGCCATGGCTCATCTGCAGGGGGACCCTTTAACACCAAATTTACGCCATCCGGGTTGACCATCGGAACAATGGATAATGTCGTTTGCTGGTAAAAAGGGAATGTGAAAAGACCGCGGATAGGCGTTTGGTTCGTTACGGAAAGCAGATAATCATTTAAAAAGGTCAAAATAATAGGGGTAGTAATCCATTCATTCGCATGAAATGAACCATTATAATGAACTCGTTTAGTTCCACTACCTACCAAGATTTCTGGTATTTCCAGTCCTAAAACGGAATTTCCGATAGGAGGGGTTTGCAAAAATGGATAAACGGCTAGTAACCTTCTGATATCATTCATAATGATGTCGTAATCATAGTTTTGTTTCCCGTTGATAAGCCTCCAGGTAATCCTTTTAGGAATTTTTACCACCTGTCCGACTTGCAGCCGGTTCGGTTCAAGATTAGGATTGACAAGGAATAGTGTATACAAAGGAAGATTTTCTCTTTGGGCAATCAACCATAGAGTATCTCCTGTTTGAATTGTATAATTGATAGCAACAAATCCTGGGATTTGAATTTTTTGACCTACCGTAAGTATTAGTGGGTTGATGTTTCGGTTGGAATCGATAATCAGTTGAAGAGGCATCTTGAATAGCCGGCTGAAATTCCAAAACGAATCTCCGGGTCTCACGAATATGTCCATGTCGTTCCTCCTCTTGGTTAAAAATACTTAGTAATAACAGTATATGAAGTATTGAGGATTTTAATTTCAGGTATTAGTGCAGCAATTCACTACATATTTATGAACTGGAGATTAGATAGGTAACTGATAATCTAAACTCTATTGGTTTTTTATATAATTGGGTGACCGCCCATATATCGGGTTGGACCGCCCGAATCTCGCGGCTGCCCGCTCATATATCGATTGAAACCGCTCGAAGCTCGTGGTCGACCGCTCATATATCGATAGAGCCCGCCCGAAGCGCGTGGCTGACCGCTCATATATAGAGGGAAACCGCCCGAAGTTCGCGGCTGACCACTCATATATCGATTGAAACCGCTCGAAGCCCGCGTCCGACCGCTCGTATATCGATTGAAACCTCTCAAAGCCCGCGGCAAACAATTCACTCTTCTGGTTAAAGCAATCGTGATGTGGGAATGGAATAGAAAGGAGGTAGATTAAATGGACACATATTTATATTTTATTTATGCGGCTTTATATACGATATTATTGGTTTGGGGATTATACGGCATTAGAAAACAAGATTTAGCAAGATGGACGAGTGTTATTTATATCGTAATATTGCCGCTTATTTTTGATAACTTGCTACTGGCAACAGGTAAGTGGATTGGTGAAGGAGAGCTACTAGAAAGCTTAAACTTTTCTCGTTTTTGCTTACATGCTTTAATCACACCCTTGCTTGTTATCTATTCGATCGGTACGTTACGGGAAAGTGGAATTGAATGGGCAAAGAAAAAGTGGCTATTAATTTTAGGCATTCTCTATACATTGGGCTTAATCATATTAGAATTTTCGATAGAAGTTATCGGGTTGGAACTTGAAGTAGTGAAAGAATACGGCGTCGTCAGCTATTCAAATGTAGAAGAAGCGACAGGTCCTCCTATTATGGTGTTGTTCGTTACACTAATTCTCATTGTGGCAAGTGCGATCTTATGGAAAAAAACGAAATGGCCAGTTTTCTTCATAGGTGCCATTGTTATGACTATTGGAAGTGCGATACCTATCAATGTAGATAGTGGGGCAGTGACGAACGCATTTGAGCTATTTTTAATATTTACATTAATTTGGACTAAAAGAAGGTTGATAACAAAACAGTTACATGTTTGAATTTAGCGTACCTGTGCAAAGTTGTATTCTGGCAAATCACTACAATTATATATTTAAGAACAGGAGATTAGAGAGGTAGTTGACAATCTAATCTCTATTGGCGTTTTATACAATCGGTTGAATTATTGGTTGTTTTTTGTTGCACAGGTACCGATTTAACATGCGGGGGCTTTCCCGTCATTTTGTATACGTAGTTACATTTCATTGTTATACTTTAAACAATTCTGAAAAGGGGGAAACATATATGAAAGCGAAACACTTAATATGTACGGTTGTTGCAGGGATTGGATTAATTGTCGGGGTGAATCAATTCAATGATACGAAAATAAGCTATGCGGATACAGGCGTGGAAGCGGCGACAATAGCCCCCCAAGCCGTGACGACTTTTGAGAACGAAGCGGTAGCCGTTGAACCCGAAGCGGTTGACAATGAGTTCACTCGATGGGCTGCGGAAATGAACGTAATGCTTTCCGAACCATTGGATGACCCAAAATTGAAGGAAGCGAACAACAATGAAGGATACGAATATTACTTGAAGGCTAAGAAAGTTGTCGAAACATTTCCGAATCACTATACAACTGAACCCACGGATTACGAAAAAGAATTCAATGATATGCATCTTCAATACGCGCGACTTTCACACGCCCAATTTGTAAGGACGGCGCATCTTGGTTCGGAAGGGCAAGCGAAAGATTCAACGCATCTTTCCGACCAATGGAGACTTACCGATGACACAATGCGTGAACCGTTTGCAGAATTGCAGCGGCTTATGAATGAATTCGATAATGCGCTCAACAACTAAAAAGGTGATATCGAAAAAAATTCAGGTGCTTAGAGATCATTCTGGTAATTCGCTACAATTACATATTTATAAACAGGAGATTGGATAGGTACTTGACTATCTAATCTCCTTTGGCTTTATATACAATTGGGTGAATTAATTTCAAGTACCTATGCAAGGTTGTATTCAGTTAATTCAATGCAATTAAATATTCATGAACAGGAGATTATCTATTTAACATAACATGTACCGAATTTTTTATGTATTGGCTTGCAGATAATGTGACACATGAAATGATTTCCCGGGAAATACCGACTCTCCTCGACATTTATTCCCATGAATTTCAGGTACTTGTGTAAGGTTGTACGCCGCGCGCCCGCCCAAACCTGCTCGCATACCGCTCGAATCCACTCACATTTCAGGCACCCGCTACGCCTCTCCTTCGCTAAAGTCTAATTCAAATGGCTTTGGCGGACTGCTTTCTGGCACGTTAATGACCCTCGATTCTTCCAAATAGTTCTCCGAATTCGTCGCATTGTCGCTTGGTGATGGCCTTACGCAATAAGCCCAGGGAGGGATTGAAATGCATCCCTCCTTGGTCTGATTGCTCCGGCTCACACTTGTCGCTCCTTCGCTAGATTTGTTCGTTTTACTAGTGAGGAATACCGGCTAGTCTATTCCAAATAAATAGTGCCGCATATATAGCGAGTGTTTTTTTTGACGACAGCAAGACGTCTTTGGCCTAGACGAGTGATGCCTTCACCCTCTATATAGACAAATCATTCGATAAAGTGGACAACGTATTGATATTTTTTTTGTTAATGTTAATAATGATTGCAACCATAAAAATGAACCACTTCTGCCAGGTTTTTTATCTGCGATTACCGCAAGACTTTACACTGGTTGCCAATGAGTTTACCAATGGGGTAACCTCCAGAAAGTGCAAATTTACAAAGTGAAGGATTTTGAAAGTAAAAAAAGCCTAACTCCTCTGTATCTTGAAAGAGGAATTTAACTTATGATTTACGTGTCCTTTTTATGCGATTGGGTGAATTGTTCGTTGTTGTTTGTTGAAATTTTTTTTGAACTTTTCATGTAGCATTAACAGCTAAGAACTATCGTCTTTCTTTTTGTGAATCATATTTCATAAGTGAACCTAACATTGTAAAAATAACTAAGATTATGATAATAAAAATTAAGGCTATCAAGAATAATGACCAAATATTAATTAGGGTTTTAATTAATACGACAAATAAAATAAGTGACAAAATTCCTAAAATAGTTTTATTCACTATGGTATCTTTATCAAATAAAATACTTTTCACTATGTACCATAAAGATATAGACAAAATAACTATTCCAATTAGTAATAACAGTATGGGGATAACTAAGTTCTTAAAAAAAGATATATTTTCTTTAGAACTGAACATTAAATCAATGATTGATGCTCCTGAATTCATTTCTATAATAAGTGGTGCAGAAAGCTTGTTGGAAATGATGAATAAAAGAAATATAGAAAAAATTGCCGAAGCATAAATTAGGATATCAAAGTTACTGATTCTTTTTTCCTCCATCTTCCTCCTCCTTTCATAATTGAACTTATGAGCCGAAGATTGATAAAATTACTATGTAGGAGGCCGAGTTCTAAAACAAATTTAATTCAAAGGGAACGCTGGCATTTTAATTTCAGTTAATTTAAGGTACCTAATTATCTAATCTCTGTTGTTTTTTCAATGTACAGGCACTATTTTAAAATATATAATTTATTGTTAGAAAGTAGGTTGATAGTTATGAATAATGATTCGATTATTAAAATGTGGGAGGATTATCGAAAAAATAATCCAAACGCACCGAAAGAATATGAAGCTTGGGCATTTGGCGATTCAAAAGAAATGGCTGATGAACTTGCAAAGTTAGTGTTAGATGTAACTAAAACAGCAACAGCGTCAAATTATACTTTATATGATTTGGATAATGAGGAATTACCGTATGTTGGACTTCACAATATTATCCTGGGTGGCGATGGAGAGGCAGTTGCAATAGCGGAAACCACATTTGTAGAAGTGGTTCCTTTTGATGAAGTATCGATTGAACATGCGTACTTGGAAGGTGAAGGTGACCGTACCTTGAATTATTGGCGGGAAGTCCACGAACTCTTCTTTAAAAAAGAAATTAATAATATAAAGCAGGATTTTAATGACAAAATCCCTGTTGTTTGTGAAAGGTTTAGGCTGGTGTATAAAAAATAAAGTGCATTAATTATTTTCACTAAATGGTACGTAACGAGTGGTCAGTTGTTTGCGAAAGGGCCTTGTCTGCCGTCGGGGTCGAAGGTGATGGTGGAGGTGCAAGAGAGGGTTATTACTAGATAATAGATAGGGAGTGAAATCATGAATATTTCACGAGGGCAAAAAGTTGATATTACGAAAAATACAGCAATTACGGATATTGTTGCCGTTATGGAATGGACGACCGCCAACAAAGAGATTGAAATCGATGGGGCGGCATTTTTGTTAGAAAAAAGTGGACTTTGTAAAAATGATGAGGGCTTTGTATTCTATGGACAGCCTTCGAGCGAAGATGGATCCGTAAAGCATTTTTCCTCTACATGTGGGCAAAATGAAATCCATTTATCATTGAACCAGATTCCAGATACGATTCATAAAGTCGCACTTACCATAACAATTCATGAGGGAGAGAACAAAGGGCATCGTTTTAGTGCAGTTTCTTCCGCCAGATTACGATTGAAAAATCGATTGAGTGGGGAAATATTGTTTTCATTTACTTTCGGGGAAGAACTACAGCAAGAGACTGCCATTGTTGTTGGTGAATTCTATCGACATAACGGCGAGTGGAAACTGAACCCGGTGGGGAGTGGCTTCAATGGAGGACTTCCTTCTTTATGTAAAAATTATGGATTGGATGTAATGAATGAACCAAGCGCTCCTGAGCCTGTTGAGGAAAAAGAAGAAGTGAAACCTTTAATCGTTACCCTGAAAAAGAAAGAAACGATATCAATTAAGAAAACGGCTAAAGTAGTTTCGACACTGGAATGGAAAAGTAAAAAGGATTTGGACTTATACTGTTTTTACGTCACGAAAGATGGACAAGAGGGGAAAGTCTATTATAAAAATCTAGGTAGTGCTAGTAAGACACCATTTATCACGTTGGATGGGGACTCGATGAATTCTGGGAAAGAGACGATTACTGTTCATAATCCATCACAGCTAAACTATGTTTTATTTGCGGCGTACAGCGCGGTTTCCAATGGAGTCGGCAGTTTCAAAGCAATGAAAGCAAAAGCCGTTGTCGATAATCAGATGGAACAAAAAATCACATCTCCTTTATTCGAAAATAATAAGTTTGCTTACTGGGTAGCAATCGCCAAAATTGATTTTACAGATAAGGACGAGATGAAAGTAAGTCATGTGGAGTCATACTCGAAATCAGGTATAGAAAGATCCCCTCTCTTATATAAAGATGGAACTTTTAAAATGGATGTAGGGCCTGAGGAATTTAAGTAAGAACTTAAATTTCAAGTACCTGTACAAGACTGTATTCTGACAGTTCACTACAATTACATATTTAAGAACAGGAGATTAGATAGGTACCTGATTATCTAATCTCCATTGGCTGTTTATACAATTGGATGAATTGTTGGTTGTTTTTTGTTGCACAGAAACAATTACAGCAAACAAATCGAGTCACATATTAAATGTTGACATTACTTGCCGCCGATTGAATTTAATGGGTTTGACCATGCTGGGTAATAGATATATAGTAAGTACTGATCTATAAGATGGACAATTAGGAGGAAAAAAAGTATGAAATACAAAAAAAGAATTACACTTATTTTAAGCTCATTAGCTTTAGCCCTAGTGCTAGGTGCTTGTGCAGAAACAGAAGTGAAACCAGTGGAGAACACGACTCCAAAAGAACAGGAAGCTAAAAAAGAAGAACCAAAAAAAGAAGAATCTAAAGTATATGGTGTTGGAGATACCGTATCTGTCGATGGTATGGAAATCACTATTAATTCTGCTACATTTACTGAACCCGCGGAATATTCCGAGTCGGTGAACGGAAAAATAGTTACTTTGGATGTAACGGCAAAAAATACTAACGATGAGCAAGCGTTTATTGATAATACGGAGTTTGCGATTTATGATGCCGAAGGTACAAAAATGGAAGACTACTATGGCTATGACGGAATGGCGATTAGTGATAATGTCAATGCAGGAAAACAATTAAAAGGCAAACTATATTTTGATGTAGTAGAACAAAAGGAATACGAACTTATCTACACTCCATCTTTCAGCTTTGATAGCAAAGAAGTTATATTTAAAATCGCTGTTCAATAATCAACGAAAAGACAGGGAATAGTCCTTGTCTTTTTTGCATTCAAATTACAAGGGGCGGCGCTAATAAAAGTGTTTTTATAGAGTGAGATTTGCACTATTTTATATACTTACTCGATGACCTTCTAAGACCTTTCACCCCTTGTAGACCAATACTCGTAATAGATGAAGCGATAGGAAAACCCCATCCAATTAAATTGACTCAATCATACTGAATAACTTCAAGAGAATCAATCTAGTGGAAAAAATAGTGAATATACAAAACGGAGATTTGAACCCGTGTTTCATATGAATTAGGGCTCAAATTTCTGTTTTGAAGCGGAAAACAGGGTCAAATAATTATTTTGAGAGTTTTAGTTATTTGTGTGTGAAAATGTTAAGAGTATACGCTGAAGTTTTGTAATTAATTAATCCCTCATCTCCATTACTTCTATTGTACAACTAAAAAATACGAACTTTACTGGAGAATACGAGGATCCCCCGTCCTTAATTCAAAATCATATCCGTTTTGAATCATTAACAGCTCTAATGCGGTTAGGTGCGGAAGCCGTTCTGCAAATAAAACTGCAGCATCACGACTAGGGCATCCAAATGCCTCAAGTTCGAAGTCAACAATTAACGTATCGTTCTCTGCTTTTAACATGTAAACCCTTAGAACGTGGCCTAGAGCCTCCGCTGACTGATCATGAATCATGGTCAATACATTTGCGCCATCCATACCCGGACAAATGAATATGTCATGGACTTCCATTTCTTCTTGTAAACCCTCAGGTAATACTAATTTAAGATTGTTTTCGGTCATATAAATCCCTCGCTTTACTTTTTTTGTAGACAATACATTAAATAGTCTAACTATAATTACCTCAAGATTCGGTGAAATCCATAGGTGAATTTTAATGTTATGCGATTGGATTTCACATTTTAATAATTCAATAGTTATGTTTCTAAATAAAAGAATTGTATTTCTTAGGTCCAGTCGTTTAGAGACGGGGTTGTCTCATAGGGCGGGAAATCACCGACCTATAGGGCAACCCCTTTTCTCGCTGTCTAAGTTTCATGCGCCAACTCCTTGGGTCATAAGACGGTTGGGCTATGCAGCAAAGAGCACCGCTCCGCCGACCCGGCTTATGCCTGTCGGAGCTTAGCTGCGCCTTCCGCTTTTCTTAGGATAATGCACTTCTTAATTTCACCAGCGCTCGATATCTTCTTTTCCTAACCCCTTCAAACGTAATTCCGATTCGCTCAGCACATTCTGTAAGCGTATGTCCTTCTATGAATAGCCATTGGATAAGTTCCTGCTCGGCAGGGGGCAATACGTCCAGTGCATCCTTAAGTCTATTCAGCATTTCTTTCTGGATAGCGATTTCCGACGCCATTAGATACGCCAAAGATTCGTCATCCGTCGGCATGTTATGCTCTTCAAATCCGTTTTCCATTTTTAATTCATCCAGTATGCCACCCCGAATGCTTCGATAGGCAAATGGTGTGAAACTCCCTTTCTCTCGGTCAAAACGGTTCCACGCTTGCCATAAAGCGACTCTTCCTGCCTGCCTGAAACTGTCATGGTTGCGGTGAATATTTAATTTGCGGATAGATGCAGAAATCATCGGTTCATACTGCTCCAAAACGTCCTCGAAAGTCATCATTTGTGCGGCCTTCCAGACCGTGCACGGTGCTTTGTATTCCCGGGTGACTACATCGTAGTGCATTTGAAATAGGGAAACCAATGTGTATTTAGGACGTTTGGGGGACCATACGTGATGTATCGTTAGCGGAAAATGACATTTAACACATAATAATTACATTATTCATCATATTTAGATAAATTTGCTTGTATCTTCATAAGTAAATGGTATCATACATATATAACAGGTAAAAAGGGGGATTTTCATTTGAGAATGTGTGATTCTTTTTTAATTAACCGAACAGTATTGGCGGTTAAATCATTTTTCATTGGGGAAAATAAAAGTGAAATTATTACAACGCATGGTACATATTACTCCAAGTTAAAACCACTAGATCTACTCAATAAGGCGTGCATTAATAATTTTTCATCGTGGCAGGGACGTACAGAGTTTGCAAAGGATTTGTTGAATTATTCAAGGAAACCACCGTTCATTATAGTACCTAACGAAATTGGTGTATTTCCAACAAAATCATCAGAATGTCCGGATTGTGTCTTTATTTTTAATCATCATATTAGCGTAGAAGAAGTGGCAAAAGGCCAATCAGTAATCACATTCATGCCGGGGATTTCCATTACCGTGAAAATCTCGAAACACATCATACTAAAGCAATACCAACGCCTCCACACACTGATGAGCGTAAGCACTTTGAAGAATCAGGAGAAGGAATTATATGATAGAGAAAATGGTTTCAATGATAGAAAAGCTAAATAAGCGAGAGCGCTAGAATTGTATAGTGATCAGTGAGGGGGAATCATTTAGGTAGTTGTGCGTGATGTTGTTTAGTCAATTCACTACAATTAAATACGTATAGACTAGGGAATAGATCCGTATCTATTCTCTTTTATGTTGTTGAATCCAAGGGTTGATTGGGCATACCCCGTGGGTCCAGCAAAATCTAGGAGTTGTCCAACAAAAGCCCAGAGCTGTCCAACGAACTCAGCTAAGTTCCCAACCAAACCCCGTAGATGCCTAACTATTCGTATCCTGTGTTCAACTCATCTCCTCAGATTTCCGATGCACTTTGAATTCTCAGAAAACGTACCTCAATTATTTATTTCACCGATAGAAAAACCCCTCAAATGGCACGTCATAATCCATAAATGCCTCACTAAACAAAGCCTTGTCGATGAGTTCGCGCAAGACGCCTGAATAATAGCCAGGTAGATTCCTAATGTTTTTAAGCTTTGTTGTTTGAATCGAAATCCGTAGTGCTTGCATAGCTAATTGCTCGAACAAATCCCCTTTGTCTTCGTGAATACTGAATTTCAGCATTTGCAAGGACTGTTTCCGGTAGACGCCGTAAAAGTTGCGTGCCAATTTACTTTCTCCGATTGTTGAAGAAAGAAGAGATTTCATCTTCCCAAAAAGTGTAGTGGGCACAATTTCCGAAGGAGACGTTCTTTTAAGATCTTTAGTACTTAGCGCTTTAGAAAGAAAAGCTTCGTTTTGCGGTTTAGCAGGTTCAACCTTACTGACAGAAGGCTTTTCGTCATCCTTCGGGGTGTTCAATTTCGACTGGTCATTAGTAGGTTTAATGACATAAATGTTAGCGCCTAGACCGCTCATGACAGGGCGGATATAGTGAATGCGTTCGATGATTTCAAGCTTTTCTAACTTGCGAATGGCGCGTCGTACAGTTGCGTTGGATTTCTTAATGGCCTTTTCGATAGTTTCGTGTTTCAAATGTGCAGCACCATATTTAACAGAATAACGACGGATCATATCGAGAACAGCCCGCTCAGTTTGGTTCATTTCATTCCAGTGCGTGAGTACATGTTGCCTAGTTGCAGCATCCAAATCGTGTTTGTTTGTGAAGTGTGCGTATCCAGAAAGGTAAGTTGTCATAAAGAATGTCCCCTTTATTCTTTATATAGAAGAAAAGTGAGGGAAAGTGGACAACAATTTGAAAATAGTTTATTTAATTTTATTGGAAGTAGGCAAGCACATTGAAAAATAAGAAATTTAGAGCGGGGAAATGGGGCATACTACCGCGTTGGCGGAAACTGCGTGTTAATGATAATCCCACAGTATCCACCACTCACCTTCATCTTCTGCGACATATACTTCTTGTAGGAAGCCAAACTTTCCATATTTACCTTCATAGGTTTGAATGACAGTAAATTTATAAGCGACATCAAATGGTTGTGCTTCTTCAGTCATTGTCCAACCCTTGATTTTACTATCTTCATTTATTGTAAATTGGAAAGTTTCGGTACCAAAATGGCCAACGAAAACATGTAATCGGTCAGTCATGAACTGTGTTTTGCTCCATCTCTCTTTCATTAAAGGGTGAAGCAATTCCCAAGAATCAGCAAAGTCACCTATTTGTTCATGCGCATAAAACGCTTCGACTACTTTTTTAGATTGATAGCTCGGCGAAAACAGGAAATTAATAGAGCCTATCAACACAAGTAAAGAACATATGGATATGAGAACAAAAAGTAAGAGCTTGTTACTTTTCCTTTTTCTCATCATAAATATCCCCTTTGTTAAGTTAATCTATATGAATAGGATATGATTTTAACTAGTTTATTATCAAAAAATACACAGAGAATGGAAATTTCTTAGTTAATTAAAGAAGGATTCCGACTTCTTCTGTCGAATTGATGATGTAAAGAGGAGGGATTAATGTATGACGGATGAAGAAAGAAATGATATCGCGGATATACTGTTACACAGTCTTTACGACTATCACTTTGCGAATGATGGAGGAAGTTATGCATTGCCCAGAACTGTACTTGCAGACGTCAATAGCAAACAGGCGATTGAATACCTGATCGAACAGGAATATGCCGAGGATAGCGGGCAAGGTTCGGATAATCTGGTTTTAGCGATTACACTGCAAGGTATGGATTATGTCAAAAACAATGTACTGGAGGCATTATACATTTAAAAGGAACATCCTCATGCGGCGTTCTTTTTGTTTCATCGATTGAAATAGATAGAGTACTGATTTAGGATATGCCGGAACCTTATGAAGTGGCGATTGGGGGAGCGCGTACCTGCGTAGTTTAGTAAAGAAGGATTCCCATCTCTTCTGTCGAAATGTGTATAGAGAGGAGAGGGATTTAAGCATGATGAATGAAGAAGGACATAAACTCGCGGATGTACTGTTACAGAGTCTTTACGACTATCACTTTGCGAATAATGGAGGAAGTTATACATTGCCCAGAGCAATGGTACAAGCAGATGTCAATAGCAAACTGGCGATTGAACAACTGATCGAAAAGGAATATGCCGTGGATAGCGGGCAAGGTTCGGATAATCTGGTTTTAGCGATTACACCACAAGGTATGGAATATATCAAAAACAAAACACTATAGGCATAAAGCGTAAAAAGGAACGTCCTCATGGGGCGTTCCTTTTTTTTCGATTGAAATAGATAGAGTACTGATTTAGGGTATGCCGGAGTCTTATGAAGTGGTGATTGCGCGAGGCGCGCAGCTGCGTAGTAGGAGCAAACACGGTAGTAATGATAATGGATTAGTTTAGGGTAGCTCACTAGGATGTCCAACCAAGCCCGGAAAGTGTCCAACAAACAATGAAGTTTCCAACGAAACCACCAAAGCGTTAAACACAGCAGCAAGTGTCCACCCCCCTTACAAAGGAGATAAACAATTATTTTTATGGTTTTAGGTACCTGTGCGTGAAAAAATCCGGTAAATACGCTACAATTTTATTATAAAATAATTAAAATAAGTGTCTGTCTGACGAATTTTTTTCATTCAGGTACTACTTCCTGCAAACTTCAATTGACTCAGTGGTGCACCCTATCCTTTAAGATTTCATTAGGGGAGGAATTACATGTACAAAATAAGCGAATTCAGCGAAATGACAGGATTGAGCAAGGAAACCCTACGCTATTATGAGCAGGAACAATTACTGGAACCTGCATTCGTGGATTCATCCAACAACTACCGTTATTATGACGACGGTTCATTTTTTCTGGCAGTGTTGTTGCAAAAACTTCGAAGTTTCGGCTGTACCATTCAGGAAATGAAAGATGTCATGCGTGATGAGTCGTTTGAGCATTTGGAAGAACTTTTACTGAAAAAGAAACAAAGTTTACAGATTGAGATGGAATTAAAACAACAAAAGATATTGGATATTGAAGCATTTATCCAAACTGGGAGAGAGGAGCAAGACGAATGATTTGGAGAGAAGAACGACTGATTGATGCCCCAATTGATGTCATATGGGCTCTATTTGAAGAAGAACAGGCAACACGTATTATGCCAAAAGTATTGGAGAATCGCTGGATTGAAAAAAAACCTGAAATGACAGGCTCAACTTACAATCAAACCTATGAAGAAGGGAAACGAAAAGAAACGTATGTGGTGGAAATTACGGAATTTGAGGACACAGTCAATCGAAAGCATAAGCGAATTCAATTTCAGCTGGCACGTGCATTTGAAATGACTTTAGGATTTACATTGGAAAAAGTAAGTGAAACACAGACAAATTTGATTTACTCGGGCTCGAACCGCGGCATCAATTTTGTAGGGCGTGCCATGCTAAAACTCGGTGGTGGAAAAAATGGGGATCAAGTGATTCATGACTTCATGGATCGCGTCAATCAACAAGCCATGCAAGACATGAAATGACGTGTATTAAAAGTATTATAAAAAAAGAACGTCCGTAAACTAATCATTATAGTTTAACGGACGCTTATTTTTTTCTAATCCAATGATTTACGTGAACCTGGGAAATGTTCCTCCTTCAACATCAATCGAACAAATTAAACAAAGTATACTTACCTTCACTTTGTTTGTAGTTCCATTTGTTGTTGTTGGAAGGCTGGGAGAATTAATCTAAAACATGTACCTTTACCGAGTTCACTGCTTACATGAATGGTACCATTCATGCCTTTGATGATACTATAAGAAACCATCATTCCAAGCCCCGTACCTGTTCCCTTATTTGAAAAATAGGGTTGGCCAAGACGATTCATTTGTTCTGTTGACATTCCTATACCTTGGTCTCGAATATCAATTTTTACTGTATCTTGGAAACCGGACAAGTGAATTTGAAGTTTTCCTTGATTTGAATTCATTGATTCTATTCCATTTTTCATAACATTAACCAAGCATTGTTGGAATTTTTTTCTTTCGCCAAGCGACATAAAATGGATTTTCTCTGGATTGTATATTTTTTGCTCTATTTCAATTCCGTTAATTGTTGCTAAATGACAAATCACATCGACAGCTTGTTGTATTTCTTCATTAATATTGATCTCTTCATTTTTACCTGAGGCTGGTTCAGCAAAGGTTAAGTAATCATTGATGATATCGGTAGCTCGATCTATTTCATTTAAAGTAATACTAATGAATTCTTTTCTTGTTTCAGGGGAGACATCATTAGATAATAATTGAATATACCCTCTGCTAACTGTGAGTGGGTTCCGAACTTCATGTGAAATACTAGCCGCCAAGTGGTGAACCATTTGGAGTTTTTCTGCCTTAATCACGTTTTTCAATGAACTAGAGAAACTATAAATTGCTTCCCATAGGATTGTTGAAATAATAATTCCCACTATATTAATACTATAAAACACCACGAGAAACAAACCTGTTATATAACCCGTGGAAAAAAAGAATTCTATTAACTGACGAGTCGTCAGAACAATGACCAATAGTGTCACTGAAAGTAAAAGTTTTTGCTTCAAATTCATTTTCAAATAATATTTGGAAAGGATGCAAGTTGCAATTCCGGTAAAAATAAGTACTACAGATGCTGTATAAAAGCTCGTCCCTAGCATTGAGAAACTAATAAGAAGAACGACACCAATTTGTATCAAGCCTAGTTTATAACCACCATATAGACCACTTAAAATAATTGGAACATAGCGTAAATCCAAAAAGTTATTTTCATTTGCGTATACGGGAAAAACCATACACAATACCAGAAAGACAATAGGGAATAAAGCGATTTGCCAATTTTGTAACTCTCTGGAACGGTAAGCATAGTTAGCTATATGTAGAACTTGTAATAAACAGAGAGCTAGTAGGATAAACAGAAAATTGATGAGCAAATCTTTTGTGATAAGATCCAAATGAGCACCGTTCCCTTTTTTTGTAATGGTTTTATAAGATCGAGTGTATGTTTATTTACCGAATTAAGGAAATTACCTTGTGAATAATAGGACGATTATCGATGGTTTCTCATCGTACTTTTTCCATTTAATCTGCATGGTATCACAAGAGGAAGTGAGTGAAAAAACAGATTACTTAAAGTATACCTTATACAATTTAAAAATAATATAATTATTTTTCATATAGTAATTTTGATTAATTAATACATAAAAAGGAATATAATGAAGTCTTTTACCCAGTAGTCGAATCTGGGAGTCCGCAGTTAGCTCACTAGATGTCCAACTAACTTCGTAAAGCGTGCAACGAACCCGGCTAAGTATAGCAGTATAGTTGTGAACTACACACCGCAGATCATATCCCCTCCTATTCAAAAGAAAAAACAGCGTATATAATTAGAACTATAACCAAATCTCATTATCTACACTCGATTTTTAAAAATATAAAACTACTTATAAAAGTGATGTGATTTATTTGCAAATCCATTTAGTAGCAAAGGACAGACTGGAAGCAGAAGGGATTCGATGGATCATTGAAACCCATTTGTCTGGTGCAGTTATGACGACTTTTAGTACGTTGGAAGCGTATGTCCGCCAATTTGAAAACGACCCGCCCGATTTACTGTTATTGGATATGGATGCTTGGACCTATGAAAACGAAGGCATTGAAGATTTGTTGCAGAAAGTGACGATTCGCTGGATCGGGATCTCCTCCGAACGAATTTTTCAAACTGCTTATCGTGGCCTGCGCTTTCATGCAGAGGATGTGTTGTTTCGGCCATTTTCTCCAACGGATTTAATTAAACAAGTGCAGCAAGTCCGCTATCAGTTGAGAAATAAGCAGCGTGAGAACGCAATCAGGCTTAGTGCTGTAAATACGGATGCACCGATTGACTATGCCGATTTGTTCTTTTTGGAACGGATGCATACTGAGTCGATTGCGATGTCCGCTTTTCTACCGAAAAAATTGGAGGCATTGCCTTTAATCTACGATGCATTGCAACGGTTCCCATTTACCAAAAAGATTCAGTTTTTTGCATTGACTGAATTTGTCCTTTGTGTCCATGACTTAGTGGACCGAGACTTGTTCCAGGAGGAATACCGTACGTTTCTTGTGCAATGGAAGGAGCAAGTAGGGGAACCGCTGGCCATTGTGTGTCATGAGCCTTCATCCTCCCAGTCCATTAAAGAAACGTATGTCCAAACGAAAAATAGAACAGAGGAAATCTTTTTCGAAGGCTATGACATTATTTTGACGGATCACGAGCAAGTCCATTGGTTGCCGATGGATCCGTTCCTCACGCCGCTTGAACAGCGGGAATGGATTGAAATGTTGGAAAAACGGAATGCGAAAGGGATCCGTGACTGGGTTGAAAAAGAATTCCTGACTTATAAAAGACCGTACCCTGATCCGGAAATGGTCCGCGTTCGTCTAACAAGTGTCCTTGCACAAATCCGGCGGTATATGAAATCTTATAAATTGCAAACGGATGAATGGGAAGCAGCCTATTATGCGGTATTCCAAACAATCTTCCAAAGTCCAATCATTTACGAAATGGTGCAGGAATTGCTTGCTTTCACAACCCGCCTCATATCAGATGAAACCGCAAACTTGTATTTACGAGAAGGCGAGCAATCCCTTGTAGAAAGAACAAAGGCTCTGATTGAATCGAATTACTGGGACGCTCAATGGGGACTAGGCGACTGCGCGGCTTCCTTACGCATTAATAAAAGTACATTAAGTCGTCGATTTTCTGTGGAGTCACAGCAATCGTTTCGTGTAGTCTTACATAACGTACGCATACAAGAAGCAAAGCGCCTGCTTCAGGAAACCGATTTGTCGATGGAGGAAATTTCTCGTTTGGTCGGTTATGTACACCAAAGCTATTTTACAGCGAAATTTAAGCAAATAGAAAAATGCACCCCTTACACTTATCGCACGGGCATTAACAACTGACATCCATTTCATAAAGTGAAATGGATGTTTTTTGTGCAACAAAACGTAAAATAAACAAATTAGGATAACTTTTGAGTTATTAAACTTAAAATAGTCAATAAATCATAAATTATTAACTGAACTTTCCCCATATAATGAATACATTAAAGAACAGGGGGCGTTACTTATGAAAGCGGTTGCAGCAGAAAAAGTGATTCGATATAGAGGGACAGAATTGAATACAAAGGGTTGGGGACAAGAAGCAGCTCTACGTATGTTGATGAATAACTTGGACCCCGAAGTGGCAGAGCATCCTGATAAACTAGTCGTTTATGGTGGGATCGGGAAAGCCGCTCGGAACTGGGAAAGCTTTGATGCGATTGTAAGATCGCTTAAAGCACTAGAAAATGATGAAACATTACTCGTTCAATCGGGTAAACCGGTTGCTGTTTTTAAATCACATACCGATGCACCACGCGTTCTCATTGCCAATTCAAACATCGTTCCGGCGTATGCCAACTGGGAGACGTTCCATGAACTCGATAAAAAAGGGTTAATGATGTATGGGCAAATGACGGCGGGAAGCTGGATTTACATCGGTTCACAAGGCATTGTGCAAGGCACATACGAGACATTCATAGAGCTAGCGAAAAAACATTTTAATGGTAGTTTGGCAGGAACGATTACTGTAACAGCAGGACTTGGCGGCATGGGTGGCGCACAACCGCTTGCAGTAACGATGGCGGGCGGCGTTTGTATCGGCATCGAAGTGGATGAGACTCGAATTGATCGCCGCATTGAAACGCGTTATACAGATGTGAAAACAGATTCATTGGATGAAGCCATCCGTCTGGCCGAGGAAGCTAAAAAAGAAGGAAAAGCATTATCCATTGGCTTGCTCGGCAACGCTTCTGAAATTTTACCTGAAATGATTGCGCGCAATTTCACGCCCGATGTGTTAACAGACCAAACGTCCGCACATGATCCATTAAACGGCTACATCCCTACAAACATGTCACTACAAGACGCTGAGGTCTTGCGTACGAATGATCCGGAAGCATATGTCAAACTGGCGAAAACGTCAATGGCGGTACATGTTCAGGCGATGCTTGATTTGATGGACAGAGGGGCAATCACATTTGACTATGGCAATAACATTCGCCAAGTCGCGAAAGATGAAGGCGTAGAAAATGCATTCGATTTCCCAGGGTTTGTTCCGGCTTACATTCGTCCGCAATTTTGCGAAGGGAAAGGTCCTTTCCGCTGGGTTGCATTGTCAGGTGATCCGGAGGATATTTATAAATTAGATGAAGCGATTTTACGTGAGTTCAGCTATAACGAACACTTATGCAATTGGATTCGTATGGCACAGGACAAAATTGAATTCCAAGGACTACCAGCTCGCATTTGTTGGTTTGGTTACGGGGAACGCGCGCGCTTCGGGAAAATCATCAATGATATGGTGGCAAGCGGTGAATTAAGTGCACCAATCGTCATCGGTCGCGACCATCTGGATTCAGGATCTGTTGCTTCTCCGAACCGTGAAACAGAAGCTATGAAAGACGGATCAGACGTTGTTGCGGATTGGCCGATTTTAAATGCCATGATCAATGCAGTTGGCGGCGCAACTTGGGTTTCATTGCACCACGGTGGCGGTGTCGGCATGGGTTATTCAATTCATTCTGGAATGGTTATTGTGGCAGATGGAACGAAAGAAGCAGAAATTCGACTTGAGCGTGTATTGACGACAGACCCAGGAATGGGCATTGCACGCCATGCGGATGCGGGCTATGAAATTGCTGAACGAACGGCTCGTGAAAAAGGCGTTAATATTCCAATGCTTGCGAAAGGAAATGATCCACAATGACAAAACCGCTATTTATTAAACATGCAGCTCAGCTAGCGACGCTTACTTCCGCCGAGAAAGGACCTCGCTCAAAAGAAGCGATGTCCGAACTTGGCATACTAGAAGACGGCAGTTTATGGATTGAAGACGGCATTATTCAAGCGGTTGGATCAACAATCGATCTTGAAAAGCGCTATGCAGACCGTTTACTTGAGGCGGAAATTGTAGACGCTACGGGCCATCTAGTGACTCCTGGGTTAGTGGACCCCCATACGCATGTTGCTTATGGAGGCAGTCGTGAACGTGAATTTGAGATGCGTTTAGAAGGTTCGACATACATGGATATTATGAATGCGGGCGGCGGAATCCATGCGACAACGAGGATGACACGCGCTGCATCGGAAGCGGAATTGATTGAGCAAACGACTCGACGCCTCGATTTGTTCCTTGAACACGGGGTTACGACAGTCGAAGGGAAAAGTGGTTATGGAATGGATTTGGAGACGGAGTTGAAACAACTTCGTGTGATGAAGACCTTGCAGGAAACACATGCCATCGATATCGTGCCGACCTTTATGGGGGCGCATGCTGTTCCGGTTGAATACAAAGGGCGGGAAGACGAATTTGTCGATGTAATCATAAATGAAATGTTGCCTGTGATTGCCGAAGAAAAGCTTGCTGTATTTAACGATGTGTTTTGTGAAAAAGGCGTGTATACACCTGAACAATCAGAACGCGTATTGGAAGCCGGTAAACGTTTGGGATTAATTCCAAAAATTCATGCCGATGAAATTGAATCATACAGTGGGGCAGAGCTTGCAGCAAAGGTCGGTGCCATTTCGGCGGAACATTTACTAAAAGCTTCCGATGAAGGAATCCGGGCAATGGCGAAAGCAGGCACGATTGCTTGCTTGCTTCCTGCAACCGCGCTGTATTTGCGTGAGCAAGCAGCAGACGGGCGGAAAATGATTGACGAAGGCGTTGCTGTCGCCATTTCTACGGACTGTAATCCCGGTTCATCTCCAACAACGTCCATGCCACTCGTTATGAACTTAGCTTGTATTTCTATGCGATTGACACCTGCTGAAGCACTAACAGCGGCCACGTATAATGCAGCTTGCGCCATTCAATGTGAAGATAAGGTGGGTTCTCTTGAAGTGGGCAAACAAGCGGATATCGTCCTATGGAATGCGAAAAACTATCAAGAAATCCAGTACTTCTTTGGTGTGAATCATGTAAAATCTGTGTGGAAAAAAGGCGTGCAGGTGGTGGGGAAATGAAGCAGAGATGGCTTCAAGCACCTGAATGGTCGTGGAATGTAGCAGGACAAGAAGTGACACATGTGCATCAATGGGTTCAGCCACTGAACGATGGAGAAGCTAAACCGGATCTCATTCTATATGGTTCGCCGCTTTCTAGGTCATCGATTAGTGTCTCGGGTGCCTCATTGTACCCGAATGAGTTTCGAAAATTGTGGAAAAGCTTCGCCACTTATAATTTAGATGAAGATATCGACTTAAGTGCTTTTCGAGTTGTAGATGCAGGTGATGTAGAGATGCATACGACGGATATCCCGTTATCTCATCAACGGATTCAAGAAGCAACGGCTTCTCTTGTAGCTAGCTATCCGGATACGTTGACCTGCATGATTGGCGGAGATCACTCGACGACAGCATGTGCCATTCGAGGGATTAAGGGGGTTCATCCAGAGCGAACAATCGGAATTTTACAGTTGGATACGCATCTGGATGTACGAGATCCGGCAGAATTAGGTCCGGCGAATGGAACGCCAATTCGGCAACTGATTGAGGGCGGCGTGATTAAGGGAAAGCATATCATCAACGTCGGGTTGCACGGCTATTATAATGCAAAACCGCTCGTGGACTATGCCAAGCAGCATCATATTCAAATGGTGACTCTCAAACAAGCTCGCATGCAGGGCATAATTGAAACGATTCAAGCAGCACTTCAACAATTATCTGCGGAAGTAGATTGCGTGTATGTCACTGTAGACATGGACGTGCTGGATATATCCGTGGCGCCGGGCGTTCCGGCATCTACACCAGGCGGGATGACTGCGATAGAGCTGTTTGATACTTTGCTTACGATCGGCAAGCATGAAGCTGTTGAGCATATTGACTTTGTCTGTTTGGATCCCAGCAAAGATTCCGCGGTTTCGGAAACGGTTAAGGTTGGGGTTTATGGGTGGTTGCAATTTGTTACTGGTCGCGTGAGTCAGTTGAAATAAACAGCATTGATGAAGAATTCGGGGAAGAGGGAAGGGGTATAAGTATGACGACAAACCAAGAGGTGAACAGACAGATAGAAGTAACAAAAGCTCCGCAAATGTGGAAATTCTTTGTGTATAGCATTATTGGCGCTTTCATGTTCTTTATTCCCGTTACCATAGCGGAGAAAAACTCCATAATGCTAGATCATATCGTCACATTTATCCAAACGTATGCTACACCTGCTTTGCCTTATTATGCACTGGCGATAATTACAGCGGGTGCCGTCTACCCATTTGTATCGGGAAAATGGAAGAAGTCCAATGTTGACACCGTTTTTTCGTTGTTCAATATTGTTGGGTTAATTGTCGGGATAATGCTCGTCTTTCAGTTTGGTCCGGCATGGTTATTTGATCCGAATATGGGGCCATTTCTATTCGATAAACTCGTAATACCTGTGGGACTACTCGTTCCGATTGGTGCTGCTTTCCTTGCTCTTTTAGTAGGGTATGGATTCCTCGAATTTGTCGGTGTATTGGCAAAACCGATTATGCGCCCCATTTGGAAGTCACCGGGTCGTTCTTCAATAGATGCTGTTGCATCTTTTGTTGGCAGTTATTCGTTAGGGCTTCTCATCACCAACCGTATCTATAAAGAAGGAAAATATTCGGCGAGGGAAGCGGCAATCATTGCGACTGGCTTCTCAACCGTTTCGGCAACGTTCATGGTCATTGTCGCTAAAACATTAGGATTGATGGAAATGTGGAACACTTTTTTCTGGGTGACACTCGTCGTAACATTTGCAGTAACAGCCATCACCGTAAGACTTCCGCCATTATCCAGAATAAAAGATGACTATTATGAGGGGGCAACTCCGCAACCCGAAACTGAAATTACGGGAAGTCGTTTTGTGGCAGCGTGGAGCGAAGCGAAAGCAACAGTGGCGAATGCGCCAGGTTTACTGGAGAATATCCGTGTGAATGTAAGGGACGGTCTGGTTATGGCGATGGCGATCCTCCCATCCATTTTGTCGGTTGGCTTACTCGGATTGGTGTTGGCGGAATATACGCCTGTATTTGACTGGATAGGATATATCTTTTATCCGTTCACATTAGCCTTACAGCTACCGGAACCGATGCTCGTTGCGAAGGCAAGTGCACTTGGGATTGCGGAAATGTTCTTACCCGCATTATTGGTGACGGAATCTGTCCTCATCGTGAAGTTTGTCGTCGCGGTTGTCTCTATCTCGGGCATCATCTTTTTCTCGGCATTCATCCCTTGTGTTGTATCAACAGAGATTCCAATTTCAATTCCTCAGCTCGTCATGCTGTGGGTTGTGCGCGTTATCTTAACCCTTATTATAGTGACGCCGATTGCTTATTTGATACTTTAGATGAATTGAAATAAAAGAGAGGCTGCATGGAAAAGTCACGTGTATTCGGACTTTTCCATACAGCCCTTTTTTTGTCGAGCGTAGCTACTTCTGAAGTATCCAACAAAACCCAATTCCTCATTTATATGAGAAATTGGGTTTTATCACGCGAACTTTACTTTGGTGCCACATAATCTTTCGATGCTTTAGCAAGAGCAGTTGTCGTCAGCTTCCCAAAAACCCCATCTGCAACAAGACCCGATGCCTTCTGAAACGACATAACCGCAGCCTTTGTAGCGGGCCCGTTTAGTCCATCTACAGCGATCTTGTAACCCACTTTGACAAGCAAGCTTTGTATTTTCTCCACTTCAAAATCCACTATATAACGGTTCGGATCGACCGCATTCGTAAATTTGTTATTCCAACGACCGACGTGGACCTCGAAATGAAGATGGATTCCTGTACTATTCCCCGTCGTCCCTTTCATGCCGATACGTTCACCTTGTTTGACTGACTGTCCGACTTTCACACCGATAGATTGTAGATGTGCATACACGGTTTCAAACGTCTTTCCACCAATTGAGTGGACAATCATAACCGTGTTTCCATAACCATTTGTAGACTTAGAAAAACTAACTTTCCCAGCAGCTGCAGCAACAATTTTATTGTTTGATGGCGTATTTCCGTAATCTACACCAAAATGCATCGTTCGAAAATGTGTAATCGGATGCATGCGGTAACCGAAAGCTGATGTGACACGCCCCTCGCATGGTTTAATAAACATGTATTCCCTCCTTCTTTAAAAATATGGATTGTAACCGTTCAATCGCTGGGGTGGACCGCTCGAATATGGATTTCAACCGCCCAAACTCTACAACACGAGCGAGTAGCCCAACTCAAATTTCTGTTGATGAGTGATGATTAACATTCACTGCATTTTCAAAGAAACCAACACATCATGGATTGCGACGAGTTTTGTTTCGAGCCGGTGCAAAAGATAGAATGATACGAATATCGGGAAACCGACTTCCTGTATGAGACTCATCCATTGTTCCATCTCGTTTCCTCCTCTCTATAAACATGAAAAACCGGTCCCCAGTCCGAAAACTGGTGAACCGGTCGTTGTGGCTTGTTAGCTGTTTACAAGTTCTGTTACATTTCGCTCAATAACCCGAGCGCTAACAATTGATGCGAGTGGCGCGCCGTTAACTTCGAATACATTCGCAGCAATGATCTCCTGCATCGCCGCCTCAATGCTTTGCGGCGTCAAATCTGCGCGGGGTTCATCCACCGACAAACTCACCCTTTTTCCGCTTGCTGTGTTGAAATTCAATTGTAGTGTTTTAGCCATTTTTCATCCCTCCTTTTTTCGATTAGTTAATTGATTAGTTAATCAAACTCGATGTTTCCACGATGTCCGCTCCGATGAACGGCAAAGTTGAGAGACGACCCAGTTGCTCCAGCGCTTGGTACAAGTTCTCCGCTGACGCATTTTCCTTGATGTAGCGGTATGTCTTCGCTTTGCGGATAAGCTTACCGTCCTCTGTCAAACCACCGTCGAAGAATACGCGACCCGATGCTTGTTGAAATTCGATTGTTGCTGCCATGTAATCACCTCCTTTCACCCTCTATATAGAGTAAAAGGGAAGGAAAGGGGACATTGTTTTGAAATGTTTGTTGAAAAATATAATGTTGATTATATTAAGTCATTTGAGTAATTAGTTCGAAGGTGAATATTACTGTAATAACTGTGGAAATAAACAGAAAACTCCATTTCGTCAGTCGATAATAGCAAATAAAGCTCCACTGGTTTACAAGTCATGGAAGCTGTTTTTTTTTGATGTCCAATTAGGGGTATTATCACAATAGCTTCAGAATAGACTGAGTGACTGTCCCAATTCGGTACCCAACTATTTCCCCTCTACTTCAGCTTATTTTAAACAATGGTCATCCAATTACAGAATCTATTGGCAGAGGGAGACTATAGACTCCCAATGTAATAGGTAAATATTCTTATAACTGACTTCAAAAGACTAAAAAGTTTGACTGTAATAAATATTGGAATCATCCAATATTTACTATAAATAAAGGAGAGAAGTGTGTGTGTCAAAAGTTTTGTAAGAAGTGCGGAGGTGAGCTTTCTCCGGGGCTAGTTTTTTGTTCAGCATGCGGGACACCTGTACCAGATTTGACTTCAGTTTCATCAACAGAACACGAGGCGAAACAGCGGGAACCCATGTCATTGAAAACGAAAGTTCTACTTTCAATCATTGCAGTGCTATGTGGGTTATCGATAGGTACTCATCTTATTTTATCTCATGTAACTGACAGTACTAAACAATTGGGAAATATTTACAATGCAATCATTGATGAAAACGGTAAGGCTCTATTTACGGAATTGACTGTTCCTGAGGGTGTCCTTTATGTAGAAGGGAGCTTTACGAAGAATTTAAATAATGACTTCTTGCCCGAATTCTACGCGGAGTTGTCTGACGCTGTTGAACGAGTGAAAGACACGGAATTGACGGAAATTGTGCTGGATGATCATGGAATCGAAGTATTTCGCATCAAGCATGATAAATGGCTTTATTTTTACCCGAGAGCTTTGATTGAACCGGTGTCGCAGTCTTTGGTGATTGATACGGATCTTACGAATACTACGTTGACCATTGCCGGTGAGGCGTTTCCGCTTGATGGTAAACCGATTACGATCAATAAAGTATTACCGGACGAGTACACAGTAACGCTGAATGGGAAAAATACCTTCTTTGCGTCACAAGGCACTGCAAAAATCGACCGTGTGCTATTTTCAGAATCAGCGACAATCAGTTTACTGAATACAGCCTACTCCATCGAATTTGATGGGAAATCGCCAGACAGCATCCTGTATGTGGATGGGAAATCTACTGAAAAGTCAATTCAGGAGGTCGGAACAATTGAGCCGGTTTTTGGAAAAGGGGCTACGTTCCATGCTGTTCGAAAAATCGAAGGTGATAAAACGGAAGCGTCCGAAAAAATCAGTGGAAAGCCAGGTGATTCGATTTCTTTCGCTTTTCCTTCGCTCATAAAAGCGGAACAAGAAGCCCATGAAAAAGAGCAAGTAAAAATGGCGCAGGCAGAAAAAGCGGAAGAAAACAAAGAGTTGATCGGCCAAGCTTCCGAGAGTTATATCAATTTCCGAAATGCCTATGAAGACGCACTCAATAACCGAAGTTTCGGTTATATCGAATCCTATTTACAACCATCTGGGAAAGCGTATGGTGAGTTGAAAGAATTTATTACGGAAGCGGATAGTACGTATTATTGGTATGAATTTATGACGAATGAAGTAACAGCTGGCATAGTGGAAGGCGATCTTATAAAGTTGCAAGTCCGTGAAACGTTCTTATTTGAAAACCACCTTAGTCAAACGACCACCTATGATCGACTTAAAGAATATGATCTGGTTAAGACTTCTTCCGGTCACTTTGAAATTGTGGAAATTCATATCAAAGACACGAATCGAGATAAATACTAAACGAGGGGGAAGTTTTGTTGAGTACAATACAAACAAAAATCGGCGGCGGATTGAATAAACTACAAGATACGCTGCAACAAGGTAAACAAAAGATGCAGACAGTGCAAGAAGCGAGCCAGCTCCGTCAGGCAATCGATCAGTTGCGACAAAAACGATTGGAGAGCATCGTGGAAATTGGCAACAGCATTCATAAAAAAGTGCGGTTCGGTCTTGTGCACGATGAAGATTTCACGGAAATTTCCTCGCAAATTGAACAGGTTGATAAAGAGATTTATGAGCTATCCAAAAATCTTGAACAACTCCAGGTTGAAGCAAGTCAATCAAATCTGTGCTCGAATTGTAAAAACCCTGCTCAACCAAGCGATAAGTTTTGCGGCTCCTGTGGAAATGCAGTCAATATTGAAATAAAGGTAGAAGAAGAGACAAAAGTCTGCTTGCGATGCAATGAGGACATTCCGGAAACGGCAGCATTTTGTCCATGCTGCGGGACTGTCATCCAAGGATAGGGGGAAACGGATTGTTTTGTAATGAATGTGGGACAAATCATCCCAATTACAATAATTATTGTACAGCAGACGGAGCCGTACTGGATACAAAATTAAACGGCAAAGCAAATCGGTCGAAAATAGAGTTTTGTGCGGGTTGCGGCGGAAAAGTTGCTTCATCTGCACAGTATTGCCTTCATTGCGGGGGGGGGTTATCAGGTATTAGTTTGAACTCTACGCAAAGTGTCATCCAAGCGATTCAAAATCCGACGCGGACGCTTGATTTACCGACGTTCAATTCGAGCCGTTTTTTATCGAAAAGTAAAGTGAAGAATGCTTTGATTGCAGCGGTTCTAGCGATTGTTCTCGTTCTTGTAAGTGCCGGGGCTGTCATGAACTTCGCTGAACAACAGTTTATAGACTTCATTGAAGAGACAGAAGGCGAAGTGGTATCAGCAAAAGAGTTGCGGAGTTTAAGTTTTCTTGAAGAGCAAATTAGGGCAGAATCAGGTACGTCAGTATCGATACCTACAATTTACGGCATCACAACGTTTGTAACGCTACTTCATAATATAAATACGAAGTTTGATTTGGAAGCCAATTCGTTTGGCGAATCAATGCTAGTATTTTTCCAACAGAAAAATCTGTTGCTCGCCGGTTTGATTGTCCCAATTGTGATTCTGCTCATTGTAGGGGCAGTTTTAGGGTATTTGTCAAGAAAATCGAAATCGTCATTGGTTGAACCGCTTATTATTTTCTCAGGAATTTACACGATTTTTATAGTGATTAACGCTATAAACTCAAGAGTGAAATTCCGTATGGGTTCAAATGGGATCTACGACGATAGTCTGTCAATCCAAGCTGTATTGAAATTCTCATTCTTTGATGCTTTACTAACCGGACTTTTATTGTCACTGATCGTTACGGGATTATCGGCCTATTTGACGTATTACGGAAAGAGTATTTTCGTGTTTTTACATGCGAAAAAGCAGTATGTACAGTATACGGTGTATTCAATGCTCCTAATCGCAGTCATTTTCGTTGTCGTTTCTATAGTTGGAATTTCCGCAATGGATATAAGTGAATATATAGGCGTTGAAACTGCCTCAATTATTGCAGTGGTATTACCATTAGTGTTAACACATGCGTCCATTTGGATCATGCACTTGGCTCATTTCAATCCGCTGGCATTTAAGTTGGAATTGTTGGATGGAACCCATTCCATTGCGATTAATCTATTTAGTAGCGCCAAGGGCATTCAAAAGTCGATTGCGGACGATTATGAACTTGAAGAAATGTTAAATACATTGGTTTTGACGGATGGAACGCTTCCGATACTTATTAAACTGAGTTTCCTTTTGCCGGCTGTATTGCTCATCTATGCGGGGTTCCGTTTATTCAAAACGAACCAGCCGCAAATAAAGCAAATCCTTTTATTCGGTGGAATCTATGCGCTTGTCATGACGGTTATAAGTGTAGCAAGCAGAATCAAGCTTGAAGTTTTTGCCGAGCAAGAAAGTACGATCATTACCATCTATTCCTCAATCTTGCCTTCTTTCCTAATTACATTTGCAATGGCGTCGATCTGCTTCGCAATTGGTGGTTTATTGAAGAATAGATTTGCAAGTAGATAAATAAATAACTATTTTAGATTAAAGAATAAGAGAAGGCCTCGTTTGTCTCTATATGTTTATTACTATAGAGATAGAACTAATTGCCTTCTCTTTTGTTTACCGCTGGAAGTGGAAATTTCATAAAAAAGATTTGCCTCGAATTGTGATGTTGAAAAATAATCCATATTTTAGTGAGTTTATTTGAAATTGTCGCTGTTACAGCGGAAAGTGAGCGAATGCGAATGAGTCAATTTTGTCAGGAATGTGGGGGACAAATGAAAAGTGAAGACGTTGTCTGTAGAAATTGCGGGACAAGGCTTCACAAAGAAACGGTTGTACCTAAACAACCTGTATCAAAAAAACGAAAAGGGACCTATGGAATCATCGCAGCAATGACCGTCCTACTAATTGGTTTCATTGTTTGGGCAAATACCCATTATTCACAAGAAGCCACGTCCAAAAGGTTTGAAAAAGCCATATCCAATGAGGATACCAAGGGTCTTCAGTCTCTCGTTGTCCATGAAGATGGCAGTACAATCAGCATGCAAGAAGCGATTGCAATGATGAAACTCGTCAAAGAGGAAGGGAAAAAAACCGTACAATCACTTACTTCTGTTCGGCAACAAGGCAAATATCTAGGTCTATTCAATCAATACATAGTGGAAGCAGTCGATCAATATGCTTTCTATGATGGACCGATAGATAGCCTTGCGTTTGTGTTCAATGGGGTTGAAATGAGAGAAGAAAAAAAGAAAAAGGATTCAGTCACATTCGGCCCACTAACACCGGGTGTTTACGAAGTGAAAACAACCCTTAATGGGAAGTTTGGGAAAGGAACGGCTAAGAGCGAACTGTCATTATTCAATGAAAAAGACACACCTTCCTTGATCAATGTAGATTTGCCGTTCGGCAATGCTGTATTTGAACTAGCTAACTATTCATCGACTCTCATGAAGGATGTCTACGTAGTAATTAATGATGAAATAATCCCTTTTGACGAATATGGCGTAACAACGGAGATTGGCCCGATTTTATTTGACGGCTTGCAAAAGGCGAAAGTCGTCGCGCAATACCCATGGGGAGAAGTGACTACAAACGAAACAGTGATTGAAAGTGAACATCAGGTGATGAGGGCCGATGTCCTTACACAAGCGGAATTGGAAAAAGTAATGGACACGTTAAAGCAATACGGGGAAGAGTATATCGAATCGAAAGCGAAAAGGAGTACAGCTGTCTATACAACGACAACGGCGTCATTAAATCAACTACTACAACAGAACATCCTTACCCCGCTAATTGACAGTAACAGGTATGTTACTGGAAAACTCGACGAATTGAATGTCGATGAAAACTCGGTGAATGTACTGGATGATTCAGACCAAGGTATTTCCATCCATGCAACGTTTAAGTTCATGGATGATGAGCATTCTCTTTCCGAAACACCTTTTCTGAGTGAGGTCGTTCATGTTACTGAAGTAGAACTCATTTATGACGAGGGCAAGCAAAAGTGGTTTGTGCAAAACGCAATTCGCACAGGGTCGAACGTAGATGTGACAACCACCCTTCCCGGTTCGGGAACGCTGCATCAGCCAAGCGCTGACGCGGTACTAGCGGAAAAGAAGAGTCTGTTAAAAGATGAGCTACAGTCATTTATGCTTCATTACGTCAGTATGAGTGTCGAGGCCATCAATGCCCGGGATTTTTCATATATAGAACAACTGATGACGAACGATGGACCTCGAAAAAAAGAAGCAAGGGATTATATTGACTATCTTGAGTCCAAGGGGATTACAGAACAATTGGTAAGTTCCAGTGTGGAAAAGGTGGAAGAAGCCGGAGTCGACACATGGAAGGTTACATCAACAGAGGAGTTTGTCATCCATTATCCGGAAGGCTCTAAAATTAAAAAGTTTACAACGGTCTCCCTAGTGAAAAAAGTTCATGACGAATGGCGCGTCCACGAACTCGTGTCGACGAAGGAGATTTGATAACAGGTACTAAATTCTGCTCTTCATTACAATTACATGCCCCTTGAGTCCTTTGAGACTTGAGGGGATTTTCTTTGTTGTTGGATACCTATAAAAGAATGAGTAGGAACATTCTTCCAAAATGAATGTGAAATCGAATGGTACGAAAGTGTAACATAGAAACTACCAAAAGTGGAATATCAACTTGCCAAAAGAGTAGCCTTTCGAGGTGAGAGGAACTTTAATGTTCTGTCTATACTAAGGATAGTTCCACTTTCACAACAAATATAGTGAAACCTATCGGAGGAGATAAGCATAAAGGAACACTTAAACCTGTAAGAAGGATTTATTAAAGAAGATTGCATTCTTCCTCTATTAACGCTACTTACAGGTTGAGGAACGAAGCATGCATAAAGTGATTCAGTCACAATCTTCTAGTAGTGGAATAGAAGCTATTCCATACGAAGTGTAAAACCTAGAATCTGTATTAGCTGCCTTGCTATGAGAATGGTACATGCGATCACTGCTGCTTTATCAGGTTAAAAAGAACTCATACCTAAGATTGAAGAAGAAAATAATTTCTTCCAAGTCGCAGGGAAGAACAAAGTACACGCATTCAACAAAAACAAAAAAATACAAACTAATTGGAGGAAATTAAAAATGAGTATTAAAAAGAAACTAGCAATGGGTATCGCAACTGGAGCATTGGCTGTAAGTATGATCGGTGGAGGAACGTATGCTTATTTCAATGATGTGGAAACAATGACGAGTAACTTTGCTGCAGGTACTCTAGATTTAACGCTGAACCCTGAGACAATTATCAATGTAGATAAAATTAAGCCTGGTGACTCGATACATCGCACTTTCAAACTGGAAAACAGTGGTAGCCTTGATATTTCAAAAGTCTTTTTGACTACTGATTTTACTGAATCGGTAGCAGGTTTTGGAGATCACATTGTGGTGGAATTCCTGAAAAACGAAGATAAAAGCAGTATCCTTGGAGCTAGCAATGTGATTGCATCCAAGACGCTAAGTGAATTAAAAGCGTTATCGCAAGATGCCGTTGATAATACATCACCTAAAGGATGGTTAGGATGGCAGGGTGGAGAAGTAGACGGGATCAAGGCTGGTACAGATGATAAAATGTACGTAAAGATTAGATTCAATGAAAATAATCAAGACCAAAATGCTTACCAAGGCGCTACCTTAGAACTGAAATGGAAATTTGATGCAAAGCAAACAGCTGGAGTTTCGACAAAATAATCGATATCCCGGGAGGAGAGCACTTCTCCTCCTTCATTTTATTTAATCAGATCGCCGGTGCTATACCTTATATATATTTCTCTATCTATAACTTTTTTATATGTTGAGAAATATATTTAAGATAGTTCCAGCGATATTACTATGAAAGGCGGGATCTGGTTGAGTATCAAGCGAATACGCACATTCAGGAAAAAAAATCAAAGTCTTTTATTAGTTTCAAAAATAGCACTCATATGTTATGTAACCATTTTTGGCATCAGTTATATGTCGTCTGATACTTCCGCATTTCTCAGTAGTCAGTCGGGAGTCTCACAGACGATCACAGCCGGTGAATGGGAAGTTTCGGTTGATCAATGCGGTAAGGAAATTGAAATGGATGCTGTAACGGGCGAAGAAATCATTATCAACCCTGTGCAAAAAGTTGAGAAGCCTAGAGGAGAAAACGATACTGATGCGCTATCGAGCGAAGAAATAATGGTCGACTGCAAGAACGAAGTTGAAGAGCCTGAGGTAGAAGCAATAGAAGATGATAAAGCAACTGATCAGGAAACTGAGGAGACAAACGAAACAGAGAATGTTGAGGGTAAGGCAGATTCGGATATCAACGCAGAGGGTAAGCAGGAAACGCCTGTAGTTGACGTTGAAGAACAGAAACCGGCTGATCAGGATTCTGTAGAAAGTAAGGTTCCAGAAGAAAGCGCTAAAAAAGTCGATGAAATAAATACTATTGTAGAACCGGCAAAAAACATATTGAAAGCAGAGGGTGATACAAATGAGAGAGAAGAAGTTAATGAAAAAGAAGAAAATAATGAAGACGGTAAGTAGCCTCATCTCCGGCATATTGATGGTTCTGTTAATTAGTGTAGCTTCCATAGTAGTCATCACGAAAATCTCTGGTGGCGAGCCAGAACTTTTCGGTTACCAAATAAAAACAGTTCTGTCGGGGTCCATGGAACCGGGAATTCAAACCGGCTCGCTAATCGCTGTACAGAAACCCGAAGATAAAACCAAATTTAAAGCGGGCGATGTCATCACATTCCAAGAAGAAGGAAATATCTTGATCACACACCGAATTACTGAGGTGGTTAAAAGTGGAGACTCAGTACTTTACCGGACAAAAGGTGACAACAATAATGCTGAGGACATGAATCCAGTACTGTCAGGCAATGTGGTAGCGGAGTATACCGGTTTTACATTGCCCTACGCAGGTTACTTCATTGACTTTTCTAAGTCCAAGAATGGTGCGCTTTTACTGTTAATACCTGGCTTCTTGCTGCTACTCTACTCGGCATTTACGATTTGGAGAGCACTTGGAGAAATTGAATTGACTCCGAAAAAAAAGGTGAAGATAGCGGGGGAAGATGGCGGGGAAAGTTCTACTTAAATCAATCGCCAAGATATGTAAGGAGGTATTACTACCATGAGCAAACTGTTTCGACTGATTCCGTGTCTTTTATTGATAGGTGGAATATATTTCTTGCCTGTAACGAGCGTATCCGCAGAGGGTGAAAACGACACGGACAAGAATGATATAGACATCATCCTTTCACCCAAAGAAAATTTATTTGATATCGGTAATATGAAACCTGGTGATTGGGCGCCTCGAACCCTTACAGTCAAAAACGGCAACAAAGATTTTGACTACCAAATGCAGGTACAAAACAACGGAGAAGAAAAGCTATTTAACGAGCTGCTGCTGGAAATAAAAGCCGAAGACAAGGAATTGTATAAAGGCAAATTGGCTGAATTTAAGTCACTCCCCGCAAGAGAACTTACCAGTGGCAGCGAGGAGAATCTGGATATTACTATTCGTTTTCCCGAGCACCTTGGAAATGATTTTCAGGGACTTCAGTCAGCATTTGCTTTCTCTTTTACGGCAGAAGGAAAAGATACCCCGGCAGTTCAAGCTATGGTACTAGGGCAAATTGATAGCGGCGGTTCATCATTAGCCGGGGTCAGCTTGCCTGCCACATCGACAAATATATTTAAAATGATATTATTTGGTACTGCACTTGTGGCAGGGGGGACTGTGTTGATGATCATCAGGCATTATAGAAGGATGAAGATGGCGTAATAAACACTTAGATGAATACAGAAAAACATTCGAAAAGCTTCCCGTGCATGATGTTTCATGCCTAGGCAGCTTTTTCATTTTTCGTGGAGACATTCTCTATTAACTTAGACATCCCGCTCGAACCAACCGCCCGAAGTCTCGCGAGCACCGCTCGAATCCTCCATGCGACCGCTCAAACTCTCTCGCGCATCACCCGAATCCACCTCACTAACTTTGAAGAAAAAGAAGCGTGGTAGTAAACACATAACAAGAATTAAAAGACTATATCACAATCAAACTTCACGGATAACAAATAACGAAAACAAAAAAATCCCCCTACGCCACGAATGACACAAAGGGACTTGTCCTATTCCGGTATAATCTAAATCGTTTTGGAACCAGACACCCAATTCTAAACCGGCACTTCATGCTTATATTGCACAAATCCTGTTTCGTTCGCATAGAGCGCGGCCTGTGTACGATCACAAAGGTCCAATTTTGATAAGACTTGGCTGACATGTTTTTTTACTGTGTTTTCCGAGATGTATAGACTCTGGGCTATTTGTCTATTCGAAAATCCAATTCCGATTTTTTGCAATACCTCTCTCTCTTTAGAGGTAAGGAGACTCACGAGGCTGTTATCCATTCGTGGTTTCTTCTGTGACTGCATCAGCAGATCTATGATATCCGGGTCGTAATACTTCCTTCCCCTATGAACCATTTGAATTGCATAAATGAGCTCATCTGGATGTGATTCAAGCGATATATAGGCGTCCACATCCGTTTCCTTTGCGCGTTCGAAAGACAACAATTCTATCGAATAAGTAAGGATGGCGAACTTGCAGGTGCAACCTACTTGTCTTGCTTCGGTAATCACTTCTAATCCACACTCTTTTCCTAATTGAAAATCAATAATAGTCAAATCTGGTTTTTCTCTCTGAATCAGAATAAGTGCTTCTTGCTTGTTGCTAGCTTCCCCAGTTACCTCCATTGTATCCTGCAGTGATAGAATCGAGATTAACCCTTTACGAATGATTGTTTGATCGTACACCAATACAATTTTCATCAAAAGTATAGCCTCCTCCCATAGATTAAAGAGCACATTTCATTAAAGACGTTCAACTGAAATGAGGCCGGTTGCACCACTGACTCCATACATCCAAGGTGCCCAGATAAGGATGTACTTCTTAGTCTCCCAATTAAGAACAGTTCCCATTAGTAGTAAACGCGTTTTATTGAATTCTATGTCGGTTATCCAGGGTCGGTGAGCACTTTCTTACTTGTTGTTTGGTCGAATCATAACACATAGGTACTATGGAGAACTAGTAAGAATATTCTATCAAATTGAGCGCTAAATTGAATGGTACAAAAGTATGACATAGAAATTATTAAAAAGTAGAATGCTAGTATGCAGAAAAAATCACCCATTTGGGGGGAGAAGAATCACAATATTCTGTTTATACTGAACGTAGTTCCACTTTCGCAGACACTAAAGTCTAAAGGAGGAGATGACCGGCTTAGGAGACACGTAAATCTGAAAAGGAAGATTTATTGAAAAAATTGCATTGTACTTCTTTAACCGCTTCTTGCAAGTTGAGGGGCGAAGATTGTAAAGAGCGATTCAGTCAAAAACGTCTATGTAGAAATGTAGTAAATGGAATTTGTCAATAGCTGTCGAACTATGAAAATGTTGCGTGCAATCAAGGTTGCTTTATCAAAAGTAAAAGAAAACTCATGCCTAACAACGAAGATAAGAGTAGACTCTTCCAAGACGCAGAAAAGAACATAGTACAAGCATTCAATATAGGTAAAAAAATACAAAAAAATGGAGGAAACTAAAATGACTATTAAAAAGAAGCTAGCAATGGGTATCGCAACTGGAGCATTGGCTGTAAGTATGATCGGTGGAGGAACATTTGCTTATTTCAATGATGTGGAAGTAAATAAGAGCAGTTTTGCAGCAGGTACATTGGATATTAATGTTGCAGGTAATGATAAAGACTTTGCAATTATTGATGTGGGCAATCTAAAACCAGGGGATCATATGCTACGTACATTTAAACTTAATAACACCGGCAGCCTAGACGTAGCCAAGGTATTGTTGACATCCGCTTATGCAGTCACTGATGCGAATGGTAATAATGCTGGCGCAGACTTTGGTGAACATATTCAGGTTAAGTTCCTTGTCAATAATGACAAAAGGTCTGAGGTTCTTTATGAAACTACTTTAAAGAACCTAAGTTCAACAGATGTTACTGATAGAAATCTGTTGGGATGGAGGCTTGGCGGAGAAAATGATGGACTAAGGGCGAATTCATCCGATACGCTTACAGTTATGTTCGAATTTATTGACAATGGTCAGGATCAAAATGTTTTCCAAGGAGATTCTCTAAAGCTTGACTGGACGTTTGACGCAAAGCAGACAGCTGGAACATTGAGATAACATATATCCCGGGAGGAGAGCACTTCTCCTCCTTCATTTTATTTCATCAGATTGCCGGTGCTATTCCTTATATATATTTCTCTATATATAACTTTTTTATATGTTGAGAAATATATTTAAGATAGTTCTAGCGATATTACTATGAAAGGCGGGATAGGTTTGGGAATCAAGCGAATGTCAACATTCAAGGAAAAGAATCTAAGTCTTTTATTAGTCTCAAAAATAGCACTCATATGTTATGTAACCATTTTTGGCACTAGTTATATGTCGTCTGACACGTCCGCATTTCTTAGTAGTCAGTCAGAAGTCTCCCAGACAATCACTGCTGGTGTATGGGAAGTTCCGGTAGTTCTTAATGAATGCGGCGAGGAAATTATGATTGACCCCGAGCAAAATGATGACAAGCCGAAGGAGGAAAATGGTAAAGATACGGTATCGATCGAGGAAATCAGGGTTGACTGCGAGAATAACGATGAGGAGCCTAAGGTAGAAGACGAATCAAGCGATGTCAACTGCAAGGGCGAAGATCATAATTCTTTGGGAGAAAACGAACAAGATGCTGTATCAAGCGAGATAACCAAGGTCGACTGCAAGAATAAAGAGGATGAACCTAAGAAAGAAATTGAAAAGGATACCATCACAGAAGATGAAGATATGAAAGTGGAGAAAGAAAACGAAAATAAAGCGGATTCAGATGCTGACACAGTGGTGGAGCAGGAAACTCCTGTAAATAACGTTGAACAGCAGAAAGGCGAGGAAGTACAGAAACCGGTTATTCAGGATTCTGCGGAAAGTAAGGCTCCAGAAGAAAGCGCTGAAACAGTAACTGAAATAAATGCTGTTGTAGAACCAGAAAAAATCATAGAGGAAGCAGAGGGTGATACAAATGAGAAAACAGAAGGAGAGTCAAATGAAAAAACGGAGAATAATGAAGGCGATAAATAGCCTCATCTCCGGCATATTGATGGTTCTGCTGATTAGTGTAGCTTCCGTTGTGGTCATCACGAAAATCTCTGGTGGCGAGCCGGAACTTTTCGGTTACCAATTAAAAACAGTTCTGTCGGGATCCATGGAGCCGGGAATCCAAACTGGCTCAATCATCGCTGTAAAGAAACCCGAAGATAAAACCAATTTTAAAGCAGGCGATGTCATCACATTCCAAGAAACAGAAGATATTTTGATCACACACCGGATTACAGAGGTGTCCAAAAGTGGAGACTCTGTACTTTACCGGACAAAAGGTGATAACAATAATGCTGAGGATATGAATCCAGTACAGTCTGGTAATGTGGTAGCGGAGTACACCGGTTTTACATTGCCTTACGCAGGGTACTTCATTGACTTTACCAAGTCGAAGAATGGTGCGTTTTTGCTGTTAATCCCTGGTTTCTTGCTGCTACTTTACTCGGCATTTACGATTTGGAGAGCACTAAGTCAGCTCGAATTGCCTCAAAAGAAACAAGTAGATGTAGTGAGAGAAGATGGCGGGGATAGTTCTTCGTGAATCTAAAGCCAAGATATGTAAGGAGGCATTGGTAACATGAGCAAACTGTTTCGACTGATTCCGTGTCTTTTATTGATAGGCGGAATTTGTATCTTTCCCATAACAAACGTTTTTGCAGAGGGTGAAAACGACACGGACCAGAATGAGATAGACATCATCCTTTCACCCAAAGAAAATTTATTTGATATCAGCAATATGAAGCCCGGTGATTGGGCGCCCCGGACCCTTACAGTCAAAAACGGCAACCAAGATTTTGACTACCAAATGCAGGTACAAAACAATGGAGAAGAAAAGCTATTTAACGAGCTATTGATGGAAATAAAAACAGATGGCGTGGAATTGTATAAAGGCAAATTGGCTGAATTTAAGTCACTGAAAGCAAGAAAACTTACAAGCGGCAGTGAGGAGAATTTGGATATCACTATTCGTTTTCCAGAGCACCTTGGAAATGATTTTCAAGGACTTCAGTCAGCATTTGCTTTCTCTTTTACAGCAGAAGGAAAAGATACCCCGGCAGTTCAAGCTATGGTACTAGGGCAAATTGATAGCGGCGGCTCAACATTAGCCGGGGGCAGCTTGCCTGCCACATCGACAAATCTATTTTACTTTATATTTCTGGGTACCGCACTTCTGGCAGGAATTGCGTTGATGGTCATCAGGCATTACAGACGGATGAAGATGGCTTAATCGAAATTACAGAAAAGCTGCCTGTGCATGGCTTATCATGCACAGGCAGCTTTTCTGTTTTTCTTGGAGACTGCAAATATATACTTTATTAGCTTTTGCAGCCCTCTCGAATCCATCGCTCGACCGCCCGAACCCATCGTTCAATCGCCCAACTCATGGCATACCACTTATGCTATACTTAATTAAAATCAGAATAATGGCTAGATTACTAGTCAAATAATCATAAAAATCATCCAGATAATCAAAAGTCTACTGAAGGTATAGAAATAGTAATCCGCAAAGATTAAATGAAGAAGGAAGTGTCAATCTAGTGTGGCTAAAGTGAAAAAAGAAGTGAAGTTACATAAGTTTTGGATTGTCCTATTACTAGGATCACTTACTGCCATCGGACCGCTATCGATGGATATGTATTTGCCGGCGCTTCCAATCGTTGCAACTGATTTACATACCTCAACATCGCTTGCACAATTAAGTTTGACCGCGTGTTTAATAGGACTTGCTGTCGGACAGCTGATTTTCGGTCCATTGAGTGATATTCGGGGGAGACGCAAACCGCTCATCTTTACGTTAATCGTATACGCGACTGCCTCTGTTTTATGTGCATTCAGTACAACGATTTGGGTTTTTATCGGGTCGCGATTTATCCAAGGGGTATCAGGTGCGGCGGGAATCGTTATCGCACGGGCTTCTGCACGGGATATGTATTCTGGTAAAGACTTGACGAAGTTTATCGCATTACTGGCACTTGTAAACGGTGCAGCACCGATTCTTGCGCCCATTTCAGGTGGATTCGTTTTAAATTTCGCATCATGGAACGCCGTGTTTATCATATTAGGTGTAATTGGTCTTCTTATGTTTTTGGCAGTTACGCTTTTTCTCCCTGAGACGTTGCCTAAAGAAAAAAGGGCTGAGGGAAGTATGTTGGCGGTCGTCAAGACATTCGGGAATTTGTTTAAAGACCGTGTGTTTCTGGGGATATCGGGCACACTAGCCTTGATCATGTCGAGTATGTTTGCATACATAGCGGGGTCTCCTTTTGTCCTGCAAAACCTTTACAATGTAACACCTCAACAGTTTTCCATGTTGTTTGCACTAAATGGTTTAGGCATTATCATCGCCGCACAAGTGACAGGTAGATTAGCAAGCACAGTTGACGAAGTGAAATTGCTGTTTACAGGGGTTTTATTGTCATTCACAGGAAGTATATTACTCTTTATCGTTGTTTCAAATGACCTTTCTTTACTCGCAATGACCATAGCCCTTTTCCTCGTCGTTTCAAGTGTCGGAATGGTATCAACGTCCGCATTTTCGCTCGGCATGCAAAGCCAAGAAAAAGCGGCAGGAAGTGCTTCAGCCTTTCTGGGACTGCTTCCATTTATCGGTGGGGCGATCGTTGCGCCACTCGTAGGAATTGCAGGGGACCAAACGGCGTGGCCAATGGGCATCATAATTATGACATGTAGCAGTGGTGCGCTTGTGCTGTTTTTGCTTTTCGTGAGAAAGGGGTAAGTATTCGACGAGGAGTAGTATTCATTTTTGGGAGAGAAAAGGTTATGCCTGCAATTGAATAATGAAAAAGTTGAAACCAGACAAAGTGGCGTTTGTCTGGTTATTTTGATGTATGGAATTTCAGGGATATAGTGACATTCACTAAATAAGGCGCACTAAAATGTAATAAAACTGAAAACTATTATTCAGGTTGAAAACTTGTTATAATAAAAACAGACCAGTCGGTATGACAGGAGGAATACATCAATTATGGATACAAAATCGATATTAATTGATACGGCGACGACCCTTTTTCAACAAAAAGGGTATAAAAGTGTCGGACTTAATGAGATTTTAACAGCCTGTAACGTTACAAAAGGAGCGCTCTATCATCATTTCCCAAATGGAAAAGAAGAATTATTGATTACTTGTTTACACGGTTTAAACGAAGTCATTACCACAGATATTGAGGCTATTTTCAGTAGGCATGAAGCAACGGAGGACGCGATACTGTCAATGATTGATAAGTTGGTTCACAACTTTGAAAGAGACGGCACCATTATCGCCTATACATTTAGTAGCATTGTCAGTGAAATGGCAACGATGAGTGAACCAGTCCGCACTGCTTGTAGTGCTCTATATGAAAATATTCAACAGCTTTACTATGAGAAACTTGTAACGGAAGGCTATTCGAATGAATCGGCTTCCGCTTGTGCATTGTTGCTGACAGTTTCGATTGAGGGTGCAATGATGCTTTGTTTAACGCAAAAATCCGCAATACCTTTGAAAACAATTGCGACATTATTGCCGAGTATTTTAAAAGTAAACAGATAAAGTAGACAGAGCTCTTTACTATTTGGGTTGTTAAACGGAGTGCATTTTTAGTGTAAATTGCATTTACGGCAGCTTCATTGATTTGCGTTAAGTTCATAACTGTTTTTGCTTTTGTATTTAGAGTAGGTCCAATACGAATTTTGAAAGGAAGAGAAATCAAACTATGCATCAAGAAAACAGACTACCCAAAAACGCTAAAGAGGGAGCGTTATTCGGCGCTATCATCGTAACACTATCCGTATTATTAATAGGATCAATCAACATAATCCTTGCAGCTGGAGGATTCAATAAAGAGGTTGCAATGAGCATGTTAATCACGTTACCTATTATTTGGGTGATCGTTATGATTATTGAACCTGTCGCAATCGGTCGTTTTGCAGAATATTTATCATCAAAATTCATTTCTCCAACAGATGGTTTTGCTGCTCGTATCATGTTCCGTACGATTTTTACAGTATTGGGTATGTCATTCACAATGACAATTATTGGAGATATCGTTGGAAATGGTTTTAGAGAGGATTTCGTTGCTCACTTCCTACAAACTTGGCCACGTAACTTCTTAATCGCTCTATTTTTAGAGAGCTTAGTTATCCAGCCAATTGCACGCTTTGTAATGGTTAAAATGCACGCAGCGCAAGATAGAAAAGCTGCAGTTCAAGCGAAAACACAAAACGTTTAAAAAAATGGCTCAGACTTTTATCAAAGTTCTGAGCCATTTTTTTGTTCAATTCGTGGGTGTGCGTACGACTAAAACATCGCATTTAGCTGAACGGACGATTGCTTCAGATACCGAACCAATTATGTAGCGCTCTATTGGCGTATGCCCCGTAGCGCCGCAAATAATTAAGTCGGCCTCAACTGTTTTAGCAATCTCTTTTGTTATTACCGTTTTAGGTGACCCATATTCAATAATGGACGTTGCATTTTTAACACCAGCAACTGCTGCACGTGCTTTGTAGCGATCTAAAATTTCCTGTGATTTATCTCTGACCTGCTCAGCAATATCTTTATCGAGCGCTCCGAAATATTTTGTATCTATAATGTTAACGATGTGTAATTGTGAACCTTTGTTTCGATAGGCGATATCAATGGATTTACGAAATGCATAGTCGGCCTCAACTGAACCGTCTATAGCTACTAAAATACTTTTGTATTGATTCATCTGCCAAATCCCCCTTTAACAAGTTATTTGAAAGGTGCTTACCTGTAGATTCGTTGTATTACCGTCAACATACCAAGCGGTTTGTTTTAAATATACCAAAAATTATTTCTATAAGCCAACGCTTTTTATCTAGCCTCTCGCGCCCCGCTCGAATCCACCCGCGAACCGCCCAACCCCCCCAACCCCCCCAAACCCGCAAAAATTTACATAAAACTAACACTCATTACACTAAACTAACAATCTACCAAAACATTAATAATCACTTAACATTTCAGAGGTTTTAGAATGGTAACCTTAATAAAAGGACTAAATTAGCCCTTACAATACATAGAACTTTAGGAGGCTATTCAATTGAATTCATATCAAAAAGCATTCGGAGCGACGTTAGCTGTAGCGGTAGCAACGGGAACACTTGCAGTAGCTGCACCGGTATACACACAAGCCGATGAGGTGAAAATTCCCATATTTTCTGATGTAAAAGATATAAAAAGTCATCGATCCTATGACGCAGTTATCAGTTTGGCTTCTAGAGGGATCGTAAAAGGATACAGCGATGGCACTTATAAACCGAATCAGGCCGTAACGCGGGGGCAACTTGCTACCGTTTTAGCGAAATCCCTTGAATTGGATACAAAGAATGTAAAAAACCCGGGATTCAAAGACGTTAAAGTGACTGACACGCATTACGGAGCAATTGCTGCACTTGTTGAAGCTGGCATTGTAGAAGGGTATAACGATAAGACATTTAAGCCTGGCGGGCCACTGACACGTGCGCATATCGCCAAGATGATTAGTATTGGATTTAATCTAGAAGACGTCAAGTTTACGAAGAGCCCATTTACAGATGTCAGAGCTGAAAACTGGTACGCAAATTATGTCCAAGCATTGATCGACAATAAAATCACAGTTGGAACCACTCCTACTAGATTTGAACCAAATGCTTTCGTTACAAGAGGGCAAATGGCTTCCTTTATTGTTCGAAGTGAATCAGCTTCCACTAGAGGCAATGGAAAAACGTTTAACCTTTCTTTGATGCACGTAAATGATATACATGCGAATACGGACAAAGCACCAAAAATGGTTACAGCAGTAAACGAGGTCCGCGCAGCTAAACCGGATGCATTGTTGTTAAATGCAGGAGATGTATTCTCTGGTACTTTGTATTTCAATGAATTCCAAGGATTAGCAGACTTAGCGTTCATGAATTTAATGAAAGTCGATGCTATGACATTCGGTAACCATGAATTTGACCTTGGTTCATCAGCGGAAGGCCATAAAGCATTGGCTGACTTCATTAAAGCGGCAAACTTCCCGTTTGTATCTGCAAACGTAGATTTTTCAAAAGATCCATTGTTTGATGGATTGTTCAATACGAAAATTTCAGCAACGCCTGAAGATAGCAATATCTACGCAGGCATTGTCAAAGAAGTAGACGGAGAAAAAATTGGTATCTTTGGTCTAACAACTGCTGAAACGAAAAACCTTGCAAGTCCGGGGAAAATTACATTCTCTAATTATATTGAGGATGCAGAAAAAATGGTTGCTGAATTTGAGAAAATGGGTGTCAATAAAATCGTTGCACTGACACATATTGGTTTTGATGATAATGCCGCGATGGACAATGACCAAGAGCTAGCTGCAAATGTCGACGGGATTGACGTAATTGTTGGTGGACATAGCCATACGCAACTAGACAAACCTGTCGTTGTAGACAAAGATGAAAAAGGCGCAGCGAAAGACAAAACAATTATTGTACAAGCGTATCAGTATTCAGATTACCTGGGTACGTTAGATATTGAATTTGATAAAAACGGTGTCGTAGTCGGACATGCAGGTAAATTGATTGCGACTAAAGACAAAGAAGAGAATGCTGAGGCCGTTAAGCTCTTAAAACCTTATAAAGATCGAATTGCAGCTGTAAATGAAGAGGAAATTGGCGTAACACTTAAAAATGCACTAATAAGTCCAAGAACATCTGATGAAGGTTATGTACCGGGCACAAGTGTACGAGCGAGTGAAACAATTCTAGGGAACTTAATCACAGATGGCATGCTTGCAAAAGCGCAAGGTTATGTAAAAGATAAAAAAGTAGTTATGGCATTCCAAAATGGTGGGGGAATTAGATCTGCGATAGATGCCGGTCCAATCACAGTAGGGGACGTAATCACTGTGCTTCCATTTGGTAATACACTAGCGACTATGGACGTTACAGGTGCAGAATTAAAAGAGGCATTCGAAATTAGTTTTAAAGAGTATCCAAAAGAAAACGGCGGTTTCCTTCATGTATCAGGTGCGAAAGTAGAATTCGATTCTTCTAAACCTGCTGGAGAACGTGTCGTTTCAATTGCCTATAAAAATGAAGACGGTACGTACACAAAACTTGAAGACACTAAGACATATACAGTAGCAACAAACGCCTTCACAGCAAAAGGTGGAGACGGATATGACGTCCTTAAAAAAGCTTATGAAGCAGGTCGTGTAACGGATCTTGGACTTTCGGATTGGGAAAACTTAAGAGAACACTTGGTATCACTAGGCGACAAAATTCCAACTGAACGTGAAGGTCGAATAGTAGACGTTAAGGGACAAGTTGTAGACGCAATCACAAGTTTTTATAACACGAACCCTGAAAAGTTAACAGTCTCTCAAGTTGCCCGCTACGACAGCCTTAAAGGCGAAGGTGGGACAGAGATTTTAGCTTATGATGAAAACCTGAAAAAAGCATTCGTCACTAATGGTGCAGTAAAAGGTTTTGACATTGTTTCATTTGAAAATTTAAAATCGGGTACATTAACAGGCATTACAGAAACGACTAGAGTACTACTCTCAAGCTTTGGCGTTGATGGGGTAGCTGATATTACGAGCATTGCTTCACATCCAACTAAAGATTTAATCGCGATTTCTGCAGTAAGCGATCCGAAAACAGAACGAGGCTACATCATCTTTGCAACGAAAGACGGGAAGTTTGTAAAATCTGTTCAAGTCGGCGCATTGCCAGACATGGTGACATTCACGCCTGACGGGACGAAAGCAATCGTTGCAAATGAAGGAGAACCAGCCGATAATGCAAGAAAAACAAGTGATTTAATTGATCCAGCAGGGTCTATTTCGATTATTGATGTAGCAACTTATACGCATACAGAACTGAAATTTACAGAAGCAATGTTAGACGATAAAGTTCGGATGTCTTATCAAGGCAAAGGCAAATCGTACTTGGCACAATTAGAGCCTGAATATGTAACCGTCTCTGCTGACAGCAAAACGGCTTACGTTTCTCTACAAGAAAACAATGCAATCGCAACAGTTGACCTTGTAGCAGGCAAAATCCTAAGCGTTAAAGGGTTAGGCGTAAAAGACTATTCAGCAGCTGGAAATGAACTAGACGCGCTCAAAGATGGCAAAGTAAAACTGGAGAAACAACCAATCCTTTCATTCTATATGCCAGATGCCATTGAAACGTTCACTGTAGGTGCAGATACGTACATCATCACACCGAACGAAGGGGACGCACGTGACTATGAAGGATTCAGTGAAGATAAAAAAGTAGATAAAATTATTGATAAAGTTAGATTAAAAGCAGAGCATTATGCAGGCTATACACAAGCAGAGCTAGATGGATTTGACCTAAAGGCACTAAATGATTTTAAAATTACAACTGAAGATGGAAAAAATGCAGCTGGAGAATACGAAGCGCTTTATGGATACGGCGGACGTAGCTTCTCTATCTTCAATGCAAAAACAATGGAGCTCGTATTTGATAGCGGAAGTGATTTCGAATCAATCATCGCAAATGATCCGCGATTAAAACCATACTTCAACGTAAGCAACAGCAATGTAGATGTAGATGATCGCAGTAACAGCAAAGGTCCAGAACCAGAATCAGTAACAACTGGAGAAATCAATGGAAAAACGTATGCATTCATCGCGCTAGAACGCATCAGCGGCATTATGGTTTATGATCTTACAAATCCATCAAGCCCTGAGTACGTAACGTTCGTGACAAGCCGTGACTTCACGAAAGAGGTTGCAGGAGATGTAGCGCCAGAAGGCTTAAGATTCATCCCAGCTTCCAAAAGCCCAACAGGTAACGCATTACTAGCAGCAACACACGAAATGTCAGGAACCGTTGCGGTTTATGAATTTGATGTGGCTAAACTTAAGTAACACCAGCTGTAGATGATTAAGTGTTAGGTAGGCGTGTGTGTTACGAATGGGGTAATTCGCTAAATGGAGACCAGACAATTTGGGGATTGTCTGGTTTTTTTGTGTCCAATCAACAAGGAGGTTTCCAACGAAGCTACGAAAGCGTCCAACGAACAGGGGAGTTTCCAACAAAGTTAGCCGAGTGTCCCACGAAGTCAGTAAAGCCTCCAACGAACCCGTCAAACCCTCCAACCAAACCCCTTCACCTTGGCAAAATACTCTTATACTTACTCCGCAACTCATTTAATTCCTCTAACTTGGAAATGGATTCATCCTTTTTCCGCATGCCTACGCCGATGATTAGATTCTCGATAAGAAAAGTCGGCGCAACCATTGAATGGAACTCCCATAACTCGCCTCTACTGGCATATAAGATCATGTCTGCTGTCGTATTAAAGTCTGAAATAAGTCGATCTGTAATTACGATTGTTTTACATCCAATCGTCTTACTATGATCTAAAATAACTTTTGTTTCGGGGTGTAATTGGACGAATCCGAAAACCAACACTGTGTCATCTTTCGTCATATGAATTAATGATTCAAAAAGTTCGTGTCCACTTTTAGGAAGGCAATGGAGAGATAAGCCGAATCGAGATAGTCTAAAATCCATTAATTGAGCAAGGCCTTCTGAGGGGCCTGGGCTATATATGTATATTTTATTCGAATTGGTCAAAGCGTCGACTGCCTGTTCGAATGTGTCAGATGAAAAATGTAGAAGTGTTTCCTGTAAGTGTTGGGTGCTTAGTGCGAGCATTTGTTGCTGCATTTCATTAGATTCAACTTGATTCATAATGTTTTTCAATTTGTTCGCTGGAGATATGACTTCTCGTTCTTTTAAGTCATTTTTAAAATCCTTGAAGCTTTCAAAGCCAATCGATTTCCAAAATCGAGAGACGGTCGCATTGCTTAACTCGAGCTGCGCCGCGATTTCGGTCTCTGTCATATAGAGAATAGAATTTGTATTTTTTTGTACATAATCTGCAATCACTTTTTGATTGGGTGTTAACTCTTCTACATTCCAATTTTCTTCGTACATACTATCTCCTCCTCTACATTGTATTTTAACATGTTTTATTCGTGATGAAAAATAATTTTCATTAATTATAATGTGAAAATTATTTTACAATCTATTTACACGACATTCACATCTCCTTAACAACAGCTTGATATCATTTGAATTAAGAGTAAAAGGAGGAATTGAATTGACAAAAAAACAGCCCTATCAGTTAACTCAGTCACAAAAAATGATGGTCTTTATTTTATCTATGTCTTTGTATGGTCTTTCTAACATGTTTACAGAACTTTTACCAAGCGTACAACTAGGTCCAATTGAATTATCAGTAGAATATTTTGCATTTATTCCACTAACGCTATGTATTTTATTCCATCCATTATATACGGCTATCGGGGCTGCCTTAGGTGAAGTGATTTTTGGCGAATTAATGCTCGGACAATTTGGCGGTATTGGAGAAATAGAAAAGTTTATTACCTTTTCTCTTGGAATGTACATTGCGGGGATATTAGTAAGAAATCCATTGAACCGACTTCAGGTAGGTATTGGCGTCATGTCGGGCTTAATTGTGCATCATTTATTGGCAACTATGGTGGATATCGGGAAAGTTTGGGTCGGAATCGAAGAAATTGAGGCCGTACAAGGATTGGCTGAGAGTATCCTGATTATAGAAGGTGTCGCATTCTTTAATGACTTGCTGTTTTCGGGAATCTTATTTGCACTTTTGCCCACACTTTATCTGGTTCCAAGACTTTACGGGAAAATTGAACCGTTGCTTGGCATGAAGCCTAGGGACAATAAGGTTAGTTATTCGTTAAACGAAATCATTACACCCAAGTTAATCGTCATTGGCGTTATCTTGACGGCTGTCGCGGTTGTGTCAGAGTTCGCGTCTGAAGCAGATTTAAATATCGGCGAATGGGAGCCTGACTTTTTAGAGATGTTTGGTAGTTGGTTTATCTGGATTATTATAGGCGTCGCAGCAATTATTGCAGCCCTAACGCTACTCACTATGATGAAAAAATCAAAAGAGAGGGATGGACTTAAACATGGCAGTTGAACCAATTGTTCAATTAAACAATGTTTCATTTACCTATCCTGGCGCAGAAAATCCCGTGTTGCAAAACGTTCATTTAACAATTAATCCGGGAGAATTTACCGCGATTGTTGGTGGAAACGGTTCAGGGAAATCTACTTTATGTAAAACATTCAATGGTCTTATTCCACAATTTTATGTAGGGGATTTTGAAGGTGAAGTGATTGTAAATGGTTTATTGGCAAAAGACCATTCTGTAGCACAACTCTCCCAAAATGTTGGATATGTCTATCAAGATTTCGAGAATCAACTCCTAAGACCCACTGTCTTAGATGATGTTTGCTTTGTACCTTTAAATTATGGATTAGCTGACTATAAAGAGCGAGGAAAATGGGCGCTTGAAGTGACAGGATTATCCGCGCTCCATAATGACTTTATTTGGCAGCTGAGTGGAGGGCAAATGCATCTCCTTGCTTTAGCAGGTGCGCTAGCGATGAAACCGAAAATGATCATTATTGATGAGCCAATTGCACAACTGGATCCAAATCATGCGAAACAAGTATATGACATTTTAAAAACATTAAATATCGATTTTGGCATCACAATCATTGTCATTGAGCACCACACAGAGTTTATCGCCAATTACTGTGATCAAGTAATACTAATGGATCAAGGAAAGATTCTTTGGAAAAAAGCGGTGAAAGAAGCTTTATCACAAGTAGAAGACCTAATGAGCCGCCAAATCTATCCACCACAAGTGACCCAGGCGGCGTATTCTTTGAAAAGTGCGGCAGAAGTGGAGAATAACTACCCGACGACAATGGCTGAAGCACTTGATTACTTTCCAAAAGTTAGACATCAACTGCCGAGCCTGGATGTAATAAGTGAACCAATTGTGTCGGAAAGCATGAACGATCTTGTCGTTCAATTTAAAGATGTTTCACTTCATTATAGGACATTCAAAAGGCAAACGAAGCAAGTCTTGGCGGATATCAATGTTTCATTTCACAAAGGGGACCTCGTTGCGGTCGTCGGAAATAACGGTGCTGGTAAGTCATCCCTTCTTAAATTGATTGTAGGCATTGTCAAACCGAGTGAGGGAGATGTGCTTGTACAAGGACTGAATACAAGCAAATCCTCCCCGGAGAAGTTAAGTGACACGGTTTCCTATGTCTATCAAAATCCAGAGGAAATGTTTATCAATGACTCTGTACGTAAAGACATTGAATATTATTTAAAAGTTAGAAAAGTACCTAATTATACAGCAGTCGTTGATCAATTAATTGAAGACTTTTCACTTGTTGACATCCAGCATCATGATGCCCGGCTGCTAAGTGGCGGACAACAACGTCGAGCGTCATTAGCGATTGGAGCTGCGATGAATCCCAAGGTGATTTTACTCGATGAGCCCACTGCAAATTTGGATATCGCAACAAAAAAGCAGATGATCCACATGCTTTCGAAGTTACGGCAACACGTGCAAACGGTTATCGTCGCGACGCATGACATGCAGCTCGTTTCGGAGTGGTCGAACCGAGTGATTGTGATGAATCAAGGGAAAATCGTATCCGACGGCAATCGAAATTCCCTTTTCGCGGATGATGCATTGGTGGAACGAGCCGGCCTGGCAACTCCCCAAATTTTACAACTGAGTAACAAGCTAGGGATGAATCCAGTTTGCTTTACAGTCGAGGATTTCATCGCAGGTTGGAGATCGGTTGATAAGGAGCGAGTGAATCTTGAATTATACAAGGAGTATGCGTGAAAAGTTTTCGATTGAATACGTGAAAGAAGAGTTACTGAATACCGCTTACGGCAATAGAGACACATTTCTTGCGCGCCTTGACCCGAGATCGTTAATTGTCTGGTACTTGTTCTTCGGACTTGTGCCGTGGTTCATTCACAATAAAGTGATCTTAAGTGGATTACTCATCTTTATGGTCTTCATGACGGTCATTTCAAAAGTGAGCCCCCTTATTATAGTGATTTTATGTCTAGGGTTATTAGGGGAAATCGCAGTATTGCTTTTCATTTCTTTGTTTTTCGGTGGCGGTTTTGAATCAATTGCGCCCCTTTTATGGTTAACGATAAAGCTTTCCATCATTGCGCTCGCAAGTATAGCCGTTTTTACCAGTATGGATCCTGAGCGCTTTAGCGATGCGTTACTTAGTTTTGGTGTGCCGGGTCAAGCCTCTTTCAGTGTGGCTTTTGGCTATCGGATTTTACCTACATTAATGGAGGAATTCCAGCAAATCTTTCTATCCTATCGGTTACGTGGAAAAGCACCTGCGTCGCATGGGTTTCTATACTGGCGTTCGATCTATTATTTTATGAAAATCCTAATCATGTCGTTTTATCCGCTAATTTTAAATGGCGCTAAGCGATCAAGGACGACAGTGGAAGCTTTAGAAACAAAAGGATTTAGTTATTCATTTACAAATCCTAACGTGAAAAAGATGAAGCTCTCGCACTACTCATTTAACTATAGAGAGCATTTCTTTTTGGCAGGCTCGGTGATTTATGTGTCATTTGTCTTTTGGCTTGGTTCGATCTATCAAATTTAATCGAAATGGGGAAAATAGGATGAAAATAGATTTTCATACACACGGAAAGATTTCAAAAAAGGTTCATTTTTCTTTGGATTACTTCATTGAAATGGTAAATGCAGCGAAGGAAAACGGGTTAAATGCGTTTGCGCTTACGGAGCATTTTAATACGCACCAATTTAATGATGTATATGACACGTTAGATAATGAATTCCCATATGTGCTTGATCATTACGAGGTAAATGGCGTTAAGGTTTTTCCAGGCATGGAGGTAGATATCAAGGAGACGGGTCATATTCTTTTCATTGGCAGAAAGGAAGATATACGTGGGCTTCATGCGAAACTTACGCCTTATCTCGAAAAAGGTCATTTTATTCCGTTTCATTTATTGCTGGAAGAGGCATCGGAGTTTAACTTCATCAAAATAGGCGCACATCCATTCCGAGATAGCACGCCTTTACACCATATAGATAGAGCGTTGTTAGCTAAACTGGATGCTTTTGATTTGAACGGGAAAGATTTGTTCAAGCAAGGCATAAGTGCTGCGGTAGAAAAAGTATTCCAATTTGCGGAAGAGCTAGACCTCCCAGTTGTTGGTGGCAGTGATACACATCAATCGATGCAATATGGCAGTATTGTCAATGTGCTTGAAGAGGAGTGTCACACGATCAGTGACCTTCAACAAGTGATCGCTGAAGGACGTTACAAGATTGAGATTTCACCAGATCTCAATAGTAAAGTTGAGGCGGCTCAGGTGTTAAAGAAGTTATTGAAGGCGAGTATGGAGCAGGTTGTTTAAGGGTAATTAGAAATCGGGCTACCAGGAAGACGCACCTTCGCTGGATGGTTCAGGTTAGAAATGGAGAGAATTAGAAATTCTGCTATTACCGCTTCTGCGCTTTGTGGATGCCTCCCGCGATAAGCCGGAAAGAAAACCACTTTCAGTCTTATCGCTTCGGCTCCCACGAAGGCGCGCCTGCGCTGGATGGTAGATGTTAGAAAGCGCATTTCGTTATCGGGAATTGCGAAGGCGATTAATAAAAGCCCCGATACAGTGTGTAGAATTAGAAATCCGGCTAATACCGCTTCTGCGCTTTGTGGATGCCTCCCGCGATAAGCCGGAAAGGAGTGCGCTTTCAATCTTATCGCTTCGGCTTCCACTGGACGCGCCTTCGCTGGAAGGTCCATGTTAGAAAGCGCATTTCGTTATCGGGAATTGCGAAGGCGATTAATAAAAGTCCAGATACAGTGTGTAGAATTAGAAATCCTGCTAATACCGCTTCGGCGCTTTGTGGTGCCTCCCGCGATAAGCCGGAAAGGAGATCACTTTCAGTCTTATCGCTCCGGCTACCACGAAGACGCGCCTTCGCTAGATGGTCTCTTTTATGAAAGCGCATTTCGTTATTGGGGATTAGACCTGCATCCTTTAGTGTGCCTTTCTTCAATGAAATTAGTATCAAATAGTAATCACATTATAATCTCAGTGCATACATCTCAGAATTACTATCAATAATGGAACACTCCAGCGCAGGCCACTGAAAAAGTTCTTTATTATAGTAAGAACTAGTTGATTGTAGTGAAGAGCGGCGACTCCAGCGGGAACAGCGCGAGCTGAAGACCCCACAGGAACGCAGTGACGAGGAGGCTGAAGCCGTGCCCGCGGAAAGCGTCCGCTCGGAACGGAAATCAACGGGATTGAAGGAAATCGGACTTTTTCAGTACCTTCACTCGGGGCCAAGCGGTCTAAAATCCACACTCCGAATTGCAACTCTCTCAATTACGAACACCATGTGACATCAATTAGATTTCCACGCCTTATTAAATACAAAAAAGCCAGCTATTCACAAAGAATAGCTGGCCTTTTATATTAGATTTTCTTTTCAACGTCTGTTTCACTAGCATCTAACTTCGTTTCGTCTTTTTCTTCATCATTGATGATATCTCTAGTAGATGTCTTAAATTCCTTTAAAGTTTCTCCAACCGCTTTCCCCAATTGAGGTAGTTTGGAAGGACCGAAGATGACAAGAGCTAGTATTAAAATGAGTATTAAACCCGGTAAGCCGATACTTGGCATGGTAATTCCTCCTTATCTAGATGATAGGATGCACGAAAATGAGAAAGAGTTTTGCCAAACCATTAAAATTTGAACAATACAATTACAATCGTAAATGCCTCATTCAATTATAACATTAGACTAATTGATTTTCGCTTTTACCCTCGACCAATTGACCGCCTTTTTCGAAGAATGCGAGAATCCCTTCCGCAGCACGGTACGATAAAGCACCCACTGTACCTGTTGGATTATATCCAGCATTTTGCGGGAATGAAGAAGCTCCGACCACAAATAGATTGTCTACGTCCCACATCTGAGAATAGTTATTGACCGCAGAAGTTTCAGGATCCGCGCCCATGATTACGCCACCCGTGTTATGCGTAGACTGATATTCAGCAACGTTATATGGGCCAAGCTCTTTACTCGTATCTATATGATCTGCGCCCATTTCTTTTAGGATAGCTTCACATTTCTCTGCTAAGAACTTAGTCAACGCACGGTCTTGGTCTTCAAAGTCAAAGGTAATCCTAACCAGTGGATCACCAAATGAATCTTTATAAGTAGGATCGAGGTCAAGGAAATGCTGTTTGTAAGCCATTGAAGCACCTTCACCACTAACCGTTAATGAAGCATTTGTATATTTTAACGAAGCTTCTTTAAACTCCGCACCCCAAGTCGGTGTGCCCGATGGGATTTGGTTATTGGCAATAGGTCTTTGTCCTGTTTGCCCAAGGATAATCATCCCGCCGTGGATAAAGTCTAAATCAGTGTGATCGAAATTATCGCCATTGTAATCATCTACAATCATCCCTAAGCCGCCTGCACCTGCAAAGTTATTGAACTTTTGTTCATCAAAGAATCCAGTTGCGCGTCCTTTTCTGATTTGGTAGGCATAGTTTTTCCCGATTACGCCAGTACCCGTAGTTGCATTGTAAGGTCTGCCGATTTCTGAAAGTAGAAGAAGTCTAACGTTACTAAAGACATAGCCTGTTAATACAACAACATCTGCTGGCTGTTCAAATTCTTCACCTGTTGTCATATCTGTATAGATAACGCCAGTCGCTTTACCGTCTGTGTGTACAATACGACGCACTTCTGAATGTGTTCGGATTTCAAAGTTCCCTGTTTCTTTTGCCACTGGAATTACAGTAACGTTAGGGTCTGCCTTTGAACCGTACTCACAACCGAAACGTTCACAAAATCCACAATATTGACAAGCCACTCTGGAAATTCCATCAGGGTTTGTATAGTTTTCTGATAGGTTTGCAGACGGTTGAACATATGGATGAAGCTTCATGTTTTTTGTTGCTTTATCGAACAATTGCATAGCTTGTGTTTTTTTCATTGCTGGAGTCGGGAAGGGATTTGAACGTTTTCCGCCTAAAGGATTGTCTTCTCCTGAAATCCCAGCCATTTTTTCGTATTGATCGTAGTAGGGCTCGATTTCATCATACGTGATGCCCCAGTCTTGAATCGTCATATCAGCTGGAATTTTACCTTCTCCATACTTTTCAATGGTTTTGCTTCGCAGTTCGAAATCATAAGGAAGAAAACGGAAGTTCTGACCATTCCAGTGTGCTCCTGAACCACCAACACCTACGCCAAGTAAAAACGAACCATATTGTCTCATTGGTAAAGAACGCATTTTGTCATGATTACGGAAAGTGATTGTTTCTTTTGAAAGGTCTTGCATCATTTCATGGCGAACCGCATATCTAAGTTCGTCATGCGCCATGTAATAATCTTCTGTTTTTCGGTCTTTCCCTCTTTCTAAACCAACTACTTTAAGCCCTTTTTTTGTTAGCTCGGAAGCGATAATACCGCCGGACCAACCAACACCAATAATAACTACATCTGTTTTAGGTAATTTTTTCACCATTACTATTTCCTCCTCAATCGTAAAGCTCTAAATGATTACAAATTCCTTATTGGGCTATTTATCTTTGGGTACGTCTGATTAGTGATTATGTTGAGAGTTTAATGCCATCGGTTCTACTACTACAAATTCTTCTTCAATAATATTTAAGAAGCTCATTTGGTGACCAGGGAAGTTTTTCATCTTCCAACCTTCCATGCCTGCATTACCGCCGTACAAAGGATCTGAGTATGCACCTTCAATTGTTGCAGACCGTAAAGTGTTGAAAAAGGCAGTAGAAGTCGTTCCTTTTAACTCTACTTTTCCTTCAGCAAAGTCAGTAAGAATTGCATCTTGCTCTTCAGCTGAAAGTCTCTCGAAAGCTTTTTCGTATTTTTTCACACTTTGATCCATAAGACCTTTTAGTCCTACTTCAAAAATTTGTTGTCTGTTTTGGCGACCTTGATAACCTTGAGTCGGCTCTCCTGGGTAAAAGGGGCCAGATGTGTATTCTTTTGCGCCCATTCCCCAAGCACCCGCTAATTGATGGTCAATGTAATAAGCAACTAATAATTCTTTAGCACCAGGACCGTTTTTATCTTTAGGGAAAATTCTTTCCGCTGCGGCCTCCGTAGTTCGGTATTGCTCAGGCGTAAAGTACATTAAAGCGACATGTAGGTTTTCTGCCTGCTTAGGCGTGCTTGAGTCTTTCACTGCTGTTGTGGTTGTTGTTGTTGTTGTTGTTGTATCGCTGCTCAACAGGGTACCAACAGCACCACCCAAAACAAGTCCGCCTACCGTTAATCCTGAATTCTTTAAAAATGAGCGTCTCGAAGATTTTTTACCTTCAAAGGACTTTTTTTCTTTTTCTGACATGATAAAACCTCCAAATTCAAAGTGTTAAAACGACAACTGATTTTTTACCTAACTAAACAATGAAGCACAAATTATGTACTTTTTCCCAGTCCAAGAGATCATAATAAAGCACCCGTCAAAAAATAGATGAGATGTCTGAATCCCCAATTGTAGCCCTTCAATATAGGTAGTCATTACATTCTTCTATACTTTTTACGAGTAAGCGTCGTATTATTTACAAATCAATACTGGCATGTATACTATTCGGGTGGGTCTAAGCGACTCTAATTCTACTACACTTGGCATCTAAATAGTATGAATTCAAGTCTTTTTTGCGAAATAAAAGTATAGTTTCCATTTTTTGAAAACATTAAACCTTAAAAAGGTTTGATGGATGATGAAAAGCGTGGAAGAAAGTATACGCTTATCGAACATTTAACGGAGTTGAGAAAGCGACTAAATAGTGTGACTGTGAACTTCATAGTATCCCTGATAATCGAATTCAATTTTTCTAATTAATATTCCATTCATCTATTTATTTGAAATCAGCGTTCTTGTATTCAGCTGGTCATATTAAAAAAAGTGAGCAAATGAAGAGGAAATTTTAGCTCAAGGGGTGTAAAAAGTGGTATACTGATGTACGTACCTGAATAAAATGCACCACAATTCAAAGGAGGAACAACTCATGCCAAACATCGGTGTACCCGGTTTAATTATAATTTTAGTGATTGCGTTAATCATCTTCGGACCAGCTAAATTGCCTCAATTAGGAAGAGCTGTTGGACAAACACTAAAAGAATTCAAGAATTCAACGAAAGACATCGTCGATGATGTCGCTGATGAATTCAAATTAGACGACAAAGAATTAACAGAGAAAAAGAAAATATAATCGCTATTCCAAAAGAGCTAGCATCAAATACAATTTGTATTTGACTCTAGCTCTTTTTTTGATGACAAGGCAAGTTAGAGATTGGTGAAGTGTCCAACTAACAGGGAAGTGTCCAACAAACCGGAAGTTTTATAATCGGGCTTTAAGACGGCATTGGACATCAAGGTTTAGTTAAAAGTAGGTAATTTCCAGAAATATATCGAATTTCCTTTATCAGGGTTTCTATATCGCTTGAAAGCTGATAATATAGAATTATGGAATAGGAGGTCGTTCGTTTGAAGAAGATACTCACAGCAATACTTACACTTGCAATTGCCATCAGTTTCTCATTTAACGCGTTGCAAGTAGATGCAGCTAGCCCGAAAGCAGTGAGCTACAAAAATTGTACTGAACTGAACAAGGTGTATAAAGGCGGCGTGGCAAGATCAGCCTCTGTTAAAAATGTAGGCGGCAAAACAAAGTACGCTCCATTCGTATCCAAAGCTGTATATGATCTGAACAAAAAAAGTGATCGCGATAAAGATTTGATCGCGTGTGAGCGATAAGAATAACAATAACAATAACAATAACAACAGCTCCATTCACAGTTTCAATTGTGGAATGGAGCTGTTTTTATTGACCACTGTCCATGCCTTGTTCAACTATGAGTGATTCATCTAAAAAAACAGTCACTAGATTATTCAATAGATTAAAATAACTACAATCTGCACTTCTAAAATATTCCACAATATGATACAATGGAACTATTGAGTGAATTAGGACAAAGTCTGCAAAAAACTATAAAATTCGACAAGTAGGAGAAGGTTATGGAGAAAAAAGACTTAGATTTACTACTCGAAAACGTATCGACTTTAAGAGCTGAAGGCAAATACAAAGAAACAATCGAGGGGTGCCGCCATCTGTTGGAAAACGGGCTTAGGCTAAATGAATTTAAATTTGTCCTCGCGGCTCATGCGTATTCAGCCGCCGCCTACTACTCAATTGGTGATTTTACCGAAGCCTTTAACAGCATCGAAGCTCATGAAGAACTATGTGCTAAATATGGCGATGAAACCGACAAACTGCATTCATATAATACGTATTTTTTACTCCATGCCTATAACAAAGATTACAACAATGCAAAAGCAACACTCGAAAAAAGCATTCATTTGGGTAAGAAATTAAAACATTACAATCTAGTTAGCAACGGATATAGCAATTACAGTCATATATGCATTGTTGAAGAAAACTTTAATGTAGCGCTGGAAATGGCTGAAATCGGACTTGAGATGGCGAAATTACATCAACCGGCAAGCCCGATTTTAGAACTAAGGGTCACATTAAACATGGCAAATGCTTATATTGGTCTGGGGGATTTAACAACTTCGAAACTACTGGTGGATGAGATGATCAACCATCCAATTTTAGACTCGTTTATCAGGGAAAAGGCCCAGTGTTATTATTTACTTGGTAAATGGTTTGCTGCGCAAAACCAATTTAGGGAAGCATTTGATGCATACACCACTGCCAAAGATTTAGTATCAAGCTTAAATGATTTAAATTTATTGAAAGACATACAAGAACAAAGATGCGACTTATGCGAGCTCATGAATGACAAATTACTTGGCTATGAAGTTCAAAAAGAATACATCAGCGTGCTCAATGAAATCACCAATAGTGGACTAGCGTTAGCGGCACTTAAGTTTGAAATCAAACATGGTCTTTCCACCATTGAAAAGAGAGCCAACACGGACTATTTGACGGGACTTTACAATCGCTGCTATTTGGAAAGTACTACGAATGAGTGGCTTAAAAAAGCATCTCGGAACAATGAAAGCATCGTATGTATCGCATTTGATATCGATAACTTTAAGCTCATTAATGATGAATATGGACATCTGGTGGGTGACGCTGTTATGAAGCAAATTAGTCAATATTGCTCAACGGTTTTCAGAGAAACGGACTTAATGAGCCGATTTGGCGGAGACGAATTCGTCGTTATTCTGAAAAATATTTCTCTGGAAGACGGGAAAAAGAAAGCTGAGCAGCTATCGGAAACGATTAGAAGTATTCAAGTGGAACACGAAGGGAAGTTCGTTTCAATCACTGCAAGTATTGGTGTGGCTGATAACAGAAAAGGGACAGTAGTGGAATTTATGGAATTATTCAATTCTGCAGATGTCGCACTTTATCAGGCAAAAGAGAATGGGAAAAACCAAGTTTGCGTTGTAGGTTAAAGCATAACTGCCTGTGAAACGAATCAAAAAATAGCCCTCTCTGGAATGTCCCTAACCCGTTCAGTTCTGTGGTGCGAAATTCAAAATAAAGCACGAAATAGACCGCTAATTCGTATATGAATTTGCGGTCTTTAAAATGCCTATGCATCAACGTTTAATAACAAAGCGCAACTGTTTCAACAACCAAATCGACACACGAAATTATTGTAAGGTGAAAGTATCGTGTTAAAACCGCTGCTAATTCAGTAGTCAAATTGAAGGGAATTAGAGAAGAAAGATATGGTATTTATTCAACAAAAAAAAGACTGGAAATAATTCAGCTTTTTGTTTCTGTAAGTAAATTTTTCCTTCTCCTCTTATGAATTCCTGCATTAAAGCATCGGTATTGGATATCTCTGTTTCAGTGGAAATTAATCGTTTCTCAAATACAGCGGCAGGCTTCAGACATAGGGCTTTTAAAAACACTTGTCTAAAAGCACACCTTCCGATATAATTACTTTATTATTTTATCACTTTACCAAGGTAAAGTAACAGATAATAAACCTATCAATTTATTATCGCTAAATTCAAGAAAGTAGGAACTTCAAATGTCGCTTGAAAAGCTTCCACAACTCCTGAAAAGTAAAAGAGAGGAGTATTTGGAACAACTATTTACACTTATACGCCAAAGAAGCATCAGCACGCAAAATGACGGAATCACTGAATGTGCCGAACTTCTTAAAAATATAATGGAGGAAATCGGGATCAACACCACCATCAAGGAGACAAACGGACACCCGGTTGTTTACGGCGAGATGATCAAGGACGAAAATGCGTTCACCGTCCTTTTTTATGGACATTATGACGTCCAGCCTCCAGACCCGATTGAAGACTGGATTTCTCCACCTTTTGAACCGACAATCCGTGATGGAAGAATCTATGGCCGGGGCACTGGAGATAACAAGGGGCAATTAATGGCTACGCTGCTTGGTGTGAAGACGTATATGGAGCTAGTTGAAGAATTACCGATTAATATAAAATTTATCTTTGAAGGCGAAGAGGAGAACGGAAGTCCTCATTTAGCCGCGTTTGTCGAGGAAAACCAAGAACTTCTAAGCGCAGATCTCGTTTATACAGCAGATGGTTCTGCTCATAACAGTGGTGCCCCGCTTGTTTTATTAGGTGCAAGAGGCTCACTCCAACTCGAAATAAAGGCGAGCGAAGCAGCATGGGATAATCATTCCGGCAATACTGGCAATATCGTGCCTAACCCTGCCTGGAGATTAATAAATTTGCTGAAGACGATGCGGTATAAAGATGGAACCGTGTTAATCGAAGGATTCTACGACAACATCCGAAAGCCGTCAGCTACCGAAAAAGAGCTGCTTAAAATCATACCTTTTGACGCAGAAGATATCGGTGAAAAAATCGGCTATCCGCAGCTTGATATGGACGGACAAACCTATTACCATAAACTAACAATGGAACCGACATTCAATATCGCAGGAATCTCCAGCGGGTATTCTGGTGAAGGCGTGAAGACCATCATCCCTTCTACTGCTTCCGTGAAGTTAGATATCCGTCTTGTCGTGGATCAGGATCCTGCTGATGTGTTCAACAAAATCGTAAACCACATCAAAAAGCACGATCCAGGTGTTGAAGTGACACATTTAGTATCCATGGAACCGTCCAGGACACCTGCTGACCTCGAGATTGTCCAAGTCGTAACGGATGCGGTAGCGAATGCGTACGAGAAGGATCCGATTATCCAGCCAAGTTTGGGGAGTTCGCTTCCGGTTTATGTATGGACCAAAATTTTGAAGATACCGTCGATTATCGTGCCTTATGCGAATTTCGACCAACGAAATCATTCCCCAAATGAAAATATAATAATCGATAACTTTTTAAATGGGATTGCATGTACATGTCATGTGATTCAAGACCTTGGTGCTTACGCCAAAAATCTAGCATAGATATTTCAGTCAGAGAGGATAGTTAGTTACATGGCAGAGAAAAAACAGCTTCAGACAAATACAGCAAAAACAAAGAAACAACCTAAAAAACCGCCACACATTCTTGTGATTTTGTTTTGTATGGTCATTTTTGCCGCGCTCATCACATATCTTGTGCCGGCCGGGCAATATGAACGAACGACAAATGAGGATGGTAGAGAGATTGTCGTGAACGGTACCTACCAACAGACAGAAGGGAATCCAACAGGGTTCTTGGAGTTTTTCAATTCCCTTTATGACGGTATGACCCAAGCATCAGGCATTCTATTCCTGCTGTTTATTACCGGTGGCGTATTCGGTATTTTAGGCAAAACGGGGGCGATTGAAACGGCCCTCTATCATCTCATTAAAAAAATGCACGGGAAAGAGATTATCCTGATTCCGATTCTATTCACTATTTTTTCATTAGCCGGAGCGAGTTTCGGACTAGGTTCCGAAGCAATGGTTTATATTATTATCCTGCTCCCGCTGCTTTTACGGGCAGGTTTTGATTCCATTATTGCGGTTGCAGTGCCGATACTAGGTGTCGGAATCGGATACTCGGGTGGATTTTTAAATCCGTATAATGTTGGGGTCGCCCATGGAATTATCGGTTTGCCACTGTTCTCAGGGATGGAGGTACGGATCTTTTGCTGGATTATTCTTACCATCGTTGGTGCTACCTACCTTACGCTGTATGCAAGAAAAGTTCAGAAGGATCCAACCAGAAGTCTCGTATACTTTGAAGACCAACATAAAAATTTCGATGAAGTGACGATCGAAAACCGTTTATCTTACAAGCATATTGTCATTTTATTAGTCCTTGCAGCCACATTCGTCGCCTTACCTTTTGGCATTATCAATTATGGCTGGTTCTTTAAAGAGATTACAGGGTTGTTCTTATTAATGGGAGTGGTCGTTGGAATCATTTCGAGGATGAAGCCGAGTGAAATGGCGTCCGCCTTTACAGACGGATGTAAGGATTTAATGGAAGGTGCGCTCGCTGTGTCCTTTGCTTATACGATTGTAGTGATCCTGAACGACGGGAATATCATCGACACCATCGTATTCGGCTTATCGAATCTAGCTAGTCAATTCCCATCCAGCGTGGCAGCTGTCGGGATGTTCTTTGTTCAATTCCTGATCAACCTGCCAGTCAACTCCGGGAGCGGTCAAGCAGCATTAACGATGCCAATCATGGCGCCAATCGCAGACTTAGTTGGAATCAGCAGACAAACTGCTGTCCTTGCCTTCCAATTCGGCGATGGATTTACGAATGCCTTCTACCCTACCAACGGCGGATTGATGGCCGGGTTGGCACTTGCAGGAATCTCCTGGCTGAAATGGGCAAGATTTATGATTCCACTAGTCATCTTGCTGTTCGTTACGTGTGCGATTATGGTAACGATTGTTCATTTGTTTGTGTGGCCGGCTTAGGTTTTGGTATGTAGGGGTATTGTAGTTCTGTTGTTAAGTTGAAGAACTGAATTCATAAGGTTAATATCAAGGTAAATCGCATACCTTTAGACAATAAAATTGTACAGAAAAACGCAGAGGTTGTATCGATCCCCGAGAGTTAGAATTTTTCACTCTAACTTTCGAGGATTGTACCATTTTATGATTAAGCCAAGAACACCCGTGACTTCAGTCGTGGGATGAATTGGCTTTCTTTTTTTTGTTTTAAAGCGACATCGCTAGACGAACACCAGTTCTTTTCGGTAGAATATTCTTAGGAAGGCAGGTGACGAACTATGGAGCCGAATAAAGAATATCGAACTTTTCAAATCAACATTAAAAATGGCCATAAAATGTATACTTATTTCGATGAACTTTGTCTAAATAGTAATAACCTATATAACACGACAAACTTCTTTATCAGGCAATTTTATACTGCTTTAAACAATGAAGGTGTATTACAACCTTTACAACAAGAAGTAATAAAAATAGTTCTTGATAACATCAATAAAATGAATGTCATTCAACAAAAAGCTTATCTAAAAAGAATAGAAAAAGAACAAATGAAACCAAGAGATGAACAAATAGAAATAAAGGTAAATCTATTTGAGCTGCCTTCAAAAGAAAAGTCCTTCTTAGGTTACAATTTTCTGGATTGTTTATTTAAAACAATTAAACAAAAAGACTATTATTCACTACCAGGTCAGATAAATCAACAGGTTCTTAGAAATGTCGTGCAAAATTGGACAAGTTTTTTCGCAAGTTTGAAAGACTTCAAAAAGAATCCAGGAAAATATACAGGAAGACCTTCTATTCCTGGTTACCTACCAAAAGGAAGCAGGAAAGAATCAACACTTTCAAATCAAATTTGCAAAATTAAAGACGGTAAATTCCTGAGCTTTCCAAAAACCAAAAGAAAAATAAATATCGGTAAGTTAGCAAATTTCAACGGTAAATTTCAACAAGTGAGAATCATACCCAAGCACAATTGTTTTACTGTTGAATTAGTGTTTTTAGTCGAGTGAAAAAACAAATATCTACCAAAATGGAACGATGCATGAGCATCGATTTAGGTCTTGATAACATTGCAGCGCTAGTTTTTAATACAGAGCACGTTCCAGTCCTTTTTAAAGGCGGTAAAGTTAAATCCATCAATCAATGGTACAACAAAATGCGTGCTTACTTCTACGCAGCTCTTCGTAATGGAAAAAAACCAAAAGAAGGTCATTTCTATTCAAAAAAATTAGTGAAATTAGATTCCGCAAGACACAGACAAATCAAAGACTTTTTCCATAAAGTTAGTTTCAATATCGTGAAAATAGCCGTGGAAAGAAACATTGATGCAATTGTTATTGGCAAGAATGTGGGTTGGAAACAAAAAATAGAATTAGGGAAAAGAAACAATCAAAACTTTGTCCAAGTACCACACTCATTGCTAATAGATTTAATCACTTACAAAGCGAATGCCGAGGGTATTTCAGTAATTGTAACTGAAGAAAGCTACACATCTCAGGCGAGTTTTGTAGATGAAGACATTATTCCGACCTATAAATCGGGGAATAATACAAATCACATTTTCAGTGGAAAACGATTAAAGCGCGGTATTTACCGTGCAAAAAGTAAAACATTAATAAATGCAGATGTGAATGGTGCAGCAAACATCCTAAGAAAAGTAGTGCCGAAAGCATTCGCTAACGGTATAGCGGCTGTGTGTTCCCAGCCCCAAGTGGTCAATGTGCGATAGCACCAACCCTGAAACCCGTGACTTCAGTCGTGGGAGGTTCATCCGCTGCATTTTTTATAATTTATTACAGAAACCTCTCAATAAACATAAAAAAAGCACTGCTAAAAGCAATGCTGATTTGTACTTTGATTCAGAGAAATTTGTATTGTTATTTGCGGAGTTATTTTAAGTTTTGTACCATAGAACTGAACGGGTTAGAATCTACCTGGAGAAGGCTATTTCTGTATATCCGATTTAAACTATTCCCCCTCAACCGGAACAGTCGCATAATTCAAATGCTTTTCAAGGTCAGCACGGAAATCTGCTTTCTGCGCGTCACTCCAACCAAGCTCTTTGCTCATCATTTCGATGACGGGCACTTTCCACTCGTTCACCCATTGAATGTCAAACAGTAATGCGCCCGTACGTCGCCAGAAAAAGTCAACGGGCGTACGAACGAATTCATCTGTGATCGAGTAAAGGACTTGCGTATAGAGGTAGACGGGTAGCCCAGAATCCTGCGCCGCCTGCTCGTTTTTCTGTAATAAATCAAAAAGGATATCTACATTTGAGCCATACTTTTTCACGAGGGACTGAGCTCTTTCCTGATCCAATCCGAGCTTTATGCCTTGTTTGATTTTCCGATACATGAACGTTTCAAAGTTCCTTGAACCTCCGACGTGTCCGCCTGAAATGGGCATATTCTTCGTGCTAGACGAAGAAAATATTGTACCTGTATCTGTTTTGAGTTTTGATGCGACGACATCTACAATCGTTTCCGCCATTTTTCGATAGCCAGTCAGTTTTCCTCCAGCAATGGTAATTAGCCCCGAAGCGGACTCCCAAATTTCGTCTTTCCTTGAAACTTCGGATGCCCCTTTACCTTTTTCATTGATCAAAGGCCGTAGCCCAACCCAGCTGGATTCAATATCACTTGCCGCAATGGTCAACTTTGGAAAGATGAGAGCGATTGCGTTCATCAAATAATCGCGGTCGTTTACGGTCATTCGGGGATGAACCATGTCCCCTTTGTAATCAGTATCTGTCGTCCCGACGTACGTTTTCCCATCCCGTGGGATCGCCAACACCATCCGGCCATCTGGCGTGTCAAAGTAAACAATCTGATTCAAAGGAAATACACTTTGGTCAAAAACGAGATGAATGCCCTTCGTCAAACGAATTTCCCGTGAATCCAAGGAGTTGTCTTTCTCCCTCAATGTATCCACCCATGGACCGGCGGCGTTCACTATTGTTTTTGCACGTATTTCACTAGTTTTGCCATTTAATTGGTCAACTACGGATACGCCTGTAACTTTTCCTTCATTATAAATAAAATCGGTCACTTTTGTATAATTGTGTACAGTAGCGCCTTGACTGACAGCTTCTTTGATCACTTCAATCGTCAGTCTCGCATCATCCGATCGGTATTCGACGAAACGGCCAGCCCCAAGTAACCCTTCAGCCCTAAGTTTAGGTTCCGCATGCAACGCTCTTTCTCTGGTCAACATGCTTTTTCGTTCTTCTTTTTTCACGTCCGCCAAGAAATCATAGACGCGTAAACCGATAGAGGTACTGAATTTACCCATTGATCCGTCCTTATAAATCGGCAAAAGCAGCCACTCGGGCTTCGTCACATGGGGTCCATTTTCATAGACAACCGCCCGTTCCTTGCCTGTTTCCGCAACGATCTTCACTTCAAGGTTTTTCAGGTATCGCAAGCCGCCATGAATCATTTTTGTAGAACGGCTGGACGTCCCAGCAGCAAAATCCTGCATTTCCACAAGCACTGTTTTCATGCCGCGACTCGCAGCATCCAAGGCAATTCCGGCCCCCGTAATGCCGCCCCCGATGATTAATACATCAAATTCTTCCGCTTGTAATGTTGAAAGTACTTCACTTTTATGTAACTCATTAAATTGTTCAGTCATTTTAGTTAAAGCCTCCACATATTTTATTCGTTCATTAATTATACTACAATTTAGATAACTGAATCTCTTGATTTACAAAACGTTTAGAAAATAGCAATATATAGTCAGTGTTTTAACTATTTGGTGGGTTTCAATTAAATAGACAATGGGTAAAAGTCATGCTATAATTTCATATAACATTGTGAGAATCTAATGGTAATTAAAAATAATAAATATACTCTTATCAGGAGCAGGCGGAGGGAAAAGCCCGATGAAGCCCGGCAACCGACTCAATTGAGCACGGTGCTAATTCTTACAGCATTTATGCTGAAAGATAAGAAGTTGTGTGAAAAACCTCTTCTTAACTGAAGGGGTTTTTTTATCATCATAGACGATGCAGAAGGAGGATAAAACATGAATATATCAAGTAGTCAACAGGAACTGGCAACCTATGCATTCTTAGAATTAGATGAAATTGTGATGTATGTTAAAAAGCGTGGCTTCTTTAGTGAACAAGAAGAAGTTGTTGTGACGGAAGTAAGTGATGGGAAGATCAATCATGTTTATCGATTAACGGGGGAACAGAAGAGCTTGATACTCAAGCAGGCTGTACCTTACGCGAGGATTGTAGGAGAGTCAATGCCTATCCCAATCGACCGGGTCGTTCTCGAAGCGAAAGTATTACAGGAATACGATAACATCATTCCCGGTTCTGTTCCGAAAGTGCATCTTTTGGATGAAATCATGGCAATTGTTGTGATGGAAGACATGCATCCGATGGAAATGGGACGCACGGCTTTGAATAATGGGACGGAATCTACCGTATTTGCGAAAGACATAGGCGTATTCAGTGCGAAGACCACTTTTTATACGTCCGATTTCTACCTGGATCCAAAACTAAAGAAAGAGTTGAATGCCTCTTTTACAAATCCGGCTATGCGGGAAATGACGGAAGAGCTCTCTTTCGATTGTCCATACAATTTGCATGACAGCAATTTCTTTGAAGAAGGCTTGAAAAATGATGTGTTATTTCTAAGTCAAGACCACCAGTTAAAGCTAGAAGTGGCGAAATTAAAACATAAGTTTATGACGAAAGCGGATGCGCTCATCCATAGTGATTTACATAGTGGTGCCATTTTTATGGGTGAAGACAAAACAGTTGTATTCGATACCGAGTTTGCTTGTTTTGGACCGTTCGGATTTGACATGGGGCATTTTATCGCAAGCTTGTTGTTAAATGGAATCGGACATCCTGAATTTCAAACGAAGCGCTATGAACAAGCGCGGGAAGCTTGGTATGCGTACGCCGATACATTCGCTCAAGTTTGGAGAGAAGAATCCAATGAACCATATACACAACTCGACGGCTTCCTGACGCATGTAATGGATGAGAACTTTACCGATATGCTAGGGTATGCAGGCTGCGAATTGGTCCGCCGCTCTATTGGTATTGCACAAATTGACGATTTAAATTATGAAGAAGATGAAGAAAAACGTATGGCCAGAAGGAAAAAAGTGTTGGAGCTCGGGAAGTATTTGATACTTAACCGTAATACAATACGCTCTCTTGAAGAATTGGAGAGCTGGTTCATCGACAGTAGTCACAAGGAGGAATTTTAATGGGAGTTACAGCCACTTATCTATTTCCGACACATCCAGAGCAAGAAAAAATAGCGGAGCAACATGCACTCGGGCTCACAATTGGGTCTTGGACAGACATTCCGCATCTTGAACAGCAGCAATTGAAGCACCATAAAGGTGAAGTCGTTTCTGTGGAAAAAGGGGAAGTGAAGGATACGGTGAAAATCTTTTATCCATCCGCTAACTATTCGGCAGATCTTCCCGCGATCTTCACGACTGTCTACGGCAAGCTTTCTTTCTTTGAAGGCTATGAATTAATCGATTTGGATTTTGGCAAACAATTGCTTGCACAATTTCCGGGGCCACGATTCGGTACAAAAGGGATTCGAGAGCAGTTGAATGTGATGGATCGCCCATTGCTGAAAGCCATATTCAAAGGGGTCATGGGAAGGGATCTGTCCTTTTTCTCCGCTCAACTAGAAGAATTGCTAGCAGGCGGTGTCGATCTCATCAAAGACGATGAAATTCTTTTTGAGAATGAATTAACACCGTTTTATAAGCGAATTACAACAGCAAAAGACATTATCGATCGGCATTATGATAAAACAGGAAATCGGGCATTGTATGCAGTGAACTTATCGGGGCGGACGAATGAGCTTCATGACAAGGCAGAACAGGCAGCAGCGCTCGGCGCGAACGCGTTATTATTCAACGTCCATGCGTATGGGCTAGATGCACTTCAAACGCTGCGTGAAAATAACAATATCGGTTTGCCGATTGTTGCGCATTCCGCATTATCGGGCGTTCTAGCAGGACAAGCAGGTGGCGGATTCTCTTACTCGTTATTGGTAGGGAAATTAACGCGACTCATCGGCGGAGATCTGTCCTTGTTCCCAAGTCCTTATGGCAATGTCGCCATTTCGAAATTCGATGCGTTGGCAATCAATGAAGCGCTGATAGAAGACAATGGCTTCGAAAAAACATTTGCAGTACCATCCGCTGGAATTCATCCAGGCATGGTGCCGCAATTGCTGAAGGATTTCGGAGATAATCTAGTCGTCAATGCTGGGGGCGGAATATTTGGCCATCCAGATGGACCGACGCAAGGTGCCAAGGCATTCCGGGCGGCGATTGACGCAAGTGTCAAACAAGTTTCACTCGTAGAAGCAGCAAAAACGTCAGAACCTTTGAAGCGCGCCATCGACCAATGGGGCGTTGTCGAGTCAGTATAAGCACAAAACGAGCCTCCTGGGATAATCCCGAGAGGCTCGTTTTTTTATATAGAATGAAATTAGAAATCCAGTATATAATCTAAGCGAAGGGGTAGCTACGCCTAATTCAGAGTGTAGATTGTAGACCGCTTGGCGCTTTGGGGATGCCTCTGGCCCTGAGCCTGGATTAACGCTACGCATCCAGTCTCACGGCTTCGGCTACCCCTTTGCCGCGCCTGCGCTGGAGTGTACATTATTGAAAGTGATTTTGAGATGTATAGACTGAAATTATAATGTGATTACTATTTAATACAAATTTCATTGTAGAAAGATTCACTATGGGCTGCAGATCTTATCCCTGATAACGAAATGTGCTTTTTATAATAAGAACTAGTTGATTGTAGTGGAGAGCGGCGACTCCAGCGGGAATAGCGCGAGCTGAAGACCCCGCAGGAACGCAGTGACGAGGAGGCTGAAGCCGTGCCCGCGGAAAGCGTCCGCTCGGAACGGAAATCAACGGGATTGAAGGAAGTCGGACTTTTTTAGTGCCCTCGCTCATGGCCAGAGGCATCCCAAGGCGCAAAGCAATCTCCAATCCACACTTCTAGTTATAATCCCGCCACTTCAACACGCCCCGAGAAGAACGTTGCGCCGCCGCCCATATCCGCAATCCGATCCGGCGTTAATGCATTAACCAGACGTTTATGACCCGATTGATCTCCCCATATCCCTTGGCTGACAACAACGCCAGGAAGAACCTGCTCGCCGACAGAAACAGTAAACTCACATTCACCGCGCTCATTCCATATACGGACAGCCGCTCCGTCTTCGATTCCTCGACTTTCCGCATCTAGTCGATTCATGAACAACTTAGGCACTTTTTCGAGCTTGATATGTTTTTCATTGTTCGAAAAAATCGTATTCATGAAGTTATGGTTAATTGCCGGTACATAAAGTAAAGGATGATCGGAATCCTGAATAATCGGGATATACGTAGGCAGGGCAGGGAATCCCGCTGACTTCATCTGTTCCGAATACAACTCGATTTTTCCACTAGGTGTCTTTAAATTGTTCAAGAAATCGCCGGTACCACTTGCTTTCATATAGCGTTTTTCCTTTAAAGCAGAATACGACACTTCGGATAAATGAGGGTTGGACAAATTGCTTAACGCTTGGTCAACCATTTCCTCATCGTTGTCTAGAAATGGTTGATCGTCAAAGCCCATTGCTTGCGCCAGCAATCTGAAAACGTCCGGGTTGGATTTACTGTCCCCGTAAGTTTCGATGACGGGTTCCTGCAAATGAATGTAGTGATGCCAGAAGGACGTATAGATGTCCGTGTTTTCGAAAGCGGATGTCGCTGGCAAAACAATGTCCGCGTACAAGGCAGTGTCTGTCAAAAATAAATCATGGACAACTGTGAACAAATCTTCACGGGCTAAGCCATTCCGTACTTTATTGGCTTCCGGTGCGACAACGGCGGGGTTGCTATTATAGACATACAAAGAGCGAATCGGCTGTTGTTCCTCCATTAATGCTTGTCCCAATAAATTCATATTGAATCTGCGCGTTGGCACTACCTGAAGTTCGGGACGTTCGAGTGCGGCAGTATTATGCGTCAAATAATCGGAATTCGATTTGAGCGCCCCTCCGCCTTTCAATGCCCATTGCCCTGTCAAAGCAGGCAAACAGGAAATCGTCCGGACCATCATGCCGCCGTTATCATGATGCTGCAGCCCATTGCCGATGCGAATCATCGAAGGGGAGACGGTCCCGTACATTCGCGCCAATTCATAGATATCTCCCTCTGGCACGCCCGTAATGGCGGAAACCGTTTGCGGGTCGTAGTGCTGCAATACATGCTCGCCGAGCTCTTCGTGGCCGATTGTATATTGTTCCAAAAACGATTGATTGACCAGTTTTTCCTTATAAAGAACATGCATGATTCCGAGTGCAAGCGCTCCATCAGTTCCGGGAAGGATGGGGATGAACCAATCAGCCATGCGTCCGGTCTGGTTTTTATGGACGTCAATGACGACGATTTTAGCACCGTTTTTTCTCGCTTTTTGTGCAATCATGATTTGGTGCATATTGGTACTGACGGCATTGATGCCCCAGAAAACAAATAATTTCGTTTCCGTCATCTCTTCCGGATCTGTTCCAAAACGCCCGCCCATCGTGTAATTGTAGCCGACCTCACCAGCGACTGAACAAATCGTCCGGTCCAGTTGACTCGAACCAAGGCGGTTGAAGAAACGGCGATCCATCCCTTTGGAACTGAGTTTCCCCATATTGGCATAGAAACTGTAAGGAAGGATCGATTCCGGACCTTCTTCCGAAATCAGTTTTTTCCATTGATCTGTGATGGTTGTAATGGCTTCTTGCCAACTGATTGGAACGAATTGTCCATCGCCTTTTTCCCCGACGCGTTTTAAAGGAGTAGTAATCCTTTTTGGGTCATAAAGGCGTTCAGTCATATGTCGAACTTTGTTGCAAATACTTCCTTTTGTGATGGGATGATCGGGATCGCCTTCAATTTTAACGATTTTCCCGTCTTCTTTATGAATAAGCAATCCACATTGGTCTGGGCAATCAAGCGCACAAACCGAGGGGACAACCCCATTTTCTATATCAATAAAAGATTTCATAGCAAAAATCCTTTCAAATGAATCAATTTTATAATTTCTTATTTTAGTTGAAAACTCTAACATTAACTAAAATAATCGAATCTTCGTTTGCATAGCTGAGTTCCGTTGATTGTAACGTAAGGCGGCGACTCCAGCGGGAATAGCGCGATCTGAAAGCCCCGCAGGAACGTAGTGACGAGGAGATTGAAGACGTGCCCGCGGAAAGCGTCCGCCTGGAGTGTAAATCAACCTTGTTCGGATTTTATTACTATATCCTCTATTATGAAATTGACTAAAACAAACGATTCATGGTAGAAAGTATACCATATACCAAACTATTTTTTTAGAAAGTTTGAATAAGTGGTTGACTTAAGATTAATTGTTCTATACAGTTAACTCATTAGTTTAACTTCCGACACTGTTCGACCAATTTCATAGTTTTTTTCTATCGAGAGAAGTTGAGGGACTGGCCCTATGAAACTTCGGCAACATAATTGTGCCAAATCCAGCAAGCGTAGCTTGAGAGATAGAAAGGGTAAAGCATATTTACATTGCACTAGCGATGTATGCCACCAACTCTTTCTGTCTTTACAGGAAGGGTTTTTTTATTTTTCAGTCAATTTGTCCCGCATTTATAAATAGAAATGGAGAGAACAGTATGTTAGAAAGAATTGGAATTACGAAAAATTTAGGATGGGGTTTTTTCGGAGTCATGCTGTTCATGATGGGAGACGGAATTGAAGCTGGTTGGCTAAGTCCGTTTCTAATTGAAAGCGGGTTAACCATTCAACAGTCAGCTGCTATTTTCACGGTCTACGGAATCTCGATCGCGCTGTCTTCTTGGTTTTCAGGCGTCTGTGTAGAGGTATTTGGTCCAAAACGTACAATGGCAATCGGCTTAGCTGTTTATATTGTCGGTACCGCAGGGTTTATCACATTCGGTTTTTCAACGATGAATTATCCGATTATGCTACTCACTTATTTCATTAAAGGTTTCGGTTATCCATTGTTTGCCTATTCCTTCTTGACATGGGTCATTTATAAAACTCCACAAAACAAATTGAGTTCTGCCGTTGGTTGGTTCTGGTTTGCGTTTTGTGCGGGAATGATGGTGCTGGGCGCATACTATTCAAGTTACGCAATCCAGTATCTCGGTTACATCAATACAATGTGGTCATCTATTTTCTGGGTATGTCTCGGTGCATTCTTTGCTTTAGTACTCAATAAAGACAAGTTCCAAAAGAAAAAACTCGCGAATAAAAAAGAAGCGGTCACGGAATTATTGAAGGGTATCACCATTTTGAAAACAAACAAACGGGTTGCTGCAGGTGGGGTTGTCCGTGTTATCAATAGTTTAAGTGTCTATGGATTCCCAGTATTCTTACCGATGCATATGGCGCAACATGGCATTGAAACAAGTGCTTGGCTGCAATTATGGGGAACGTTTTTCTTAGGAAACATCATTTTCAATTTAGTGTTCGGGTTCATTGGGGATAAATTCGGTTGGAAAAACACAATCATTTGGTTTGGTGGAATCGGTTGCGCGATATTCACGCCACTTCTGTTCTATGTACCAGTGATTACAAATGGTAGTATTCTCATGACGAGTATTGTTGGATTCATCTGGGGTGGCTTGGTAGCGGGCTACGTTCCAATCGGTGCCCTGGTACCATCCGTTGCAGGTGAGGATAAAGGCGCGGCAATGTCCGTGTTGAACTTTGCCGCGGGTCTGTCTACATTCGTAGCACCAGCAATCGCTTTGGCGTTTATCGGGTTAGTTGGAGCGGAAGGGGTCGTGTGGATTTTCAGTGCCCTCTATGTAGTGAGTGCGATCATCGTGAAATTCATTCGTATACCGGAAGAGGAAGAGCGAAAGGCGCAGGAAAAAGCTTCGCTGGTTACCTCATAAAACCACTGTCGGGTAGGCATTGATTGACAAAGTTATGGGTAGATGAAATAATCACAATTAATTGAAAAAAATACGAGATTTCTTATCTAGGTAGAGGGACACTAGGCTATTTCTCGCTATGTGTTGTTGTAGATAAGAAGATGTATCAATAAAACCTCTTCTTATATAATAGAAGAGGTTTTATTGATAAAAGGCAAGGAGGACATATAGATGAGTGCAGAGTTCAATCCAGTAATTTTCTGTGATTTCGATGGTACCATTACGATGAAAGATAATATTATCAATATTATGGACAAGTTCGCTCCCGCTGGTTGGGAAGAGATCAAGGACGATATTATGGCGCAAAAGGTGTCCATTCAAAAAGGGGTCAAAGAGCTCTTTGCTCTATTGCCCACTTCCCAAAAAGAACAAATCGTGTCGTTCGTTTTGGAGGATGCGGAAATCAGGGAAGGTTTTGGTGAATTTGTTCAGTTTACCCGTGAAAAAAACATACCGCTCTATATCGTAAGTGGCGGCATCGACTTTTTTATCCATCCATTGCTTGAACCATTCGGTCCATTCGATCAAGTCTATTGCAACGAAAGCGATTTTACAGGGGAACACATCAACATCCTTTTCCCGCATGAATGTGATGCAAACTGTGTAAATCAAGGCTGCGGTTGCTGTAAGCCGACGATTATTCGCGAGAACACTGCCCAGCAGCAAACGAGCATTGTCATCGGCGACTCGATTACAGACCTAGAAGCGGCAAAGCTTGCCGATATCATCATTGCTAGGGATTTCTTAATTGAAAAATGCGAGGAATTGAACATTCCTTATTCCCCATTCACTAATTTCCATGACTGTATTCGGATCATTGAAGCCCGCTTAAATGTGCAAGTGTAAATAAAAACCAAAAATCGATTAGAGGAGAGATGAGTAAAATGGCGACAATTACAATTCAAGGAACAAACGAAGTTATTGAAACACACACAGAGGTTGCAGCATTTCTAGAGCAACAAGAAGTCGTTTATGAGCACTGGGATATCGCAAAGCTACCCGAAAACCTTCGTGAAAAATTCAATTTAACGGATGAAGAAAAAGCAGAGATTTTAAAGGCTTTTAAAACAGAAATCGACGACATTTCAGAACGCCGCGGTTATAAAACGGCAGACATTATCTCACTATCAGATGCGACACCTAATTTGGACGAGCTTCTGAAAAACTTCGAACAAGAACACCATCATACAGACGATGAAGTACGTTACATTGTCAGTGGACATGGCGTATTCATCATCCAAGGAAAAGACGACCGTTTCTTTGAAGTGCATCTTAACCCAGGCGATTTAATCTCCGTTCCGGAAAACATCCGCCACTACTTCACACTCGCTGCTGATCGCAAAGTAGTAGCTGCACGCATCTTCGTAACACAAGAAGGATGGGTACCGGTCTACTAAAAGAGGCGTTTTGTACACGCGCTATATAATGAAGGGAGATATTGACAATGACTGAAAAAAAGTTTGAAAAAGCTGCATTTGCAGGTGGATGCTTCTGGTGCATGGTGAAACCATTTAAAGAATGGCCAGGCGTCCAAGACATCGTATCAGGTTATATGGGCGGACATCTCGATAATCCAACGTATGAAGACGTGAAAAAAGGCGATTCCGGCCACATAGAAGTCGTTGAAATCACTTTTGATCCTGCCTTATTCTCATACGATAAGTTGCTCGAAGTATTCTGGCAACAAATCGATCCAACAGACGCAGAAGGTCAATTCCACGACCGCGGCTCATCTTACACAACTGCCATTTTCCATTACACAGAAGAACAACAGGAAATTGCTGAGAAATCAAAAGCCAACCTAGCGGCAAGCGGCATTTTCTCTAAACCCATCGTCACAGCAATCCGTCCCGCAGAAACCTTCTACCGGGCAGAAGAGTACCATCAAGATTATTACATAAAAGAAAAAGAACATTACACGGACAACCGTGCCCGTTCCGGCCGCACTGAATTCATCGCGGAGCACTGGGGAAAATAATAAGAAATAGGTAGAGGGTCGAGCGTTTGCTGGACGCTCTGCCTTTTTTTGTTGGGAAATAGGGGAGGGACCACCCACTCGACCGCCCGAATATCGTTTGTGACCGCTCAAACCCCGTGGCTGACCGCCCGTATAAAGAATGCAACCGCCCAAATCCCGCGTTCGACCGCCCGTATCCCGAATGCGACCGCTCAAACTCCGCGTCCGCCCGCCCATATAACGAATGCAACCGCTCAAACCCCGCGTCGGACCGCCTGTATACCGAATGCAACCGCTCAAACCCTGCGTCGGACCGCCCGTATAACTAATACCACCGCCCATACACCACACCAAATCAAGTAACCACTCCACTATTCAAAATAAATCCCCACCCAATTTCTATACCAATTAAATCCCTTCATTTCAAGCATCTTTATATCGAGATATATATTAAATATTCAAAAACTTAAAATGAATCCAAAGTAACGAGTCTAGAGTGGGTATATCGATATTTTATCAAAAAAGTACCAGTATACTAGATTTGAAACAACTTTTTATCACTTCGTAAAATAGAGACTACATGGTTAAGTAGGCTAAACTATCTAAGCCTAATTCGTGAAATATTGGCGTTCTTTGACAGTAGGTTAGCAGAGTGGTATTTATTATTAGAATGAAACTAGCTTATTAATAAAAGGGTGAGAGAAAATCACGCAATACTTAAATTTGTCGGCTAGTGATAATGACTTATTTAAATTTCCTAGATAATCTAAGCAGCGTACTCCGAAGTTGTTAGATTTATTTTGCGAAGCCGTATTCCATCAAGATTAAATGCCTACATGAAAAACACATACAAATAATTTACAAAAAAATACAAACTAACTTACATACGAGGGGTACAATTGGAAGGAGACATAGAAGTGCGATGGAAATCTACTTTGAAAATTCGAGGTGTATTTGTTGAATATTATTTATAAAAATATACTGGCACTAACATTGAGCTCATCATTACTAGTAGGAGGATGTACGGGTATGGACAATTTAACCAGTAAGGAAAAAGTTGAAGTTAAGGAACCGTCAACTGAAAATAAGAAAAATGCATACGAAACAGAGAACTTCGTACGTATACAAGACTACACTGGTGAAGGATATAAATTGCGCGACAGCCGACCAGAAACGGGGAAATTGGCTGAAGAACACCGTGGAGAAATTGAAGAAGCGGTCCAAGAGTTTTTCCTTAGCAACTATAAAACAGAAGTGATTGTTCATAACATCGTTGGGGCAGTCGATGGTGCAACCGTATTTGTGGAATCGGTAGGTGAACCCCATTTTTATACATATGCAATTATATCAATCGATGTGGATAGTGGAACCGTTGAAACTGATGAAGTCTGGTCCGAAGAAGGGCAAGTTGAAAATGCGATCCAAGGTGCACTATATGCAATGATTTATGAAGATGAATTTGCGACGCTAGATAACTACTTGGAAAGTATACTTCAAAATCATCCTGTTGTCGGAATGCCCGTAGAGGCAGTAGAAAAAGTCGGAGGGACTGGATTCTCAAGTTCAGTGTACAGAACAAGCAAGCTCGGTGACGCATTTCAAGGGATATATGATATGTATTTAGAAAACCCAGAAATTAGTAAAGAAGCATTACAAAAAAGTTTGAGTAAAGCTGATTTCAAGCCAAATCAAATGTTGATTCTCATAGAATTATATATGAAAGAATCTGACACTGAACCCGATCAGGCGGTCTTTGATAAAATCGTTTCAGATATTAATGAGATGGAAGGTATACCTAGAGGTGCATATACAATTATTTTGAATGATAACTTGATTGATAAAAGAAGAGGTATCGGAACAAAGGATAATTCGCTGGAAAGTATGAATCCAAATGAAATCATTAAAGAATAGTGAGGGAATCAGAGAGATGCCTAAATTCACTGATAGTTTGAATTCTACGGATAGCCCTTCCTTTATCGAAGATGTCATTAAACTCATCGATGTAGATGCAGTTAAACGCTTCAATCCGGAAAACGTAAATCATATATCGAAGGCTAATGACGAGGACTTAGTTGAAATGGCGGGATATCATGCTTATAAGCACCATAATAAAAATGATGTATTCACTTTAAATGGATCAGACTACAAAGTGATTGACACTAGATACGACACTGATTCAGGGCTTGACGCACTAACTGTCCAAAACTTCGACACGAACGAACTAACCATCGTCTTCGTAGGGAGCGAACAACTGAAAGAAGACTGGATCGGCACGAACTTAAAATTATTAAGCGATACAACACCTGTACAACTAAAAGATGCCCAAGACTATTTCAAAGACGTAAATGATGATTACGGAAAAGTCTCCTCCGTGACAGGAAATTCCCTTGCAGGTGCATTGACAAACGCAGTTGCAATTGAAAATCCGCGCGTCAAAGCTGTTACATTAAATCCGGCGATGCTACCTGAAGGCATGGTGGATCCAACAAAAAACTACTCCAACATAACGAACTACTATAGTAAATACGATTTTCTGACGAGTACACAAGGTACACTCAATTTGGAAGACCGCATCCCCGGCAAAAAATCTAACATCAACAACGGGCTACCGCTATTCTCCATGTTCACTTCCAATCATACAGGTTATGTGGAAGCAGACAAAAATGGTGATTATACAATTCAAATAGGACTTAAAGGGGAACCGGGATATGGCTTCATTCATATTGGTGCAGCCGACCATATAGTGACCAGCATCTGGACGGGGTCCCCTCTTCATGGAGGCAAAGCTGAAAAAATTGCTATCGACCATAAACATATGACCGCTCTCGCAAGCGGAATAAAAGATCATGTGAAAGGTCGAATGGGCTTGGCAACGGGCTATTTAGAGAATTCGGTCAGCATTGTGGATGATGAAAGTGCACATTTTTCCCAGCGTGTAACGATGCTGCAGATATTATTTACACAAAAACTTGAAGAAACGGCAGGCAATCCAATTTTCATCGGTATTGCGGGTACAGGTTCTCTAATTAAAGCCTGTATTGATGGTCTAATTTTACTTCTAGACCTAGCTGAAGAAAGATGCCGCTTTTTAAACTCTATCTTAAATTCTAAACCTGTAGAGCTAATAGAATATGTGATGTCAATAGAAATTAGTGTAGAAAGTCTATTTGCTCCTGTTAGGAACTACTTAAATGATTTAAAAGACGATGTAGATAACTTAGTCGCCGGTGCACAAACCATTATCTTAAAAGACATACCAGACTTCTTTAGAGGCGGAAAAGATTTCTTTGTCGATGCTGTTGTTGGGGAACTGACTGCGCACTATGCCATAATGCTTACGAACAAAGACAAAATGAATGGGCAGTTGACTGACTATGAAAACCAAGTTCAGTCTGTGGCAGATGCGTTTACCAATAAAGACGCGAGCTTGGCAGGAGTAATCCGTACAAATGCCTCATCGCTTGAAGATACAGATTCCGTACAAAAAACAGCTGTTTTTTCCCTAGACCCTTCGCCGTACTTAGAGACGAAAATGAAAATCAAAGAAACACAAGTCGAACTCGCTCATACCAATATGACTGCAGTTACGACTAGGGTTCTCATGCCAATTCTTCTAGCGATGGAAATCGTACTTCTATTAATTGAGGCAGCTCTTGTAATGATTGTCGCTAGTATTAATACAGCAGTAAATGTCGGCTTATATGGAAATCCTGTCGGGCTGGTTGTCAGTTTGTTTTCCGATTTCGATCAAAAAGTGAAAGCAGCAGCAAAACAAGCCTTGGAACCGATAGAAGAAATGAAGTCTACGATTGAAGGTCTTCTAAAAGGGGTAGGTAGTATGATAGGGAACTTGCCCGAAATGGTGAGTAATTTTAAGCCCTATATCGATACAGCTATTTTTGAACCGGGTAAATTTGAAAATGTTCGTTTATACAATCTCGCAGCCTCTGCAATTATGGATGAAATGGAAATTCTGTTTAAAGATATAACATTTCAATTGGCATATGAAAAAGGAAATGCAATTGAAGCCTCATTGGAAATATCGGAAAGCGTGTTAAGTAACATTGTCCTATTAAATGAGCAGGTGGACCGGGGGACGATTTAACTTCATTCAGTAGAAGTCTACTACCGTTATAGGTGGCAAGAATTGGCGATACAGGCATTCATTTCAGAATGGCAACCGCCTGAATAGGGGAACTCAGACTAAGATCGCCGCGTCCTGCGGCAACGTCTGAGTAACCAACATCCTGTCGGCCCAAAGTCTCCGGCGCAAACACGCTGAGGCGTGTTTGATTAAGTCCCATCAACTTAAGGAGGTGATGCTACAAAAAAACGGTAGTCTAACTTCAGAAGTTTCTGTATCGTAATGAGAAATTGTCATTATCCATACAGTTATTTTATAAATGCACTAAAATTCGATCAAAAAGGGAGATGTTTTGAATGTCAGGAATTATTCGCGTAACACCAGCTGAACTGGATGCAATGGCATCACGCTACAACCATGAATCAGGAGAGGTTGCTTCACAAATCGGCCGTTTGGACGGGATGATTGGTGAATTGCAATCGATGTGGGAAGGGGCTTCTAGTGCAGCGTTCGCTGAACAATATGAGCGCCTTAAGCCAAGTTTCAATGAAATGCGTGAATTGCTTAGCGAAGTCGGCGTACAACTTAGCCGTGCAGGACAAGCTTTGCAAGACGCAGATCAGCAAATCGCAGGACAAATCCGCGGTTAATCGTACAGCGTCAGAAAATAGTGGAGCGTCATTCCCTCATAGGAAGGCGCTCTTTCCTTCATTGAGGTGAATAGGAATGTATATCGAAATTACAGTAGATCTGTCAAATTATCAAGGGGATGTCATCGACCTACGATTATCAGACTATTATTCAATGAAAAAGATGATAGATATTGCTTGGCAGGCCAATTCAATTTCAAAGGATCCTCGTGAAGGTCATTGGATTCGGGTAGTTAATAAAGATAAACGATTTCCTGGGCATTTAACGCTAGCGCATTGTGGGATCACGACAGGTGACCGTATCGAAATCATTTGAAGGAGTCAATAAGATGGCGGAAAAAGGACATACATATTTAAAAGATTTAATCGGTGCGGAGATCAACGAGGAAGAGAATAATAGCACCTTCGTCTTCCAAAAAGAACGAATCGGTTTGAAAAGTAGTAATGAAATCCTCTTTTTACAAGAAGTAAATCCTGAGATTGGTAAAGAGATTACCAGTACAGATGATGAATTGATCATCCAGGCAACGATTCCAAGTTCGTTGAAACGATTTAGTGAAATGCATTCGGAAGAAGTTAGGTCAAGATGGATGTTTGCGCATCAGCTTGTAACGAACGTCGAAGCGCATCCGTATCCCCGTCTCAATCTGATCGTCAGTCCGGAAAACATTGTTTACAGTAAAGGAATGACGCCGGTCTTCATTTATTACGGTGTGATGGGCAGTTTGCCGCCATTTGGAACTAATAAAGAGCGCGTCTGGCTGGAAACAAAAGCAGCGGTGGCCGCGGCAGTAGATGATTCATTCACATTTGAAGATTTTTTAAAGTATAACGAGGTCCTAGAGTTGAAAGAAGTCGGCGCGAAAGTAATGAATATGCCAGACAGTCAATCCTTACTAGATTATATTGAACAGCAGCTTGAGCTGTTGGAAACGAAAGAGACAACGATTGTAAAACTTCCGCGGAAAAAATGGAAAATGGCAAAATGGACATCGATCGGACTTAGCGTGCTACTGATACCCGCACTTCTATTCGCAATACTATACTTACTACACGAAAAGCCGAAAAACGAAGCGTACATCGATAGCCATGAATATTTTTTACTACGGAATTACAGTGAAGTTGTCACCGTGTTAAGCCCTTATAGCATCAAGCCAATGCCTTACGTGATGCTCTATGAACTGGCGTATTCATTTGTAACCAATGAAAGATTGGACGAAGAGCAGAAAAAGAATGTGTTGTCTAACATTACACTGCAGACGGATACGGACTACTTAAAGTACTGGATCTATCTAGGTCGTGGAGAAGCTGCGGATGCCGTGGATTTGGCCAGATCGATGGAAGACGGCGAGCTCATTGCTTTTGGATTATTGAAAAGGCGCGAAGAAATTCAAGCGGACCAAGATCTAACAGGGGAAGAGAAACAATACCTCTTGGAAGAAGTGGACACTGAAGTCGATGCTTATGAAGAGTTAATGGAGCAAGAGGAAGAAAATGTAGCAAAAGAACAAGAAGCTGAAGAAGCAGCGAAACAAGCTGAAGAGGAAGAAAAACAAGCCAAAGAGAAAGAAAAAGCAGCCGAAGAGAAAGCGAAGCAAGTAGAAACAGAGAAACAACTAGAAAAAGCGAAGGACAAAGAAGCAGGTTCCTAAGCTTCAACTCGAATTATATAAAGAAGGTGTGCATGTGCTACAACTATGGGTGTTTTACGGGGAGAATTATCAGCGTATCGATCTACATGAAGAAGAATTTACGTCTCTAACAATCGGACCCAACATCGAAAATGACGTCACGATTCGGTCTTTTCCCTTTATGTCAGGTCCTTTTACAGTGGTAAAAGATGAGGGCGGCTTTTCGGTGAGAGACGACGCTGATTATGTAGGGTCGCTAACGCCTGAAGCAAGTTTATCCATTGAGCAAAAAGAACTGGAACTGGTTTTGTATGTGGTAATTACGCCTGTAACTTCTAAAACGTACTACCTTGATTATGAAAATGAGGTTTCTTTTAATAGATTACATGACACGGCTACGTTCAATCGAAATGAAACCCGTTTTCCTGAAGCGGAGCCCGGTCAATTTTCATTGAACAAAACAGCAAAGGGCTGGATTATTAAAAAGAATTACAGTTGTCCTTTGTATGTAAACGGCAAAAAAGAGGACATCAATGAAGTGCTTCAAATCGGGGATGTGCTTCAATGGGCATTCATGGAAATGAAGTTAATTGAACAAGATATTTTAGAAGTCACTTCTGCGATTGACTACACTACCCATCTAACAGAAATCGATGTACCGACATCTGAAATTATCTCTATGTATCCTGATTATAGACGGACGCCGCGAATGATTTACGATCTCCCTGAAGAAAAAGTATCGTTGTCATTTCCAGCGCAGGAAAGTGATGATTCGGGCCGTGGGTTATTGCTCATCATTGCGCCACCTCTTGTGATGCTCATCGTCATGGGGCTCGTTGCAATCTTAATACCGCGGGGAATTTTCATCATCATTTCCATTTCAATGTTTTTAATGACGCTCGTTACATCGACAGTTCAATTTTTCAAAGATCGAAAACGCCGTAAGTCAAATGAAGCAAAAAGACGCCGAGTGTACGCAGCTTATTTGCAAAATATGCGCGAGGAACTTTATACGCTTTCCACGAAACAGAAGGAAGTGCTCGATTATCATTTCCCTCCATTTGAAGAGATGAAACAAATGACTGATCAGTTGTCAGGTAGGATTTGGGAGAAGGCGCTGGATAGTAACGATTTCCTAGAATTCAGGCTTGGTACGGGGAATGTCCCAGCGAGTTATGCCATTTCGCTGTCATCCGGAGATTTGGCGAATCGGGAAGTCGATGATTTGCTCGAACAAGCGCAGCGGATGGAGAGTGTTTACAAAGAAATTCCGAATGCCCCCATTACTGCTCGCTTATCAGAAGGGATTCTCGGTATTGTCGGAAAGGAATCGGTTAGCAAGCGTGCACTGAATCAGATTGTGGGTCAACTCGCTTTTTCACATAGTTACCATGACACGAGATTCATTTATATCTTTAAGAATAAGGATTACAAAGACGTTGAATGGATGAAGTGGCTGCCGCATTTCCAATTGCCGAATATGCATGCGAAGGGGTTAATCCATAACGAGGAGACTCGTGATCAGTTGCTATCATCGCTTTATGAAATCATTCGCGAACGCGATATAGATGAAATGAAAGGGAAAGTGAAATTTACACCTCATCTCGTTTTCATTGTATCCAACTATCCGTTAATCGCGGAGCATGTAATTTTGGAGTATTTGGAAGGGAAAAACAATGCGGATCTCGGTATTTCCGTGATCTTTGCAGAGTCCGCACAAGAGCGTATGACGGAGAATGTCCATACGCTGATCCGATACGTCAATGAGCGGGAAGGGGATATCCTCATCAATGCTGGGAAGGCAGTCAATACCCCCTTCCAGCTTGACGATAATGACCGCTCGACGAATGAGCGCTTTGCCCGCATGTTGAAAACGCTCAATCATCAAATCGGCATGAAAAATTCAATTCCTGATTCCGTCGCTTTCCTAGAAATGTTTGGCGTGAAGGATGTGGAAGACGTTCCAATTGCGCACAACTGGAAAACCAATGAATCAGCGAAGTCACTCGCGGTTCCGGTTGGTTTCAAAGGGAAAGAAGAGCTCGTCCACTTGAACCTGCACGAAAAAGCACATGGTCCACACGGCTTGCTGGCTGGGACGACGGGTTCCGGGAAGAGTGAATTTCTTCAGACCTTTATCTTATCGCTAGCCGTTAACTTCCATCCTCATGAAGTTGCATTTCTGTTGATTGACTATAAAGGCGGCGGGATGGCACAGCCCTTTAAGCATATCCCCCATCTGTTAGGCACAATCACTAACATTGAAGGCAGTAAAAACTTCAGTATGCGCGCACTTACTTCTATTAATAGTGAATTGAAACGCAGGCAGCGTCTTTTCGACCAATACGTTGTCACGCATATCGATGATTACACGAACCTTTATAAAGAAGGGAATGCAACGGAGCCCTTACCGCATTTATTCCTGATTTCAGATGAATTCGCAGAGTTGAAAAGCGAAGAACCTGAATTCATCCGCGAGCTTGTCAGTACTGCCCGTATCGGACGAAGCCTCGGTGTCCACCTCATTTTAGCTACACAAAAACCAGGTGGCATCATCGATGAGCAGATTTGGAGTAATGCCCGTTTCCGTGTCGCTTTGAAAGTACAGGATGCATCGGATAGTAAAGAAATTTTGAAAAACGGCGACGCAGCCACGATCACCCAAACGGGCCGCGGCTATTTACAAGTTGGGAACAACGAAGTGTACGAATTGTTCCAGTCCGCTTGGAGCGGCGCACCTTATATGGAAGAGACGCTAGAAGGGGAAGACGACATTGCCATTGTTACGGACCTCGGTCTATATCCGCTGTCCGGCATTGAAACAAGTGTCAGCAAGAAAAAGAACAGTTTAACCGAAATGGAAGCCGTCACCGCAAAAATTGCACAGACGCAAGCAGAACTATCCATTCGTAAACTGGCCAGTCCATGGTTGCCACCATTGTCACTGCGCATCGAAAGACCGAAAGATGCGTTTCCCAAGCTGGGCAGTTTCCCAATCGGTATGATTGATGAACCAGAAAAACAAAGTCAGACGCCGATTGATTATGACTGGATGAAAGACGGCAATCTTGGTGTTTTCGGTTCTTCAGGATATGGAAAGTCATACACATTGCTGACGACACTTATGGGCATTGCTGACAATCTGACACCAAGTGATGCGAACTTCTACATTTTGGATTATGGAAATGGCGCACTGCTTCCGCTTCGTCAATTGCCTCATACGGCAGATTATTTCACTATGGACGAAGAGTTGAAACGTGAAAAACTGATCAAAATGATGAAAGACGAGATATCGAAAAGGAAAATCGCCTTCCAGCAAGCGGAAGTCAGCAATATTACGATGTACAACGAAGTAGCAAGTCAACGTTTACCGCTCATCTATTTGGTTGTCGATAATTACGATATCATCCGTGAGGAAATAGAAGAACTTGAAATGCAACTGATCCAATTCGGCCGGGATGGGCAGTCGCTGGGTATCTACCTCTTCGTCGCCGCGACAAGGGTTCAATCGGTCAGACAGTCGCTCATGAATAACTTGAAAACGAAAGTGGTTCATTATTTGATGGATTCCACAGAATCTTTCACAGTCATTGGGCGCGTACCGTTTGAACTGGAGCCGTTCCCTGGGAGAGCGATTGTGAAGAAAGAGGATGTGTATTTTGCACAAATGATTCTCCCCGCGTCTGGGGAAAATGATTTCGAAGTACTGGAAGCCATAAAAGTGAAAGCCCGCGAATTGAAGGAGCACTACCGCAACGACGAAATGCCTCAATCGATTCCGATGTTGCCGCTTGAATTGACGTCAACCATTTTCCCTTCCTTCATTCAGGCAGAAAAACAAGTAGGCCTTGTGCCAATTGGTTTGGATGAAGAAAGCGTCCAGCCAGTGATGATCGATTTCAGGAGAAACCGTCATTGTCTTCTTGTAGGCCAAGTCCAACGTGGGAAAACGAATACGTTGAAGTGGATTCTTCAGACATTACTAGAGCAAGATGCTGGTTTCATCGCCATCTTCGACTCATTCGACCGTGGTCTGTCACTATTTGCTGGCGAATCAAAAGTCGACTACTTGGAAACGAAAGAACGTCTCATTGAATGGATCACACAGGTTGAACAATTTTATATACAAGCAGAAAAAGAGTATCTTGAATCTGTAACAGCAGGACAAGGAACCTTAGAAATATTGCCTTCCTATTTTATAATCGATGGCTATACACGGTTCTTACAAGTTGCGGATAGTGGGATACAAGACCGCTTATCGAAATTGATGAAAAAGTATTCACACTTAGGATTCAATGTCTTAGTCTCCGGAAACAACGCAGAGATTACAAAAGGATATGATGCATTTACGAACGAATTGAAACTCGTTCGCCAAGCGCTCATCTTCATGAAGAAATCGGAACAGACCTTATACACAGTTGCTTACGAGCGTAAAGAAGCGGAACTTCCGTTAGGATTCGCTCATTACATTTTGAACGGCAATGCCGCTAAAATTCAAATCCCGTTATGTAAGATTGAAAGGAAGATTCTGCAATGACAACAAATAAGAATATCAAGATGATTAAAATGATTGTGGGAATTGTGCTCATCGTAGCGCTTCCGATTCTTTTCTTCCAGCTCCTTGGCGTCAATCTCTTAAACGCTGACAACTCAAATAAACGGGTTATCGCGATTGTCAACGAAGACCAAGGCATATCAAAGGATGACGAAAATGTCGCAATGGGTGAAGAAGTCGTTTCCATTCTCGGGGAAGATTCACCGTATGAATGGAAAGTAATGAGCCGTGGTACTGCCGTTAACGGATTGAAATCGAATCAGCATGAGGCAATTGTGTTCATCCCATCAGACTTTTCGGATAGCATCATGTCTTACGATCAACAGAATCCGGAAAAAGCGGAATTTTCTTACCAGGTACAACCTCAAAAAGCGGGTACTAAAAAGGAAAAAGTACTGCATGAAATTGAAACGGCTACAAACCGTGTCAATGATAAAGTGTCGACACTGTATTGGAGCTATATTGCACAAGAAATGGATCATATCAAACAAGAGTTTAATAATATCTTAGGTAAGGAAACGGAATTTCTCACTGCAATGTCCGACTACTACAAACCAGGTTCTGAGAAACTAGCAGCAGAGATGAATTTTCAGAAAGAACAGATGGATGTTTTACGTACTGAAATGAGTGATGCGAATGAAGGACATACGACCCGAATTGAAAATGCAGATTCGTTCGGGCAACAAATGGACGGTTTCATAACTTATGTACAGCAGTATAAAGAGTTCCAAGCAAATCAGAAAGACATTCTGCAAACCGTCCAAAATGACAGTCTGGCTAAGATTCACGCAGCAGCTGCCAACCAAGCAAACCAATTTAACCAATCGGTTCAAACACTTGAAGACAGTAACGAACATTTAAACAGCAAAATTCAAAAAGTGAATAATATAATTGACGTCAACAAACAGAAATTCGACGCACTGTCCGACCTACGAAAAAGCGAAGTCGATCGGCAACTGAAAGATCTCCTCGTCGTACAAGGAACAGCAATCGACCGTTATAATAATTCCATTTTACGCAATTTAGAAAATGGCATCGCAAATGGGAAAAACGGCTCCACAGAAGGAACCTCTAACCCATCTGCTATAGAAGCACAGATGCTTGCGATAAAAGAAGAAATGGATCGTAAAGCAGCTGATCAACTGGCTTTGGCACTGCCAGGTCTAGAAGAAGAACAAACGAAAGTCAACGCAGTTCTAGCAGCTCTTTCTACTATGAAAGCAAATGTGGCTGTAACAAATCCCGAGTCAGCACTCATTAGCGAACTGACGAATCTTGAAAACGAACTTTCATCCATGAATACAATTCTGTCCGAAAAAGAATCAATCTGGAACAGTTCCAAAAAAGAGGGTGTAGATAATTACGTCAAAGCATCCGCAGACTATAATGACTTGATTGGCAATTACAAAGTATTGTACGGCGAGTATGACACCGTTCAACATCTAGTGAAGTCCAACCCTACAGATACGGCGCAAATATTAATCGAAATCAAAGAAAAAGAAGCATCTCTTCTAAAACACAACAGTTTATCAGCCGATCAGCGAGCTCGATTGGAAGGGATCTTTGCAAAAGGTGCTACCAGCAAAGATACACCGGCACTGCTGTCCTATTATGCAACGCTGGAACAATTTGAATTCATGCTCAATGAACAAGGGCAAAACACCCTTAAAGACGGCATTCTGAAAGATGAGATCTTAACTGCATTATTAAAAAACGTTGTCAACCTGAACGAAACGGAACTTGAAGGCTGGGACGCAGTGGGGGGAAGTATCCCTGCAACTGAAATCGGCATGAGTGATTTGAGTACAACGTTTGCAGCGATCATGTCCGGCTATAAAGAAACTGTGGAGGAGCAGCATGCAGCGTTATTGACTGAATTGAATGCCATTGATGAGCAGGCAAATCTTCTTCTGAGTCAGATACAAGAAACGTCAGGAGAACCAGTTCCCGCAACAACTGAAGGGGAAGTGGCAACAGGGCAAAGGGAAGTGAGCAATCAGCTTGTTGCGCTGAGCGGCATGATGAATTCACTATCCGACAGACAAAATGGCCTTGTCAACTATGCCAATGATTTAACTGTCAAAGCAGACGATATTAAAGCTACATCCACCGAATTCAGCGATAAATGGGAAACAAATGTGGGTGCCATGTCCGAATTTGATACTGATATTCAAGACTTCCTAGGCAACACCTATGTGGACGGTCAAGAGAATGGCTATGTCTTTAATCACTTTGTTAATCCACTGCAAGTCAAAGGGGAAGCCGCATTTTCGGATGAAGTGCAAAAAGTGCCGCCCGTCATTCTATTCCTCATTCTGTTAATGAGCAGTTTGTTAATCGGTTTCTTCACTTACCGCATTAAAGAAGGACCCATCGGTTTCCGTCTCGGAATGACTGGAATTCTTTCGTTGCTCGTAGGGCTAATCATTAGCTTGTATAGCATCAATATGTACATTCTAAACGACCAACGTGCAGTCCAGTGGACCATCTTCACGATTCTACTGCTTCTTGCCGGTAGTGCGATTATCCGTGCAACCCTGGAGTTTGGACAAACGGCAGGGTGGATAGCAAGTGTTGCTTTGATGAGTTTATACATCATTCCTTTACTCATTCTTGCTGTCCCGGAATTGAGTATTCCTGATATTTTATCGACAGTTTATATGTCTATAAGGTATGAACCTGAAACAAGTTTCATAGGAGGTTCAATCGTAACTGGCCTCGTTGCAATTGCGATGCTCGCTGTCTCTTATTTAATCAGTAACTATAAAAAGAATGAAATTGTAACGGAAGAATAAGCCTATGAAAAATAAAATAAGGGGCTTGTTTTATCTAACGCTGCTACTCTTTTGGACAGTGGGAGGGGTTAGTGCTCAGGCTTCTGTTGAGGATGAACCCAATCTCGATTTGGAACCGGTTATTTATGAGAAACTGAAATTCAAAAAAAACACCGATTATTTGCATGACAGTAAAAAAGTTGAAATGAAAAACACCATTCCGACTAAACAGTTCGATATTTACTTTGACGGAAGAAAGAAATTACCGAAAAGAAGCGACGGCTCCTCTCTTTTCAGGACTTCAGAACGTGGAGAGAAAAGTACTGTCGCGGTGAAATCAGCTGAACTCAATCTTTTCACAAAGACAGAAGTTGCTAAAAACGAGCGATCACCTGTAAACAGCATTGAAGAGGAAACTGCCGGCAATAGCACGCGGACAATGATTCTACTAGCCATCATTGCAGCCGGCCTTGTTGCGGTATTCACGATTTTCTTACCGAAACTGGTCAATGCACCAGACGGCAGTAAACCTACAGGATAGGAGGAAAAAGCTTGCTTGCATATTACATTGCCCTGTTAAAGAAAAAACAAGAGGATCTGAGACGGCTCATTGCCTGCCAAACAACCTTAACAGGAAAACAATCGGAATTTCAATCGCATGAACAAAAGTGCCTACAACCCGAGCTATCGGCAACAACATGGCATGGCACGATCGCCACGGCTTTCCAAGACATTCGCGAAGCGGGAATCCATACACCTTACCTGGAAATCGTGGGAACCCAGTTCACGAACGTATTCACTGCAATTACGGATAAAATAAATGCGCTCATTGCTGAAATCGCTTCAATCGAAGCAACCATTGCGAGTTTACAGGCGGCGGAAGCCAGGGCAAGAGCAGAGGAGGCACAAAGATAATGTCTACCGAAGTAAAAATAGTATACGCGGATGTTGAAAGCAAAATAGCAGAAATGACGCTTGCAACTACGTCACTGAAACCAACTGCAGAACCGCCGATTACAGGAAATACGTTGGATGTCGTGACAAAATTGACGGAGCTCTCAAACAAGCTGGAAACGCTACTGACAAATTACCAACGGGTACTCCAAGCGAATATCGCAACGACCACCAATTCAGTTCAATTCATGAGTGAATCCGACGAAACAGTTGCATCGGGTATGCAGAACACACTGTCTGGACCGAAGAAGGTGACCCAATGAAGGTACTGGACGTTGGGCCGTTTGAAGAAGGGGTGCAAAAGAATATTACGATGCTCGGTCGTTTGGAAGGCGAGATGAAAGCAATTGAATCTTCCATAGAAGGGCTTGTTGCGCTGGAGGATTCCCTGAAAGGGGAAGGTGGGAACGCGATACGGGCATTTTACAGTGAATGTCATTTGCCTTTTGTTCAATTTTTTCTTGTTTTCAAAAATACCTTTGATAGCGTTCTTACTCAAATCCAATCGTCCCTAAATACGCTTGAACCGAGTTCAAATGGTTTCATTCGTGAAAGTTTTCTTGAAGGAGAAGTCGAAAGTGGCCTATCTACGATATCACAATTGACTGGCGCGTTAACAGATGAGTCAAATGCGATCATGGATCAGGTTTCAGATATTGTGGGCTTACCTCACTTGAATGATCAGGGAATACAGCAAGGCGTGAGAGATGGAAAAAGAAAATGGGAGGAAACCGTCACCAATTTGAATCAATTTGACGCAGAACAGACGAATGCTCTTTCAACGATTGAAAGTAACTTGAGAACTATGGAAAATTGGCTGATTGATTTAGAAGGACTTTTTAAAAATAATCTTACGGGAATCAACTTTCCAAAGTCCGAGTGGATTGCGTATTCTTCGCTGAATCCCATAAAGAGAGATCTAACTCATCAGGCAATGTTCGATATGCCGCTATCTATGCTGGGAAAAGCTTCACCTCTAGGAGGCATTTCAGAAAAACAAAGCCCGTTTCCTTATGAAAATTCACTTCTCTTCAATAATGGAACCTTTTCAAATGCTGGATTTAATACCGGGTTCATTCAATACATGAACAACATAAGTACTAACGCGAAGAAAGTGGAGTCTCCAAAGAAAACCTCGGATACTGACTTTTTCATTGGTGGAGATACCGTAGAGGCAAATGAATATGTAACGGTTACTGGCGGAGCAGGTATGTATAAAAATGATTGGTCTGGTTTTGATGGGTATAGCAAAGGGGATAACAAAATTGGAGGAAGTTCAGAGGCCAGTTTGATCCATGGAAAAGTGGCACTTGATACAGATATTATTGATGCGGAAGGAACCATCAATGTTTTAAAAGGTTCTGCTGATGCAAGAATCGGTGGGGAATCTGTGCTAGGCTTGAATCTGCCTCTGCCATTGGCAAAGGTGAAAGGCGCCGCTTATGAGCTGGAAGGTAAAACACAATTTGATAGAAATATTCCCTACCTCGGAAAAGTGATTGGTGGAACCGGAATAGGTGCTGGTGCAAGTGTAGGTAACGCAGAAGCATATGCAGGGTTTGATAAAGGATCGATTGGAATTGGGGCAAAAGCTTCGGTGGCGGAAGCGGAGGTTAACCCAACACTCGGGATACCATTCACGGATATAAACGCGAAGTTTACGTTTGGTGTATCCGCGATTGGCGTTGGGGGTGAAGCAAAGATTGGTAAGGAAATATTATTAGACTTACGTTTATTATTCGGAGCAAAAGTGGGGGTCAGCTTTGAAACAGAGTGATAATAAGTTGCCTTCTACTTACTAAATGCTGAAAAAGGAGTTTTTTATAATGAAGAAACAATTTCAATCAAGATCAATCGATAAAGGAAATAACCTGTTGCCAATTGGGACAGTACTAAAGATAGAGGGTGTAGAGCCTTTCATCATGATCTATGGTAGAAAACAAAACCAAGTGGACGGCGACGGGAAGATGTGGGATTATGTTGGATGTCCTTATCCGCAAGGGCATATTTCAACGAATACGAATCTTTTTTTTCAGCACGATGATATTGCAGAAGTTGTATTTAAAGGGTTTGAAACAGAAGGAGAGCTAGCATTCCGAAAAGAGTTAGATAGACTACTTTCAAAAGAAAAGGTACAGTAACTAAATAATAGGCGTCAGTAATTTTTATTCATGATTGGAGAGTCTCGAAATGAAGAAGCTAATTGGAGTTTTATTCTTTGCAATACTATTAGTGGGGTGTAATGCCACCAATGACGAACAACCGAAGACGGGAGATGAAGAAAACGTGGAAAAAGATAAAGAGCAACAAGTTCTTTCGATGCAAGTATTGAAAGCGGACGAGGAAAATGGCGTCACGTTGGAAGAAGAGATGTATCAACAATTGTCCGGACTTGTAGAAGCCAATCCCGATATTGGGGTTGCGGAAGACTTTAGTATTCATGCAATTGACCTTGTAGAAAAGAGTGCAGGCGAGAGTGTCATGTTATTCTTAGGGATTAACCGGTTGGAAAAGGGAATCAAAAATATTACGTTAGAATACACGTTGAGCGTTGAAACGGAGGGTACTGTAAAATATGTATTCAATCGTGAAAAAGTAGACCTATCCGAATCATTTGCAGGTGTTATTCAGCCAAACCATGCGATTCCATTTACCGTTCCGGTTACACCAGAGGGGAAAGAACTGCTTCAATTGATGACTGAAGAAAACAAAACTGTGAAAATCGAAAACGCTAAATTCGAATTGGAAAAATAAAAAAAGTGCTACAGCTTTTCACGAAGTTGTAGCGCTTTTATGTTTAGGGAAATGATGGAGGTTTAGAAAACGTGAGGAAAATAATGAGCAACGTATGGGAAGTATTGAAGCAATCTTCTTCGGAAATAAAGGCGAACTGGAAGTTTAGTCAACTCGTTCAAGGAAGAAGTAAAAAGATGAAAATGTATGTATTAGTTTACATGAATACCGGTTTTTTTCTTGTCTACGCAAGTCTTTGTTTTATATCCATTCTTTATATTCTGTTTGGTATCATAGGCGGCACAATCCTAGGAATCACGGAAAGCCCATATTGGTTCTTGTTATTTCTATTGCCAGTAGCCGCGCTGCCATTTTTGTATTTTGTACATAACATTTGGACCTCTTACTATCCTGGCTTTAAAAGGGAATATTTAACAAAGAATTCGATTCAAGTGCGTCAAGAGGAATGAGTTTTTCTATGCATCCCTATTGTGCGGGATAGTGCTACAGCTTCACCAGGCTCCAAATACAGAAAAATCAAAGGAACCTGCCAGTGAAAAAGCGAAAGAAGCATAAATAAAGTAAACAAGAAAATCAAGAGAAGAAAGAAATGAAGGTATGATTCCTAAATTCACGGAAAATGAAATTTTCAGGATTGTAACGCTTTTAGTTGTTCAATGGGATATGTAATCGTCCAACTTGCCTTATCACTCCTTTATAGTGAATCAGCAAAAGTGCTTTTTTATTAGATTAGAAAGGATAAGTTATTTCTTCCCAGGTCGGTGTCACCCGGCATAACGACGGAGAAACAGATTCAATTTGTGATGCTATAAAAAGTTGTAAAAAACATTAACGATAATATTTTTTCTTGGTTTAAAGGATAGGAGAGAACCTAAAATCGAAAAGAAAAAAATTGATAAGATTGCGTTATCTTATTTGAAATTCCAAACACCTAAGGAAAACAGATCGAATATTATTGGGTTTTTCTTAATCTGCTTATATTTGGCTGGAATGCTTCCAATTCTGGGTGCGCCATTTTCGTTTATTTATTTTATGGCGGCAATTGTGCCGGTAGTAATCCTACAAATTTGGGGATTGCTTTATTTATTCGCCCCATACAAATTTGAGAAGTCCTATTATCTCTTTTTTGGTGTATATGGGGTTGTTAATACATATGTCTATTTTTTAGCATCGCAAAAACTGTTGTATTACAATGTTGGAGCGGTGGGGAAAGTACCTTTTATTATTGGGCTGTTTCTGCTTATCGGATTACTGTTGACGATTAATTGGCTAAATATAAAAGCCCTTTACTCGGGAACCTACCATAAAATGCAACAGATGAAGAGTATCAATATCCGTTGGCTGTCAATTGGTGGGATTGGATATGTGATAGGTCAACTTGTGCTATCACTCCTCTATAGTGATTCTGCAAAAATGCTTTTCTTAGTATTATTACTTTCCTTTGTCTCGATTATCACTGCCTACTTCTCTGTTTATATCCATAGGTATTTTTATATTGTTAAAAATATAAGTATTGTAAAGCAGGTTTATCCAGAGTTTGGTTTACCACTGAATGAAAGACAAGACGAATCTAAAAAAAGTAAAAGAAAGAAGTGAAGATATGATTCCAGAGTTTACGGAAAATGATATTTTCGTCATGGTATAAACGCTGAATACAATGTCAATCATTCCATCAGAAATAAGATAGACAATAGCCCGGAGTAGCTTGTTATCTTGTGTTGCAAGTTCTGCTTCAAAAGCTTTAATTTCGATAAAAGAGGTTATTTAGATATTGAACATGTAGCTAAAAGTAACTCTATGTGATTGACGGCCTGAAGCTCGTGCTGTACCGCTCATGTATCGGGTGAGTACCGCCCGATGCTCGCTGGGGACCGCCGATATAATGTGTGTGCCCGCTTGAATATCGCGGACGACCACTCATATATCGGTTGAACCCGCCCAACCAAACGCCCAAAAAACGTTTTAAACAAGCACCTAACGAATAAAATTATTATTATTAAAACAATAATTCATCACTAGCAATCCCCATCGAATTCCCACCCACTAAATCGACTTACTGACAGTCACTAAGTCACACAAAAAGCTATCCAGAAAAACCGTTAAGAAGTAACGAAGAAACCCAACCAAATTTAAATCGGCTAATTTTCTGTAATCCGAAAGTACCAAGAGTGCCTATTTCACTCACTTCCTCACCTAATTAAAAGCTTTGCCAAAACTGAAGACTTCTAGTTCTTTTCTCATAACCATATTAAACATTCAAACATCGTATATCTTACTCAATATAGTAAAAAATCACAAAATTATATTTTCAGACATTGACTTATCTAAATGGATAGACTAGTATGAATATCAATTACATAGCTAAAACTCTTATAAAGAGAGGCGGAGGGATTGACCCTGTGAAGCCTCGGCAACCATTGAACAGTGTTCAAACGGTGCCAATTTCAACAGATTTATTATGAATCTGACAGATGAGAGGTTTTGCACGCGATATTTGTCATGCGGCGACCTCTTCTTTTAGGAAGGGGTCGTTTTTATATGGCAGGGGCGTTTATTATAACGAAGAGGGGGATTATGATGACTCAGAAAAAAGTTGAATTGGCAACATTTGCGGGTGGGTGTTTTTGGTGTATGGTGCAGCCGTTTGATACGCAACCCGGTATTGAAAAAGTAGTTTCCGGTTATATTGGAGGCGTCACTGAAAATCCGACGTACGAGGAAGTGCGTGCGGGGGTTACGGGACATACGGAAGCGGTGCAAATCACATATGATCCGACAGTCTTTTCTTATGAAAAACTAGTAGACATCTATTGGCAGCAAATTGACCCGACGGATGCAGATGGTCAGTTTGGCAGTCGTGGAACTTCTTACCGCACGGCAATCATTTACCATCATGAGGAACAGCGACAGGTTGCGGAACGCTCAAAAGAGGCGTTAATCCAAAGTGGTCGCTTTGAAAAACCAATTGTTACTGAAATCGTTGAAGCCACAATCTTTTATCCTGCCGAGGACTATCATCAAGACTATTATCAAAAGAACCCAGAAAAATATAAAGTCTTCAAAGAAGAGTCGGGAAGAGCGCCCTTCATTCGCGAGAATTGGAATGAAAAATTGGTAGAGGCGTCACTTAAAAAGTAAATAGTTTTAAAGTATAGTTGACACATCGGAATAGATGGATTATTATGAATATCAATTACATAAACAAAACTCTTATAAAGAGAGGCAGAGGGACTGGCCCTTTGACGCCTCAGCAACCATTGAATTCATTCAAACGGTGCCAATTCCAGCAGATGTCGTTCGTCATCTGACAGATGAGAGGTTTTGCCTACAAACTACGTGTTGCGGCGACCTCTTAGTTCACAAGAGGCCGCTTTTTTGTAGTCGATCATCAGACTAGACGTTGTGACCGTCACTCAGAAAAAAAGGAGGATGCGCAATGGTTTTGAAAGTGAATGATGTAGTTAAAATCGATGCGATTACGCAGGCGCTGAAAGGTTTGGATTTTGGAGAGGTACACATTACCATCCATGAAGGACAAATCGTTCAAATCGATCGAACTGAGAAAAAACGGTTCCCAGTACTGAAAACTGAAAATAAGAAGTGAAGCTGACCGGACAACCGGAGGCCTCTTGACTTTCACGATATTGTTCAAAGACAATATTGCGAATTGCTGGAGGCCTTTTTTGTATATAAATTAGAAATTTAGGGGGAATAGAAGATGAAAAAAGTGTTTAGAAATTTATTGCTTATTGCAATTAGTGTACTGGTATTGGCGGGGTGCGGGTCTGCATCTGCGGATGATGAAAAGAAGATTAAGATCGGCGCAACAGCGGGTCCTTATAGTGATCAATTGAAGGAAGGGATTATTCCTATACTTGAAAAAGACGGCTTCGAGGTTGAGATTGTCGAGTTCAATGATTATATCCAGCCGAACAATGCGCTAAATGAAGGAAATATCGATGCGAACTTATTCCAAAATCGAAACTATTTAGTGAATTTCAATGAATCCCATGACATGGACCTCGTACCTGCATATGGCGTTCCGACTGCTCCAATTGCACTTTATTCGGACCAACATACAGCTCTTGAGGATGTGAAAGAAGGCATGACGGTGACGTTGCCAAACGACCCGACAAACCTGGCAAGATCTTTGAACATGATGGAAGACTACGGCTGGATCACAATCTCTGAGGATGTTAATCCGATAACAGCTTCCGAAAAAGACGTGGAAACCAATAAATACAACTTGAAAATCCAACCACTGGATGCGGCGCAAACACCTAGGTCACTCGGTGATGCTGACTTCGCATTCGTCAATGGGAACTTCGCTCTGGCATCAGGTTTGAAATTAACAGAAGCGGTCGATGTGGAGAAAACATCTGAAGATTACTTGATTTACTTGACGATACGAAAAGAAGACGAAGATAAGCCGTTTGCCAAAGCATTGAAGGCTGCGTATCATTCCGACGAATTCTATGAATACACGAAAGAAAATGCAGCGGGTTATGTGCTACCACCTTATCAAGCAGAAAAGGAGTGACTTAAATGATTGAAATCGTCAATGTGACAAAACAATATAAAGACGTGAAAGCCGTTGAAGATGTCACCCTGACCATTCAGCAAGGTGAAATCTTCGGAATTATTGGCTACAGTGGTGCCGGAAAAAGTACATTGTTGCGCTGCTTGAACATGTTGGAAGCACCGACGGCGGGGCAAATCTTCATCGACGGAAAAGAAATGACTTCATTGACGAAGAGAGAGATAAAGAAAGAACGTGTGAAGATTGGCATGATTTTTCAACACTTCCACTTGATTAGCTCGAAAACGGTCGCAGATAATGTCGCATTTTCATTGAAAGCTGCGGGCAAAAGCAAGAGTGAAATCAAGAAACGCGTAGCGGAATTACTTGACATGGTTGGCTTGTCGGATCGTGCGGGACATTATCCAGCTCAATTATCGGGTGGACAAAAACAACGTGTGGGCATTGCACGTGCACTGGCAAATGAACCGAAAGTGTTGCTGTGTGATGAAGCAACCTCGGCTCTTGACCCGACAACGACAGCGTCCATCTTAGAATTGCTTCAGGAAATCAATCAGACATTAGGCATTACAATTGTCTTGATCACGCATGAAATGGCAGTCGTACAACAGATTTGCCACCGCATCGCCGTGATGGAAAACGGAAAAGTCGTTGAAGCAGGTGACGTCTATGACTTGTTCGCGAATCCAGCAACGGCTTTAACAAAGCAATTTGTGCAAACGGTCCATTCTTTAACATTGCCAGAACGCTTGCTAACGGGCCGAAAAGGGTCAATCGTCCAAATCGTGTTCCGCGGGGAATCTGCTGAAGAAGGCGTCATTGCAGAAACGTTGAAGAAATACAACGTCGCCATCAATATTCTTCACGGTCAGATAACGTACATACAGGACCGTCCGCTTGGAACGCTCATCATTGAAATTGATGGAGAAAAAACAGAATTACAGAATGCAATCGACTATATTACAACACGGACAAACCAATTGGAGGTGCTCGCAAATGCCGCCTGATATTATAACTGATTTCGGAAATGCTTTTCTTGAAACGTCTTGGATGATGGGGATTGCCGTCGCATTTGCAATCGTCATCGGTGTTCCTTTAGGCGTTGGACTATTTGTAACAAGTGAAGGGATGTTCTGGCAAAACCGAGTCCTACAGAGTGTCGCAGGGACAATCGTCAATGTTATTCGATCGATTCCCTTCATTATACTACTCGTTGTTTTGATTCCTGTGACGAAACTTATTCTCGGTACGACGATGGGACCCACTGCCGCGAGTGTTTCACTGACTTTTGCCGCAATCCCATTCTATGCCCGTTTGGTGGAAACGTCTTTGCGGGAAATTGACAAAGGCGTCATTGAAGCGGCCGAATCTACGGGTGCATCTGCGTGGTTGATCATCAAAGATGTGTTGCTTCCAGAAGCGAGATCAGGGATGATTGCCGGACTTACCGTCACAGTTATTAGCTTACTTAGCTACTCGGCAATGGCCGGGATGATTGGTGGAGGTGGTATCGGGGACTTAGCGATTCGCTTCGGTTACTATCGTTTTGAAAATGAAATCATGCTGGCAACTGTCGTCATTTTAATCATCATAGTACAGCTCATTCAATTCGCCGGAGACCGCTCGGCAAAAGCAGTCGATAGAAGATAAGGGGGAATAAAAAATGACTACTACACAAGAAACAGCTTCATCCAAGTTATACGGATGGGCGCACCCAGACGAAATGAGGGCTTTCCGTCAACAGCGTAAATCGATGGTGAAAAGAGATAAGTTGACGACAATTGACGAGGCGGTATCGCGCGGTGTCAAAGCAGGCGATTACGTCGTATTCGGCGGCATGGGTTCTGTTCGTAACCCACTTGCGGCAGTCCACGAAATCATTCGCCAAAAAGTTGGAGACCTAACAATCGGAACGAAAGGATCTCAGCATGACTGGCAATTGCTCGCGGCATCAGGCAACGTAACGAAAGCAGAAGTATCTTACGGATTTGCGGATGAAGTGCGCGGATTGGCCAGACCTGCAAGAGCAGCGGTCGAATCGGGACGACTTAAAGTCCTATCGGAAACGACGAATGCAGGATTCCAATGGCGTTTCACAGCTGCGATGAAAGGACTGTCATTTTATCCGACCAGGTCATCTCTTGGAACAGATACATTGCAGTACAGCGGTTCTAAAACAATTGTTGACCCGTTTACCAATGAACCCGTGGAACTCTTGCCGGCATGCTATCCAGATGTAGCCATCATTCATGTCCATCGTGCAGATCGGTACGGCAATTGTCAAATAGACGGCAATATCGCGGAAGACATCGAAATTGCACATGCTGCGAAATTCGTTTTGATCACTGCGGAAGAAATCGTGCACGATGAAGTCATCCAGAATGATCCGGCATTGACGAAAATTCCTTATTTCGTCGTTGATGCGGTGGTCGAAACCCCATACGGTTCCCACCCAAATCAAGTTCCAGGCTTGTATTCATTCGATGAAGACCATTGGCAAATCTGGCTCGACGCATCTGTATCAGATGAGGGCGTTGCAGATTACTTGGAAACATACGTCCACGGAAGCAAAGATCATTTTCAGTACTTGGAAAAAATCGGCGGCGTCCGTGTTGTGAATCAATTGAAAAAGATCGAAAAGAAACTGGCACCATATCCAAAAGTAGCGAAAAGGAGAGGGTAAAGATGGCAACTGAAACTGAAAAAATGATCATTGCGGCTTCTCGCGTATTGCCGAAAGACACGGCTGTTTTCGTTGGAACAGGGATGCCGTTACTCGCATCCGTGCTAGCACTCAATACGCACGCACCCGACATTCTACTCGTCTATGAAGGAGGCGGTGTCGGTGGGAAACCAACCGGCAGATTACCGATTCAAGTAAGTGAATCATTAACATATGAAAACGGCGTAACAGTAGGTTCGATGGACTACGTCATGAGTTTAGCGCAAGCAGGCTGGATCCGTTATGGCTTTTTAGGCGGAGCACAGATTGATGCCTATGGGAACTTAAACACAACCGTCATTGGTGACTGGGAAAATCCAAAAGTGAGACTCCCAGGTTCAGGCGGAGGAGCGGATATCGCTTCGTTATGTGAACGGACAATTATTTTAATGAGACAAGACCGTAAGAAATTTGTCGCTGAACTCGATTTCCTAACGAGCCCGGGATACTTAACAGGCAAAGGCGAGCGGGAAAAAGTTGGATTGCCAGCGAATACAGGCCCATACCGTGTCATTACACAGCTAGGGATTTACGGATTTGATGATGAAACAAAGAAAATGACATTACTGCAACTGTTCAAAGGATTTACGCTAGACGACGTGCAGGAGCAAAGCAGTTTCCCAATCGCAATTAGCAAAGATTGGACGTATGTTGATGCACCGACCAAACTTGAGCTGGATACATTGTATGCTTTGGATCCTGATGGGATTGTAATAGGGTGATTTTAAATCAGTTGAAATGGGGGATTTGATTTGTCTAAACAATTATCTATACAGGAGGCAGCCGCCTCAATTACAGATGGCTCACTGCTAGCACTCGGTGGTAATGCATTGCATCGCTCTCCGCTCGCTTTTGTTGTGGAATTAATTCGGCAGGAGAAAAAAGACCTTTCAATCATTAAAACAGCGGGTGCACTCGATATCGATTTACTTGCTTTGGCAAAATCAATCCGTTCGGTGTACGCGGGCTATATCGGTTTTGAAATGCTCGGTCTGGCACAAAATTACCGAAAAGGCGTTCAAAATGGAGAAATTACCGTCCATGAACACGCTTGCGCTAGTGTAATCGCTGGTCTTCGGGCAAGCATTTACGGCGCTCCTTTCCAGCCAATCAATGGCTTTCAAGGAAGCGAGTTACCTGAACTGACAGGATTGGTCCGTTACGTAACCTGTCCATTTACCAATAAAGAAACAGCTGTCGTTCCAGCATTACAGCCTGACGTCACCATTATCCATGCCAATATCGCTGATGAAAATGGAAATGCCTATGTAAATGGCGCATTGTTTGAAGACTTGATCATGGTCAAAGCAGCTAAAAGAGTAATTGTAACTGCAGAAAAGATCATTGATTCAGCTAGTTGGGAAAATAAACCGCAAATTCCTGGATTCCTTGTTGAAAGTGTTGTCCTTGCTGAGAAAGGGGCGGCGCCGGGAAGTTGTGCACCGTTTTACGCAATTGATGAAGTTGAAGTGGCTAGCTATCTAAAAGATCCCGCAAGCTATTTGGAACAGGCAAAGGGGGCCGTCACGCATGTCTAACTTACAAACGGGTGATTATATAACAGTGGCCATGGCGCGGCTCATTAATGACGGGGAGCGCGTTTTCCATGGTGTCGCTTCACCGATGCCAGCAATCGCCATTCAATTGGCGAAAAGATTGCACGCTAAAAACGCCGTCTATCTCAGTATCGCAGGCGGCGTGGACGCGAAACCTTCGAATTACTCAAGCGTTTCGACAGCGGATGCATCGTTAAGTGAAGGCGCAATCGTCGATTTTCCACTTTCGGATATTTTCGACTTGTCGGCACGCGGTGGACTGGATGTCGCCTTTTTAAGCGGCGCACAAATTGACGGCCAAGGCCGATTAAACTTAAGCGCAATCGGTACTTTCGATAAACCAAAAGTCCGTTTACCAGGCGGAGCGGGAAGTGCAGCATTGCTTCCGACAGTGAAAAGAGGCATCTTGTGGAAAACAACCCACGACAAACGAGGGCTTGTTGACAAGCTCGACGTAGTCACAGCTGCCGGAAATACAGAAATCGTCATCACACCACTCGGTGTATTCAAAATATCTGAAACAGATAAGCGTTTGAAGTTGTTGTCCCTATTTCCAACAGTTACGTTCGATGAAGTCATCGAAAAAACAGGATTTGCCGTCGAAAAACATGAGGACTTTGAAGAGTTTGTCCCAGTGACGGAAGAAGAGATTCAACTGTTGCAGGAAATCGATGGAAATGGTGTTAGGTTTAGTGAGTTTTGAGAAATAGGCAATAAAATAGTCTACAAAAATCGTCCACACGTATTTTCCGTGTAGGCGATTTTTTTGTAGTTGAATTGCGGAGGACGGCACAGGGGCGACCGCCCGAATATTGGTTTGGACCGCTCAAATCCCACGCGCGACCGCCTGAATATCGTTTTGGACCGCTCAAACCCATCGCGCGACCGCCCGAATCACGATTTGGACCGCTCAATCCCACGCGCGACCACCCGTATATGGTTTTGGACCGCTCAAATCCCACCCACGACCGCCCGAATGGAAAATGTCTATGGACGTTTTTTCACCCGTTAACCCACTCAATTCGCATGATAAGTCACCAGCCCCTTCACATTGGCATACAGCGCGGCATTCGTCCTATCAGCTAAATCCAATTTCGCCAAGACCTGGGATACGTGTTTTTTTACAGTGTACTCGGTGATATACAATGCCTGTGAGATTTGCTTATTGGAATGGCCCATGCCGAGTTCAAGCAAGACTTCCTTTTCCTTTGGAGTCAGCTGTTCGATATGTACGTCTTCCTCAACAGGCACTTCAGACTTCGTAACAAAGTCAAGCACCCCAGGGTCATAATACTTCCTGCCCTTGTCAATAATTCGCAAAGCGTGAAGGAGTTCCTCAGGGAATGCCTCTTTTAAAATATAACCATCGACACCTATTTGTTTGGCTAGTTCAAAATCGAGCGCATCTATTGATGAAGTGAGCACAACGAACTTGCAAGTGATGCCTTGTTGTTTCGCTTCTGCGATCAAATCCAAACCGAATTCTTTCCCTAATCGAAGATCGACAATCGCTAAATCAGGCGTAGCTGTTCGAAAAAGGATAAGCGCCTCATGGCTATTCGTTGCTTCTCCAACAATTTCCATTGCATCGTCTGAAGAAAGGATTGACGCTAGCCCTTTTCTAACCAGTGGATGATCGTCAACACTAACAATTCGCATTATCCGATGACCTCATTTTTCATATTTAAATTGGGAATTTCAATTTGAATTTCTGTTCCAATGCCTTGTAATCCACCAATTGAAAATGTACCAAAGAAAGAACGAACACTATCTTTCATATTAGCGAGACCGATTCCTTTTTCCTGCTGACTCTCGTACGTGTCTACATTAATGCCGATCCCGTTATCCTTAATTTCCAAAACCGTTTTCTCTTCCAATAAAAACAACCTTAGTTCAATGGCAGTACACTCACCATGACGAACCGCATTGCCACACGCTTCAGAAATAATCCGATAAAGCGCCTGCTTTAATTCCTCCGAAATAAACGCTTCGTCACCCGTAATTTGGTAATCTATCCGTACATCAACGAGACGTGCGTACTCGTCCAAAAAACTTTTAAGGCGGATAAGAAAATCGTTCTCGCCTTCCTTGATGGAACTGAGTTGATAGATAGCTGTTCGAAGTTCTATAATGGTCATATTCACCGACTGAGATAAAAACTGGTACTCTTCATTCAATTCATCAGAAGTCATATCTTGACCGTTCATCTGCAAACTAAGCAGGGAACTAGACAGACCAAACAACCTTTGCGAGACACTATCATGGATTTCATTGGCAATACGGTTCTGTTCATCACGAATAATTTCATCGACATAAGCCTGTCCTAAAGCAAAAGAGGGTCCTGACGTACTGCACGCTTGTACCTTATTATCTAGGATTTTATTAATACCACTCATTCCTCCCATCATAATAAAAACCCGACTGAATTGGACATAATGTCCAACTCTAATCAGGCCGGTTGCACCAATAACTCCATACATCCAAGGTGCCCACATGGAGGATGTACTTCACAGTTTCCGCTCATTATATTCTTCGATCCCCACGTCTAGTATTCTCGGGAATGAAAACAACAGTAGGGAACCCACTGCCCATAAATGCCCGAATGAGTCAACTAACCATCAGTGGGGGGTGGGGGGCTCCCTCGCTGACTTTATATAGTTCAGTATAACCAACTTAGGTTGAATATTACGTCACCTGCTGCGGTTGGGGAGGTTCTATTTTTGTACTATTAGCATATATTTTATCGTTTTAAGATTATTCTGCTACTTAATACCCACCCAAACGCAAATGATGATAAGAGTTCTTCTAATAGAAGTACATTCAAAAGAACATTGAGCTGGTACTAAAGTGTACCAGCACTACACTAAAGTGTACCAACACTACACAAAAGTAGAACAACGGAGAGACAAGGAGAACTGAAAAGTGCACTTTGGAGTGAGGATTGCCACGAGAAATCGGACCGCTCAATCTCTACGCGCGACCGCCCGGAAATCAGTTTGGACCGCTCAATCTCCACACACGACCGCCCGAATACCACCATCAACCGTCCAATCCCCACACGCGACCGCTCAAATATCGCCTCCAACCGCCCGTTACACACACATTTGAACTTCAATTTAAAATTCAAACAATGTTCAAAAAGGACTTGCAATCTAATTTGTAGATTGCTAAAATAACTACAAGGTTAGAATTATCAGTCAATTTAACAACGATTAAATGTAAAAATATAAAATAGCAAGAAGGTACCATCCAAAAAGGTTCTATCCAAAAAACCATTACCGAAATGAAAACGCTTGCGTAGAGGTGGAAAAATGAAACTCTCTGAGAAAAGAACATTGAAGAAGAAAGAACAGATATTATTGACAGCAATCACTGTTGTAAATCAAAGAGGCTATGATGGAGCGACGATGGAGGAAATTGCAGCAGAGCTTTTGATGACGAAAGGTTCTTTGTATTATTACTTTAAAAGTAAGAGCGACTTGATGTACCAATGTCATAGTTTCGTACTCTCTCAAGCAACGATTGAACTTGAAAATGAATTAGATGGAAAAGGGTCGGCAGAAGCAGTCCTTCGAAGAATGATTGCAATGCATATAGATTACGCAATTGAAGAAAAAGAGACATTCAATATGATTTTGGAACCTAAACAAATCTACGACGCGGATCAATTAGAAGAGGTTTTAAAACTTCGTAAAGATTACGCGGAGTTATTCGATCGGATCATCGAAAGGGGTATCAATTCAAAGGAGTTTCACCCAACAGAGACAATCATCGTAAGAATGATGATACTCGGCGCGATGAACTGGATTCAACAGTGGTATAACCCAAGTGGAAGAATCCCGAAAGATGAGTTAAAAACCTACTTTGGAGATTACATTGTTAAATTATTGAAATGAGGGGATGGGAAGAAATGTTCATGCCAGAAGTTTTAGCAAAATATGCTGAAAATCAACCGGGTAAAGTCTTCACTTTTTATAACGGACGCAAATGGACATATGGCGAATTTTACGAGAAAGTGAAAAGAGTATCCGCTTACTTTCAATCTAAAGGATATAAAAAGGATGATATTATTGCGCTGTATTCACTGAATTCAGATGTATTTCTTGTATGTTACTTCGGTATTCAATTAGGTGGATTTTCTGTCATGCCCATCAACACGAAATTAGCGACTCCTGAAGTAGAATATATTTGCAATCAATCAGAAGCAAAAGCACTCATTTATGATATACGGATTGAACAAGTAATTAATGAAATAGAACACGTATTTCAAGATAAATTAACAATTGACGGGGGAGAACTACAAGGGGGTATTTTAGAAGAGTCTTCCCTGGAATTTTCTCCTGTCCAATTAAATGCAAACGACACAGCCGTTGTTATGTATACTTCGGGCACAACAGGCAAGCCAAAAGGTGTCATGTTGACACATCAAAACATTCTTGCGACTGCAGAGATTTGGTCAGAAGCAATGAGTGTATCGGATAGGGATAGAATGCTAGTCTCAACGCCATTATTCCACTGTGCGGCAAGTCATGTTTTTGTTGTACCGGTAACGTATAAAGGTGGTTCAATCATTATCGAAGAAGCATTTTCCACAGTCCAAACCCTTAACCTGTTACAAGGGGCAGGCCCGACAATGTTTTTTGGTGTACCGGCAATGTACACAATCATTTTGAACTTACCTCACATTCATGATGTGAAGCTTCCAACACTTCGATTATTTGCATACGGTGCAGCTCCGATGCCTTATGAATTAGTAAAGAAATTGAAGGAAACTTTCCCGAATGTCAAAGTTCAAAATCTATATGGGCAAACGGAAAATGCGCCAGCCGCTTCGACATTAAAAGATCATCTTGCACTTGAAAAAATAGGTTCGGTAGGAGAGGCACTTCCGCAAACTGAGATCAGAGTAGTTGATGAATACGGAAAGCCGCTTCCGGTTGGTCAAGTGGGGGAAATTGTCGTCAAAGGACCACAAGTAATGAAAGGTTATTTGAAAAATGAGTTAGCAACCCGACAAGCGATTAAAGATGGCTGGCTATACTCGGGCGACTTAGGGAGATTTGATGAAGATAGACTCCTATATATCGTTGATCGGAAAAAAGATATGATCAATCGCGGTGGAGAAAATGTCTATCCAGTTGAAGTGGAAGAGGTATTGTATCAAATTCAAGAGTTGTTGGAAGCGGCAGTTGTCGGTGTGCCGCATGAAGTTTATGGCGAAGTACCAAAAGCATTTGCAGTGATGAAAGAGGGTAAATCGATTACTGAAAAGCAGGTTATTGACTACTGTGCAACACAACTCGCGAAGTACAAAGTGCCAATAGAAGTGGAGTTCTTGGATGAACTGCCGAGAAATGCATCCGGAAAAGTGTTGAAGCACACACTTTGGCCGAAAGTTGAAGCAAAGGCGTGAGTCAGATTCTATATGAAGTGCGTGATGAAATTGGATAAATAGCGATATAGGTAATACGTGAAAGCAACTATAGATATAGGGAATTTTGAGATAGTCGATTCAATGGGGAAATAAAACTCACAGGAAATTGTGAGTTATGGGGAGAGGAAGATGGGATATGAGTAATGTATACATCGTCGATGGAGCACGAACGGCATTTACAGAGTTTGGCGGATCTTTTGCGAAGGTAGGTGCGACGGAGCTCGGTACAGCAACCGCAGTGGAAGCATTGAGGCGCTCGAATGTGCAACCTGAACAAGTCGATCATGTCATCTATGGCAATGTGATTCATACAGGAAAAGGGGCCGCATATATTGCGCGCCACATTGGATTAAAAGCGGGCGTTCCTGAAGAAGTTCCTGCACTGACGTTAAATCGACTATGCGGTTCGGGTATGCAATCTGTAGTAACAGCGGCACAACATATTTTATTGGGTGAAGCAGAGATTGTTTTAGCTGGTGGAGCGGAAAATATGTCGCAATCTCCGTACGCCAATTTCGAACAACGTTTCAGTGGTTCGAAGCTAGGAAATTTACAATTTGAAGATATGTTAACGGCGACATTGACAGATCAACACACAGGAAGCGGTATGGGCATGACGGCAGAAAAACTGTCTGAACAGTATTCGATTTCTAGGGAAGAACAAGATGCGTTTGCCGTCGAGTCCCATCAACGTGCAGCGAAAGCAGTTGAGGACGGCTTGTTTGCTGAGGAAATTATTGCCGTTGAAGTGAAAACACGCAGAAATACAGTGTTGGTCGACAAAGATGAGCATATTAGACCGGATGTGGATGGTGTCGGAATGGCAAAGCTCCGACCTGCATTTAAAAAAGAGGGAACGGTAACAGCCGGAAATGCCTCTGGGATTAATGACGGCGCAGCTTCCGTTGTTGTCGCCAGTGAAAAAGCTGTACAAGCGAATGGATTAAAGCCAATCGCACGTATTGTTTCATGGGGAGTCGTTGGCGTGGATCCAACAATTATGGGAATAGGTCCAGTTCCGGCCATCAAACAAGCGTTAAAACGGGCGAATCTGACCATTGAAGATATGGATATTGTGGAAGTGAATGAAGCATTTGCAGCACAATACCTAGCCGTCGAAAAAGAGTTGGGACTCGATCGTTCGAAAACAAATGTCAATGGCGGCGCGATTGCACTGGGACATCCAGTAGGCGTAAGTGGCACAAGGATTTTATTGTCAGCTGCTTATGAATTAAAACGGCGTAACGCGAAGTATGCTGTGGCGAGCCTGTGCATTGGCGGCGGACAAGGCATTGCAGTGGTGCTTGAAAATGCTTAAAATCCCTGTGATTATTGCCCCTATGTTTTTAGTTTCTACACCAAAAATGGTGATTGAGGCAGGAAAAGCAGGCGTCATTGGCTCATTCCCTCTATTAAATGCACGTCCAATAGAGAAATGTGCTGAATGGCTACAAGAAGTGAATGAAGGGTTAAATGATATTCCTTGGGCAGTGAACTTTGTTTGCCATAAAAAAACAAATACACGCTATGAGGATGATTTGGAATTAATTCGGAAATACGAACCTCCAATTGTCATTACTTCGCTCGGGCATCCTGGGGAAGTGAAAGAAGTCGTTCATGGCTATGGGGGTCTGGTTTATTCAGACGTGGCACATGTGAAACACGCGAAAAAAGCGGCGCAATCGGGAGTAGATGGCCTAGTTTTAGTGTGCGCTGGTGCAGGGGGCCATGGTGGGACATTAAATCCATTTGCATTTATTGCAGCGGTAAAAAGCTTTTATAAGGGGACAATCATATTATCAGGAACCATTTCAACAGGCGCAGACATTGCGGCTGCACAGTTAATGGGGGCAGATTATGCCTATATGGGTACGCGTTTCTTAGCGGCAGAAGAAAGCAGCGCACAAGAGGAATTCAAACAAATGGTCATCGATTCAACAATTGAGGACATCATTTACTCAGATTCATTTAGCGGCGTCCATGCAAATTATCTAATTCCAAGCATTATAGAAGAAGGCATTGACCCAGCAACACTCAAACCAAAAGATGATGTAGATTTAACGCATTTGGTGGACGTCAAAGCCTGGCGCGATATTTGGTCCGCGGGTCAAGGTGTAACAACCGTTACGAAACGTGAAACAACAAAGGAAATTGTGGAATTGCTAATTAAGGAGTATGAGGACGGGGTCGCCCTGCTTAGCAGAGCCTGAATTTCTTAAATGAAAGCAACAGAATAACCAAGACATTTTAAAAGAGTAACAAAAGGAGTGACAGTATGATAAGAAAAATTGCTGTAGTTGGCGCAGGTACAATGGGCAATGGGATTGCTCAGGTAGCAGCGGAAGCAGGTCATGAAGTAATTCTGTTGGATAAAAATCCAGAGGGTCTTGACCGAGGAATTAAGCGAATTGAACAGACGTTAAAGCGCAATGTAGAAAAAGGGAAAATAGATCAATCAGTAGCCGATCAAATCAGAAACAGCATTCAGCCAACTACTTCAATAGAAGACCTTAAAGATGTAGACTTTGTCATAGAGGCAATTATTGAGCAGATAGAGCCTAAAAAAGAACTGTTTAAAGAACTGGATCAAATATGTAAGCCTTCGACCATTTTTGTTTCTAATACGTCTGGGCTAAGCATTACTGAAATGGCGAGTGCAGTTAGTCGAAGTGAACAGGTGATTGGCATGCATTTCTTCAATCCCGTCCCTGTTTTGGAATTGGTTGAAATCATCAGAGGCGAACAAACGAGTGACGAAACCTTCCAAACCGCTCATGAACTAGCTGAAGAGTTCCATAAAGTCGCCATTTCAGTAAAAGAAGCACCATTGTTTGCTGTGAATCGCATTTTGACGCCGATGATTAATGAAGCGATTTTTGTCTTGTCGGAAGGAATCGCTTCAGCGGAAGACATTGATAAAGGGATGATGCTTGGAGCGGGTCACCCAATCGGTCCACTTGCACTAGCTGACTTGATTGGTCTGGATACGTTGCTTTTTGTCGTAGAAACGCTTTATAACGAAACAAATGATTCCAAATACCGCCCAGCTCCTTTACTCAGAAAATATGTACGCGCCGGACGTCTCGGAAGGAAATCAGGAGAAGGCTTCTTTAAATACTGAGCGTTACTAGGTGAAGAAGTTCATTTGATGGAATCTGTTGTTCGGCTTCAGAATAGATATATGATGAAGATTGGCTATCTGTATCAATAGCTAATCTTCATTTTGTTTTTAATCAACCGCTTACGCGCGACCGCCCGAATATTGCCTTCAACCGCTCAATCCAGACGCGCGACCGCCCACCCCCCACACGCGACCGCCCAAACATCGCCTCCAACCGCCCGAAGATACCCATTAACCGCCCAAAAACCCCGAAAATATCCAACAAACCACCCTCCCCGTGGTATTATTAAGAAAATACCAAAAATCATCCGATGAAACACAACTATAAAGTACAACAAGGTAGAAAGGGGTAGCTAAAGTGGAAGAACAAACGAGATATTCCAGGCTTGCTAATATCACGAAGTTAATCAATACGAAACTCGAATTACGGGATGTACTTGAAGTGGTCGTAACCGCCATTTCTGAAGAAATCGTTCAATGCGATTCAGTGGGCATCTATTTGCCGGAGGAGGACGGAACATTCAGGGGGGTGGTTGGGAAACCGGCAATCATTAATGGAATGACGCTCGATATGCAGGTCATTGAAACGGAATACGATTTGTTGGCAAAAGAAGTCATTGAGACGCAGCAAACGATTTATATAGCCGATACAAATAAGGACAACCGTCCCGATCCAAGAGCTGTTAATGCCTTTAAGATTAAATCATTATTGGCGCTACCGATCTCTTATGAATCTGAACTGTTTGGCCTTGTTTTTCTGTTCGACTATGGAATCCCTATGAACTTAACAGAGTCTGAGATTCAGTCGGTTGAGGCGTATCTCAATATGGCTGCTGTCGCGATTCAAAACGCGGCGAATTTAACGCGCAAGGAAAACTTGATTGCCGAAAAGCAATTACTGCTGGATGTGACGCGAGATCTATCCATGTGTTCGTCGATGCAAGAGGGGATTGAGAAATGCTTTTTCTACGTTGGAAAAGTGCTGAATAATAACAATGTTGGGGTGCACTTACTTGATCCTTCCTCAGAACGTCTTATTAAGCCTGCGCACTTAAGCAAGGACAGTGATTGGACGGAAGAAGATTGGATGGAGACCCACGGCAAAACTAAAATCGAAGCCAGTACGGATGCTGCGCTACAGGAAGTCCTCCGTACGAAAAAAGCGCTTCTCATTCCGGACGTTTTTGCGGATGAACGAACAAACCACGACGGTTGCCGTGAATTTGGTATTAAAGGAATGTTTCTACTTCCATTAGTGTCAATGGGCGAAGGTTTAGGTGTCATTGCCGTCGTCGATTTAAAGGAGACAGGTATGGTTTATTCAGTTGCCGACCAACAGCTTGCACAGTCAATTGTTGATGCAACTGCTTCTACGCTGTCGAATTTATTGTATATGGAAAAGCAGGAAGTCATTATCGAAGAGCGAACGTCGGAAATAACGGAAAAAAACAAGGAACTTGAAGACTTAGTGACAGAGCTGCAGCACCTAAGCCGCGAAAAAGAGCTTATTCTTAACTCGGCAGGGGAAGGCATATTCGGTTTGGACCTGGAAAGGAGAATTACATTTTGTAACCCGGCAGGTGAATCGATGCTGGGTTATGAAACAAAAGGCGAACTGATTGGAAAACCGTACAAAATTATTTTCAATAAAACCAAATCGCGAGACCTGGATTTAGTATCGGCTTTTATAGAAGAAAAAGAAGAGAAGTACAGTGCAGAAGGCGGCTTTATCAGAAAAGATAAGTCCATCCTAGCGGTTGAATACGTCATTTCCACCATTATCGAGAGTGACGAAATTGTCGGGTACGTCGTGACGTTTAAAGACATCGTGCAAAGGAAGCGGATGGAAGAAGAGATAAAATACCATGCCTATTACGATAGCTTAACAAATTTGCCGAATCGGATTCTGTTAAAAGACAGACTGGAACAAGGGCTGACTTATTCCAAAAAACATGGAGGCAAATTGGCCGTTTTGTATATGGATTTGGATCGTTTCAAAACTGTCAATGACACACTTGGACATAGTTATGGGGATTTGCTGCTCGGTTATGTGGCAAAACGACTAGCCGCCTGTATTCCGAAAGGTGCCACGGTGTCGCGGCAAGGCGGAGACGAATTCATCGTCTTTTTACCAAGTATTACAAATGAAATTGATGTGTTAAAAGTCATTAACTGCATCAATGAAGAATTCGTCGATCCTTTCACACTTAGAGGAACTGAAGTCTACATTAAAAGCAGCATTGGGATCAGTCTATTCCCAGAAAACGGGGATACAGCCGAACAGTTGATAAAAAATGCGGATATTGCGATGTATCAGTCTAAAAAACTGGCGGGGGACAGCTACCACTTCTATGAAGCCGGTATGGATACGGTCACTTTTGAAAGTCTGATTATCGAAAACGCGTTGTATAAGGCCATTGATAATGAGGAACTCGTTATTGCCTATCAACCGCAAATTAATTATAAAACGAAAACAGTTGTCGGCGTGGAAGCGTTAGTCCGATGGAATCATCCAATTGAGGGGGTGATACAGCCCGACAAATTCATCCCGATAGCAGAAGAAACGGGTTTGATCGTCCCTATTGGCGAATGGGTGCTTGAGAATGCCTGCAGACAAATGAAGCAATGGCAGAACCAGGGTTATCCACGGCTCAGCGTGGCCGTCAATTTATCCGTCCGTCAGTTTGAAAAAAATGATTTGTTTATGGTTGTAAAAACGATTTTGGATAAAGTCGAGTTATCCCCGGAATTTTTACACCTGGAACTCACGGAGAACCAAATCATTAAAAATTCAGCGTTAACGTTAAAAACGATGGAGCAGTTAAAAGAAATCGGCATCAAAATAGCCATCGATGATTTCGGTACGGGCTATTCATCACTAGGCTATTTGAAGGACTTTCCCATTAACTTGTTAAAAATTGATAAATCATTCATTTCAGAATTACGAAAAGACGATAATAGTGCGGCGATTACAAATACCATTATTACGCTGGCTCAAAATCTAAACCTTGATGTCATTGCGGAAGGCGTCGAAACCATAGAACAGGCAGAGTTTTTGGCTTCAAGAAATTGTTACTTAATGCAGGGCTTTTACTTCGATCGGCCAATGAATGCAGAAGAATTCGAACAAAAATATCTCATAAACCAAGGAGGAATCATATGAAAGCAGTACGCGCAGTTGTAGATTATTTAAAAGACAATGGGGTTACGCATGTTTTTGGCATACCCGCCGGTTCAGTCAATGCTTTTTTTGACGAACTGTATGATACGCCCGAAATAACACCTATCGTAACAAAGCATGAAGGGGCAGCTTCTTATATGGCAGCGGCTTATGCAAAATATGCGGGAGAACTTGCCGTATGCATCGCTTGCAGTGGACCAGGCGGAACGAATCTTGTAACAGGAGCTGCCAATGCCATGCGGGAACATTTGCCTGTATTGTTCCTAACCGGTGCCGTTCCAGTTAACACCGTCGGATTAAATGCGTCTCAAGAACTGGATGCTGAACCCATCTTCCGTTCCGTGACAAAGTATAGTGTAACGATTACGGACGCTAAGGACCTATTGAAAGAAGTGGTGAAAGCAACTGAAATAGCGCTATCCGGCGTGCCGGGGCCTGTTCACATCGCTATGCCGATTGATGTCCAACTTGAGGAAATAGAACCGCTTGAAATTCCGCGTTTTCCCCTTAGAGCGCCGATTGAACCGAACCGCGACACGATTAGAACCGTAGCCAAAGAGCTAGTGAATAGAGAAAATGGCTATCTATTTGTGGGACAAGGAATTCGAAATTCTGTTGAATCAGTGATCGAACTGGCGGAACTACTAAACTGGCCAATCATGACAACACCGGTGGCAAAAGGCTATATTCAAGAGGATCACCCCTTACTCGTAGGCGTGTTCGGGTTTGCGGGGCACGAAGAAGCCTCTTTGCTCATCAATGAAGGCGACAGCCAGGCACTGCTAGTCATCGGTTCAAGTTTAGGTGAAACAGCAACAAATAACTGGAATGCCAATCTGACAAAAGACCGTTTTACAGTTCAGATGGACTTTGACGAAACCGTTTTTAACCGGAAATATGCCATTGATATCCCAGTGCTAGGTGATATCGAGTGGAGTGTACAAGTATTAATTGAGGAATTAAAGGCACTTGGTCTAACGAAGAAAAGTGTGAAGGTAGTAAAACAGGATAAAAAGAGTGAAGATGCAATCGAATACAACACCAAAAACGTCTTAGTGCAACTCCAAAAATTCGTCCCAGCATCGACGCGTTACACAATCGATATCGGCGAATACATGGCTTACGTCATTCACCATATGAATGTGCTGGCTTCCGATACCTATAGCATTAATGTCCACTTTGGTGCCATGGGAAGCGGCATTGGATCAGCAATCGGCTCAAAATTAGCCGAACCTGAACGTCCAGTTGTCTGTATAACAGGCGACGGCAGTTTCTTCATGCACGGCATGGAAATACTGACGGCCAAAGAGCATAAATTGCCGATTGTGTTCGTCATTATGAATAACGCTCGTTTAGGAATGGTTTACCATGGCCATTCCCAGCAGTACAAACGCACGCATGCTTCTTTTGGACAAGAACCTGTTAATATTGCCGCAATGGCGGCGGCTATGAATATCCCGAGTGCGCGAATTGAATCTATGGACGATCTCCATCAAGACGTCGTAAATAGCTTACTCAAAGTAGATGGACCTTCCATCTTGGAAATCGTTTTGGTCGATGAAACCGTTCCACCCATGGGCGACCGTGTGAAATTCCTATCGTCGTTCGGAAAATAAAATAGATGGAAGACGAGGACAGGCTATGTACCTGTCCTCATCTGATTAAACATCAGTGCTCCATCTCCGAATTGTTTCAATAAGCATGTCCATTGTTTGTTTTTTAAAAGAATTGTGAACCGCTTCTCCTGTGGGATTTACATACGAATAGTGTCCCGTCTTCCCATCACGGGTATAACCGAGTTGTGTCAAAGAATGTTGTAAGTCGCTAGGCAAATCAATCTCTCCGGTTTTTTCCGTGAAATAGTCCGTTGGAAAGATACGTACATCTACATCGCCAACTCCCGTATCGACAACAACTAAATCGGTGTCATGTTGAACAATCCATTGCCCTTTGGAATACAACGAAATGCCGGACATCTTAAGTGAAGCAATGCCAACTAAATTCATACCTAAAAAGTGATTGATCATCACCCGAACTTCGTCACCCGTCATCGTTTTGCCGTATTGAGTGATATACTCATCCATCAAGGCTCTAGTTGAGGGTACAACGCTTGAACCACGATAGCGGTCAGGTAAAAGAGGTGCCAATTCTAAATTGATACCGAAAACGTGTTGAACAACTTTGTGAATAGCCAAACTCGTTAATTCATCACCATAACCCGCAAGGCAATCGTCCATCATTTCTAACGGTGTCATCAATTCAATTTGTTCGTCTGCCTTTAAGTTTGCCATGCAATATCCCCCTTGTTGAATGAATGAAAAATGTACCAACTCAACGAAATTATATCACAAACCAAAAGTCCCACACGAATCGGCAATCTGTCGAACTAGCAGACATGCATTAATCCGAAATGTCGAAATTTCCGTGTTTCGCTACATCGTAGAACTTATACTAATTGTCTTACTCATTATCGTTGTTTCTACATGGTATTTCTATCGCTTGACAGTCTCCTATCACAAGCGGATGGCGGATTGAATACATTGGACGGCAACGCGAAAAAAGAGTATACGACAAAGTAAGCGAATGGTGAAAGCGCCAGCTATGGCTACTTCTACGACAAACCCTACGCACAAAGTTTCGGAAAGGATTACAATGCTAAGATACTAGCACATCGAATAGACTATGAAGTAAAGTACTCAATCACCAATCAAGACAAAAAAGAAGAAAACGCAGGAGACATTTTGTCTCAGCGTTTTCTTCTTTTTTTAGGTCGTTTCATAAACAAAATTAGCCGTAAAATGATGAGAAACGTAGCCGCGCCCGCCATATCGAGAAGTACGTCTTGAACCGCTGGCGTCCGTCCACCCGTCAAGGACTGGTGGTACTCATCGCCAATTGCGACAAACAGTGTCAGCCAAGTAGCCGTCATGAAACGAAACAGATGCTTCGGCAAAACGAGATAAATTGCAGTAGCGATGAAGCCGAAAATGAAGAAATGCGCACTCTTTCGAAGCAGAAACTCAACAAACGCGTAATAGCCACGCTCATCAACTGAAATCGTCTCACCCCAATACGGGATGCGCAAATTCGATAGCAATGATGCTAACGGCTCGCCCGGCAGCCACTTCTCCAAAGTTGGGATTAGCGATTGCTGCTCATACGTTTGCCCCGATGAAAAGAACAAAACACCTAATAGAATTATCAAAACAAGTATTTTTCTCATAGACAAATTATACCATACTACTTGCGAGAATACATATACGTTAACAGGCTAAACAGCAAAATTGAATACCATCTATGCAAGGTGGTTTTATTAAAACCCAAAAGAAATCTCCAAATCGTTACTGCATTCGGGGATACTGATTTAGGCTACACAAGCTCCGGACGAGTCTATAACTCCAATGCGCTTTTAGCAGAACAAGTAGTACGGAAGGTCTTTGATTGATCCGCAAAAAGGAATCGCACGTATTTAAATGGCAATGGGCAAGCCAGAGAAGTGGGGGGAGCGCCCGAAATTGTATCTTCGTGCGCTTTGAATGGTGTTAGAGAGGAATCTATTGTTTCATTATAAAAAGAAAGAGCGCTTTTTTACCGATTTTTATCAGCGAATGATGGACAAATAATGTTAACTAGTTCACCACACTTTTTGGTAATCTAATTGGAGAGGGATTGTTTTTTGGGAGATTATAAAATGAAAGTATAGGAGATGATTACGATGGCTTATGCTTCATTTAAAACCCGAATTTACGCTTTTTTGTTGGATTATCTCGTTATTGTTAGTTACGGTGTTTTTGTTGTAGGTACGATTTCTCTCGTATTTCGATCATCTATTACTCCCTTATTTTCAAGTTCCCCAGCAACAGCTCAACTGACAGGCTATTTTATGATCACGTTACCCGTTTCGCTCTATTTTATTTCATGTGAATCCTCTAGATGGCAGGGGACATGGGGGAAGCGGAAAATGGGCATCCGTGTTGTTGACGGCGTCGGTCAGCGTATTGGAATCGGTCGCTCCGCTTTACGAACGGCAATTAAGTTTCTTCCTTGGGAGGTTGCTCACTTTGGTATATGGCGATTAATGCTCCCAACTGCCTTTTCTGAGGTTACCATTTTTGTGATTTTAAATGCTGTCAATCTTGCAATCGTAATCTATCTAATTATTCCTCTTACGAATAAAAAAAGGAAAAATGTTTATGATTGGGTTGTAGGTACGGAAGTGGTTCGCTGATTTTCTGACGCATAAGTACTATATTGATGCTTCCCATGGGGAGTCTCCTTTCTATATGATAAAAACTGGTTTAGTCCTCAGTTATTATTTTACAGACGGAGCTCCTTTTTGCATTTTCAAACACTATTATTTGTAGGTGTTTTTTTACAGCTATGCAACGCCAGTGGGTACCAATTTTTATGTACAATTTAATTTGTTTCTGATAATATATATAGTTACCTAGGGTAATTGTTATCTACGCTAACTATTTAAGAGGAGTGTTATTCATAAATACATATCGAACGTTTTTTCAACAATTCATGTTATTGCACCGGCGCTTTGAGCATCACCTTAACGTTCAACTAAGTAAGTATGGTCTTTACAGAGCGCAATGGTCTACTTTGTTCTACATATACAATAATGGCTCAGGAACACTCGTTGAGATTTCCAATTATCAAAGCGTAGAAAAACCTACCGTTACAAGGACCATACAACGTTTGGAGGAGATGGGTTATATTAGCCATGTTCCAAGCAAAGACAAACGAGAAAAAAGGATGCAGCTAACAGAGCTTGGGGAAAAAGTATATATAGATATCCGTGCTACCATTGATCAATTCGAACAAGTTATTTTAAAAGGAATCTCAGAAGAAGAACAACTTGAGACAATCAGAATTATGGGAGAAATACAGAATAATTTGAGAGAATAAGGGGATAGCGTTTTGAATCAATCTAAACAAAAACTGTGGACAAAGGATTTTTTGATTGTGTCCTCTGCCAATTTCTTATTAATGCTAATCTTTTATTTATTAATGGTGACGATCGCCGTATATGCAGTCACGGAGTTAGGTGCTTCTACAAGTGATGCCGGACTCATTACAGGTGTTTTTATTGTTGGGACTTTATTTGGAAGGCTCTATATCGGACGTGTCATTGATATAATCGGTCGCAAGAAAACCTTGATAATCGGGTTAGTCCTGTTCACTTTGACAACAGCATTGTATTTCATAAATCTAGGCGTTCCTTTCCTGTTGTTTAACCGGTTAATCCACGGGATGTCACTTGGGATGGCGAGTACGGCAGCCGGCACCATTGTGGCACAGATTATTCCACCAAGACGAAGGGGAGAGGGGATTGGCTACTTCAGCATGAGTGCGACACTGGCTACCGCGATTGGACCCTTTATAGGGCTTTATATGAGCCGGGTTACGAGCTTCCAAATGATCTTTACTTTCTGTCTTATTTTAGGAGTCATTTCTTTAATTGTTGCATTCTTCGTACATGTACCGAAACTTGAAGTAACTAAAGTGAAAGAATCCAAAAAATTCAAGTTCTCGAATTTCATTGAACCTAAAGCATTACCTATCGCATTCATCACATTGATGGTTTCTTTTTGCTACTCTAGCATCCTTTCGTTCATCAATTTCTATGCCATCGAAATTGATTTAGTAGAAACTGCAAGCTTTTTCTTCGTTGTCTATGCAGTCGTGATTCTATTATCCCGTCCATTCACGGGCCGCTTAATGGATAATAAAGGTGCCAATTTCGTGATGTATCCCGCTTTCATCCTCTTTGCAGCTGGAATGTTCTTACTTAGTTCAGTAGGTGCGGGGGCTACATTACTTATAGCAGGTGGTCTGATTGGCCTTGGCTTCGGTAATATGCAATCAAGCACCCAAGCCATCGCTGTTAAATTAACGTCACCACATCGATTAGGTCTTGCCACATCGACATTCTTCATTGCCCTTGATGCTGGCCTTGGTTTTGGACCATTCTTACTGGGCTTTGTCATACCAGTTACGGGTTACAGAATGTTATTTGTCATTTTAGCCTTTGTCATTTTGGGGACCGCCGTATTGTACTATTTCTTGCATGGCAAAAAAGAGAGTGCGGAAAGAAGAATTCTCACATAGGAACCAAATTTGATTACACAAAAAAAGGAGCTTGCCTAAGCAAACTCCTTTTCAAAAGATTAAAGTCGATTACGATTATTCAAAGGATCATTCAAAGGATCGGTCAAAGGATTGTCATTTAAATCACTTCGCTCAAATCGCTTCGCTTCCAATGGGTCAATGACCGTTTCGTCATGTGCATCCAGCAGATTATCCGTCCGGTCGATATCCGCTTCTTCACGACGCACGCTTTCACTGACCGTTTCCGTGTCATGGACTTCGCGCTTGCCAACGATGATTTCTTCGCTGACGACAGGACGTTTTGTCACTTCAACCCGTTCTTCCATGACGGGAATATGAATGTTTTCGCCATCATCAAAGACTTCGCCGGCAGCAGTCTCGTCAGTTACAGCGCGCCGCTCAATATACACTTCTTCCCGCGTCACGGGCACTTCAACTGTTTGTATATCTTCTACAACATGCTTAGTGACGTTCACTTCGCCAGCCTGATAGCGTTCTTTGTCGACATTGAGCTTCTCTTCATGTAGTTGCAGACTTTCTTCTCGTTCTGCATCCATTGCTATATTTGTAGGTTCATAATCATCAACGACAAGATTTGAGCCGATGTTCGGATCTGTATACCCGGCTTGGTATTCCTTCTCAGGATTTCCATAGAGATTTCCGTATTCACGGTCTACGTAAAGTAAGATTCCGCCAGCTTTGACTTCATCGAAATAGCGGTTGGATTCATCTTCACTGAACCCCATGTTCGTAAATGCGCCTCTGACGGGTTCATCTCCGCTAAGGAAAGCCATGAATTTGTCCATCCAGTTGCCTTCCGGTGTGCGAAGGTCGACATCTGTTTCCCCACGGACAATCGATAATCGATCCGCATCATTTGTCACAATATAAATGTCATCATCAGAATACCCCTGTAGTTTTAACTCATCAATCTTATTCAAAACCTCGGTTTCATTTTGGAATGTACCTACAAATTTTTTGTCAGCCATATCAATTTTCCTCCTAAGATTTTTATTATTTTAATAGTGTTGGTGCTAGTAAGTGAAATACCCTGCTATCAAATAATAAAACCTCTACGAAGATTCGGATAATAAAATATAGATGCCTATAAATGAAATAGTAGGTTTCCAACAAACGCTTGGGAGTGTCCAACGAACTCGGCCGAGTGTCCAACAAACTCTTCAAAGTGTTCAACAAAAGCCCGTAGATGCCAACTATCCGCATTCTGTCTCCAATGAACCTCCTCGAATTTCCGACGGGCTATGTTTTTGTGAATGAATTCCAGGTACGCTGTTCGTGAAAAAAGTCGGAGTATACGCTACAATTTGATAATAATACAATCAAAATCAGCTGTATGGCTGACTGTATGACTAACTACTGTGAAATGCTTGTCTACGACGTTTAATGCACAAGCACTATTTTTAAGTCGGTGTATCGTTTCTTGAATAAAATAATTTAGTTTTTGTGAAAAGTTTGGGATAGTGTTTAGGTTAGTAACATTGAACTGATCAATATTGCATACATTTATATATGAAAACTTTAAGTAGAGGTATTGATTCGTATGAATGAGAAGTTAATGATAAATGCCGATGCAAGTTATCGGTTGGCGGAGCAGAAGGCTGCTGATTATTTTAAATCACTTTCTGAACAGCTCGTGCAAAAAGCGTATGTCCCTGTTTTGATAAAAGACATACAGTCTTGGAAACAGAACCATATGCATCCTTTCCCGATGCTATCTTTTTTTTCGCGCGGAAAGGGAAAGTCTGGTTCGGAAGGGTATCACGCTTATATCCAATGGCTGAATTACACAGGTAAACTAGATAATTACTTGGATCGGAGTATCTCCTATATTTACATGCGCGATCTGGGTAAGGCATTGAACTTACCGGATACACAAGCCAGGGTTCAACGTACAGTCGATAGTTTGAAAAATCACCTGATTGATTCCAATCCGAAAAATCCTGGAAGCAATTTGGAGATGTTTAGCATGGCTGGAATGTATCGGCTCGCCCAGAAGGAAGGCGTTGAATCCAGCATGATCTGGGTGATGGACAAAATAAAGTCTGTATCCGCCCATATTCCAGAGGGTATGGATGCTGAGGAAGCCAAGCGGAAACTGATTAAAATCATCGCCGGGGTTATCCTGCATGTGATCGAAGAAATGGACGCTGAGATTACGCCTGAAGAACGTACCCGGAAGCTTCATGAGGCGATTAGGCTTGGGTATGCCTATGGTCTGACGTATCCATTTATTGACGACCTTCTCGATGCCAGTGTTTTATCAAGTGAAGAGAAAAAACGTTATTCAGAATTAATTCGGTCCACACTTATCACAGGAACTGTTCCTGAATTGGATAAGTGGACGGGGAAAAACGCCGAACTCATCCGGTTTGCTCATTCGGAACTCCGAGATGCCTTTGAGTATATTAAGGGCCAACAGCTGCCAGAGACAAGAAAAAGTTTTTTCGAGCAGTCCTACGTGTTTTTTAATTCCCAGGAAGTGGATCGTGTAAAGAATCTATCTAATGCGAATTACACCAATGAAGAACTTTATATCCCTGTCATTTTAAAATCTTCTTCTTCACGTTTGATTACCCGTTCAGTAATAAGTGCTCCTGAAGACGCGGGCTTCCATAACCGAACATTTTTATATGGCATTTACAACCAGCTGGCGGATGATTTTGCGGATATGTTTGATGACTTAGGTGAAGGAAGCGTCACACCTTATACCTATTATATGAAATATCATGATACACGCGCGGATCTCATAAATCCCTTTGAATTATACTGGACGGTCATCTTCAATTTGATCCACAATGTCTATGACTCAGATAGCAAGACGCGTGAGGTGATACTGGGTCGTGCCATCAACGGGCTGAAACGATTTAAAAAGCGTATGGGCACTAAAAAGTACAATGAGGTTATGGAGTTATTCGCTTCGGGAAATCCTTCATTCAATCGTGTCATTCAACATATGGTTCGAAAAGCAGATAATGTGGATTTCTTTGATAAACTGCTGCGCGATCATATGATTACGAATCTAAAGAGTGAACGGGAAGAGCAGGAGACCTTTTTAGATACAATCGAGACTGTACGCAATCAAATCAACGAATTTTTACCTATTCCAGAGGTAGGGAATGCATTTTTGATGAAAGAGCCAATCATCGATGCGGCAAATTACAGTTTGGCAGGGGACGGCAAGCGACTCAGGCCAATCATGACCTGGGTTATGGGTGTTAACGGATACGGGCTAAATGAATCGTCCATCTATCCACTTCTGAAATCATTGGAATATATGCATACGGCATCCCTCATTTTCGACGATATGCCATCCCAGGATAATGCGCCCACGCGGAGAGGGCGTCCAACCCTGCATCAGGTGTATGACAGTGCCACAGCTGAATTAACTGGACTTTTCCTGACCCAAAAAGCGGTTGAAGAACAAACCTCACTTGACGGGTACGAACCGAAAACGGTGCTACGCTTGATTCGCTATTCGTCTCAAATCGTAGCGGATATATGTAGGGGACAGGCGATGGACTTGGACGCCAGAGGGAAACCATTGACAAAGGAACAATTGAATGAGATGTGCTTTTATAAGACTGGAATCGCATTTGAAGCTTCTCTCATCATGCCTGCCATTCTCGCCCACGCAACGGAGTTGGAAATGGCAGCTTTGAAAAAATTTGCCCGTCATGCCGGCATTGCCTTTCAGATTAAAGATGACCTACTGGATGTGGAAGGCGATCATAACGTACTAGGAAAACCCATTGGAAAAGATGCAGAAAACAACAATACGACATTTGTATCCATCCTAGGAGTGGTAGATGCCAGAAAAGAGATGTGGGATCATTATTGTTCTGCGATGGAAACACTGCAAGAAATCCCACGCAATACGACTTTTTTGAAGCATTTCTTGAATTATATCGTGAACCGGGATCATTGAGATTATTAGCGTTCGTAAGTGGATAGAATACCTGAGTCACGCGCCTTCTGTATAGGGAGGCGCGTGACTTTTTTAGTGTGCGATATATCACTAACTGGAGAGTAGATACGTAACTGCGTCCCTACTTTTTTTATCGACAATTGATGGGTTATGCTCAGCCAATCTTGTTACATAACTGCCATGAGATATAGAATATGAAATACAAAAATCACCCAAAATTCGCAGTTTCAACAATCAGGAAGTAGTGTACTTTACTAGTTCTAAATATATAGTAATGGAGAAATAAACGAAGTAACTGAAAGTAGTTCCAAATACACATAGGGCATGTAATTCATATGAACTCTTCTTTCGTTAAAAGGTATGAGGTTATAACTGTTTTAATTTTTATGGAAGGGATTGGTAAGTCGGGAAGGGAATACCCTCTTTAGTAGTCAAAATTTTCAGGGGATAGGAGTGTGCTCATGTGAAGATGAAAAAGAAGTTTAGGATTGTCATGCTGACTGCTTTAATTGCTACATCTAGCATTAATGGTATGCCTGGACATGTGTTTGAGTCGGGGATTGCGGTTGCTGCATCGGAAAAAGGGCAAAGCAATGCGGCTTTCGATCAAAAGGTCATTGCTCGAATTAGTGCGGCAAACTTGTATAGAGATGCGGCTTTTTTAAGTGAAACGATTGGTCCACGTGTGGCGGGAACCGAGGAAGAAAAATACACGGCAAACTTTATTAAGGAACGTCTTCTATCCTACGGGTATGAAATTGAGGTACAAGAATTCAGCATTCCGGATAAGACGATAGGCCATTTACAAACTGCTAATGGTGATGAAGTGCTTATTACCATTCCCGCAGGTTCAGCGGCTACAGCCGATGAAGGATTGGTAGCCCAGCTTTATGATGCGGGTTTAGGGCATACGGCTGATTTCAATGCGGAATCCGCAGGGAAAATCGCATTAATTTCGAGGGGAGAATTAACATTCCAGCAGAAAGTGGAGAACGCCTATGCAGCTGGCGCAGTTGCTGTGCTGATTTACAACAATGTTGAACAGGCTAGCCCTTTGAATCCGTCCATTAGTAATAATGCGCCAATCCCAGTAGGTGGAATCACGAAAATGAGCGGTGAAGCTTTACGGGAAGATGTCTTGTTGAAAAATGAAACTGTCACACTAAACGTGAAGCTTATAGGGAATATGACTTCGCAAAACATTATTGCAAAGCGTACCCCGAAAAAGAATGGCAAACACGATATTGTACATGTATCTGCACATTACGATAGTGTTCCATTTGCACCCGGTGCAAGCGACAATGCTTCAGGGACGGCCGTTGCATTGGAAATCGCGCGTGTATTAAAAAGTTATCCAATTGAAAAGGAATTAAGAATTGCTTTTGTAGGTGCTGAAGAAATCGGTTTGGTCGGTTCCCGCTTTTATGTCAGCCAATTGACCGCAGATGAAATCGGCCGCAGCATTGGTAACTTTAACATGGATATGGTCGGAACTTCGTGGGAAAATGCAACTGCGATTTATATGAACACGGTTGATGGCAATTCGAATCTAGTTTCACAGACAGCTGCTGAGACTGCAGCAAGAATCGCCACACCTTCCGAGTTAGTTCTTTATCAAAGAGGAGCATCTGATCATGTTTCATTCCATGATGCAGGAATTGCGGCAGTGAATTTCATTCGCCGTGAACCAGGCACCGCCAACTTGGAGCCTTACTATCATACGCCGCAAGACACGATTGAACACATCAGTAGGGAAAGGCTTAAAGAAGCTGGAGATCTAGTTGGTGCCTCTGTTTATAAAATGATTGGAAAGTGAGAAGAAAACAGTGCAAGTGACAGGTATGTAAACGAAATGAATTAATAAGTACATCTATTAAGAAAAATAGATACAGGGAGAGGGATTTTATTGAAAAAGGTCGGTATTAATCAAAGTAGAATGAAGAAAACATTACTAACGTTTACGCTAGCTGGAACAATGGTGCTAAGCTCATCACCGTTTGCATTAACGATTGCTGCACCTGTTGAACAAGTGCCGATTAGTTACACGATCGCTGGAGAAAATGGGGGATCTGGTGCCGCGCATGATAATAAAGTTGTAAAAAGGGTCGAAGCACAAAGAGCGGTTGAACATGTCAAATACTTGTCAGAAAAAATCGGTCCAAGACCCGGCGGACTAGAGGCTGAAAAACAAGCCGCCGATTATGTAGCGAATACATTAAAAAGCTATGGATATGAGATTGAGTATCAATATTTCCCTGTTGCGGATCAATTAATAGCGGACGTTTCGTTTGCCGATGGATCTTCATGGCAAATGGGAGCGGCCGCGAATGGCAAAGTAAGTGATGTGCCAGTGAATTCAGAAGTCATCTACGTCGAAGATGGAACAAAGGCAAGTGACTTTCCGGAAAATGCGACAGGGAAAGTGGTTTTATTGAAGCAAGCAAGTCCGACAGCTAACTACCGTTTGCAAGTTGAGAATGCAATCAATGCTGGAGCAGAGGGTGTCATTCTTCATAGTGTTGGTGGAAGTCGTGGAAACTATGGTTCGACATTTAATCCGAACCTGACAAAAGCAGTTGATATCCCAGTGTTCGGAGCAGCTTATATTCAGGGTGAATGGTTAAAAGAACGGTTGGCTAAAGAAACCGTCACGATTGGATTAACTGCAAAACGCCATTCGAACTTGCAATCTGTGAATGTAATTGGAACGAAAAAAGCGAAGAGTAAAAATGGAAATGGAAAAGAAGTGTTGTTAAGTGCACATATGGATAGTGTTGTTGGTGCACCTGGGGCCAATGATAACGCATCTGGCGTAGGCTTAATGCTTGAGTTAGCACGCGTTTACAAAGGATATAACACGGACAAGGATCTCAAGTTTATTGCCTTCGGATCAGAAGAACGGGGCTTGCTAGGGGCGAGGCATTATGTGGATCAATTAACCCCAGCTGAAAGAGCTAATATCGAAGTCGTCTTTAATCCGGATATGGTTGCAACAAAATACGAAGCGGCTACAAACCTTTACGCGATGACTGTAGATGGCAGTACGAATCTTGCAACTAACGCGACTGTAGCGGCGGGCGCTCGGTTAGGTAATTCTGATATTTTACCAGGGAAATTTGGATCTAGTGACCATGTTCCTTTCCATAATGCAGGTATTCCTGCAGCACTGTTTATTTGGATGGGGATCGATAGCTGGGACCCACTAGTTTACCATATTGAAAAAGTGTATCACACGCCACAAGATACAATAGCTGACAATATCTCCGTTGAACGTATGCAATCTGCTTTAGAAATTATCGGAGCGGGTGTGTTCGATGTCGTGCGCAAAGATGTACCGGGGTTGAATAGGTAAGTAGATTTATTGGCAGGAAAAGGTTCAGTGAAAATGACAAAGGGGAGTGTTTGTTTTATGAAGAAAAAAATCATGAGTACGGTTGGCATCTTGACGCTATGCGCAAGTCTCGCAATGCCTGCATATGCGGCGGAAAATCCGGACAATCAAGAATCGCATCATAACAATTCAATCTCGGGATTCACGGATTATGGTGAGATGCAAAAGACGCTTCAGCAAATTGAGAAATCGAGCAAGGGGAATGTCGTTGTAGAAGTCGTCGGTCAATCCAATAGAGGCCGGGATATTTACAAAGCGACCGTTGGGACAGGCAAGAAGGTTATCCTCATTGAGAGCGAAATTCATGGGAATGAAAAGACTGGGACTGAAGCGGTCCTCAATTTACTCAAATCAATAGGGTCAAGTAATTCACCTGAAGCAAAGAAGATTCGCGATGAAGTAACACTCGTCTTTCTACCGAAAATGAATCCTGATGCGTCAGAGATGGACAAAAGGCGGAACGATATGACTTGGGAAGAGATACTTGCTGACTTTCCACAGTTAAGTGAGGCAGCTCCTGCTTGGAACTATCTGGACCGTGGCATTAGCCAAATGTATGACTATAGTAAAAATCCTGGCTTTGACGTCAATCGAGACTTCAATCCGAATCTAAACTATGTCCCTCAAGCAAAAGACTTTCCAGGTAACTCTAGTTCACCAGGCTGGTTTATCACACCTGAAGCGCAAACCGTACGCGATGTATACAAATCGTTACAAGAGGAGTATGGAAAAGTAGATGTCTTCGTCGACCTGCATCATCAAGGGATGTATTATGTCGAAGGTACTGCCGATGAAGTGACATTATCCTTATCAGCGCAATTTGTTCCGGACCCGAATACTTCGGCGGGCGCAAAATATGCGCAGTATAAAGATGCATACAATTATGATTTCTCAAGACAGTTGAACCTTGCTGCCTATAATGAATTACAGTCCTACGGCAATTCGCCGTTCAAGAATATTACGCTTTATTCGCAGGGGCTGGACCTTCCTGGGACAGCACTTGGTACATTCGCTTTGAATGGCAGCGGCACTGTACTCTTTGAAGTAACTGGCCAAACACAAAATATGGGGCAAAAGAAAAAAGGACAACTCGTAAAAGCCGTTGAAAGAGGTCTGAGTGGTATTATTCACGCAGTTGCAGACGGATCAGTCGAAAATTTAAACCCTGATGACTACGAGAACATTCCATTGACTGCTTACAGGCCTACGAACTGAAGCGGGAAATTATCATCGTAAACAATACATTGTTAAAGAAAAGGGAGAGAAAAGAATGAAAAAATCAATACTCGCATTTTCACTTGCAGGAGCAATGGTACTAAGCGCATCCCCGTTTGCATCCCCTATTGCAGAAGCTGTAGGAAACGGGCCTAACTATGGCGGTAATGAAACAATAAATACATCCATCCTACACACGTATGACGAAATGGTGGATAGTCTCAAGAAGCAGGAAGCAAAACAAAAGGATATGAAACTTGAAGTGATTGGTCAAAGCGTGAAAGGAAGAGATTTGTATCTAGTTAAATACATGAAAAATCCCGAAAATCCAACGATTCTATTTCTTACGCAACAGCATGGGAATGAGCAGCTGACAACGGAAGGGACACTTGAGTTCATCAAACATCTCGGTACGGGCAAGATGAAAGGTGTCACTGACGGGGTTAATATATTAATTGTTCCAATGCTCAATGCAGACGGCGCAATGGGAGATGTCGATTTTTCCCTAGATGATTATATAGCTAGCGGAGGACGAAATTTAACCCGTTATAATGCGCTAGGGGTGGACTTGAACCGGGATCACGTAACGAAATTTCAACCTGAAACGAAAGCGCTTCATGACAATGTTATGCAGGCATATGATATTGACTATATGATTGATTTACACCACCAAGGCGCCCAAAGTGAGCGTGATGGAGAACTAGTGTCGGGCTCCATTCTTTACCCGACAACACCGAATGTCAATCCAGATGTATTACTGAAGTCAAAACAACTGGGTGCGGTTGTGTTTGATGCTGTCGATTCAACAGGCTGGGGACACCTAGGCAAATACAATGGAGGATCAGCTGAAACGATTAGCCGTAATGGAATCGCGGTTGAATATGGTATTTCTACGCTGCTGTTTGAGATGCGCGGCATGTCGGATCATTACAATGAGTCTGCCGTTCTAGGACAAAAAAGCAACGGTTACTTGATTAAGCAGACAATCACAACGCTTGATGCAACGGTGCGTGCGATAGCAGACCGTTCTATCGAAAACCAAGACATTCGTTTCTGGGAGACACTGGCTACACAGCAAACACGTTCTTCTGAAGAGTAAATAATGAGTAGGTCGTCACTTTCGGTAATTACGGCAATGCGTAGTATTAGAATAAATCCCCCTTCATGGTATTTTTGATTGGAGGGGGATCTTTTTGTTTCTTTTATGCACTGAATTTTATTACATAAAGCAAATAAAAGAAATGCAGCCATATCAACAAATGGTCGCTTTCCTCGTTTAATCCGTATTCAGAGCCTAGAGGGGGAATAGTCCCTTAAGGTTTTCATTTTTGCTATAATGATGGATAAGCTAAAATTATCTAATTAACAGAGGAGCGGCATATGGAAAACAACGTCTTTGAACAGATGGCAAAAAGATATGATACAGAGTTTAGAATTGAATTGGCTAAAGTTGTAGTGAAGGAAGTAAGACCAGTATTACGAAATAGTAAATCATTATCTTTAATCGACTATGGGAGTGGTACAGGGCTAGTTAGTTTGGAATTGTCAGATCTAGTAGATTCTGTATTATTGGTGGATTCATCAGAGCAAATGTTGGAAGTTGCGAAAGCTAAGATTGCGCACAAAGGCATTACCAATGCCAAAGTACTTCATTCAGATTTCACTCAAGAAACTACTGAACTAAAGGCAGACATCGTTTTAATGTCGCTCGTTCTTCTTCATATACCAGATACTCCAAAAATTTTGCAAGGCTTGTTCAACATTTTAAATAAGGGCGGCAAGCTCATTATTATTGATTTTGATAAAAACGATAAAATAAATCATCCGAAAGTCCATAACGGTTTTTCGCATGTAGAACTGAAAAAAGGATTAGCCGAAGTTGGATTTAAATCAATTGAAATGAAGACATTCCATCATGGAAATGAACTTTTCATGAATCAAGACGCGTCTATGTTCATATGCAGTAGTATAAAGTGATTTTGGTTTCTAAGTTCACACAAACTCTAAAAAAGAACCATTCATATCAAGGGTTTTGGTCTCGTTTATTCCTTGTTGATGTGACTGGTTCTTTGTTTATTTTTGGCTAGTTTGACTTTATGATGGAAAATAAAGGAGATCCATCGAGTTTGCTATTTTTAGTTGTCGAATGATAGAGGAATACGAATGAAAAATAACGAATACAGAACTATGCTCTTAATCAGCTTCCATGAAAATAAAACACCAAACTTGGTAAAAATAGCAGTAAGTAGTTAAAACAATAAGGGGGAAACGAATATGACAGAAGCAAATAAACAGTTGTCACAAGAACAACGTGAGGAACTCCTCGCAACATTGCAAACTCGTTTTGAGAAAAATAGGAACCGCCATGAAGGTGTTGAATGGGCTACAGTACAAGCTAAGCTCGAAGCGAATCCTGAAAAACTATGGTCTCTCAATGAAATGGAAGCAACTGAAGGGGAACCAGATGTTGTTGGCTTTGATGAAAAGACAGGCGAATACATTTTTTGTGATTGTTCCGTAGAAAGTCCTAAAGGTCGCAGAAGTGTTTGTTACGACCTTAAAGCACTCGAATCAAGGAAAAAACACAAACCAGAAAATAACGCTATGGATATGGCAAATGCCATGGGTATTGAAATTTTAACGGAAGAACAATATCGGGACCTGCAGAAAATGATGAATTTCGATATGAAAACATCGAGCTGGGTGCAAACACCTGCCAATATTAGAAATCTCGGCGGGGCTCTCTTTTGTGATCTTCGCTACGACACTGTCTTTCTATACCACAATGGAGCAGATTCCTACTATGCTGCAAGGGGCTTCCGTGGCTTGCTGAGGGTCTAAATCTAAGCTGAAATCGAAGATGGTTTTCATCAGAAGTAACAGATCCCTCTTCATTTATGCTTTTCAAGCTAACAAATATTACTGGAACAACAGTTACGCTTTTCATATAGTAAGTGAAGATGCTTTTTCACTAACGAGAAGAAATGAGGTGATTGTATGTTAGAAAAGCTTAGAAAAGTTAATATGAAAACAGCTGTAAATATGGGGATCTGTTTTTACTCTTTGACATTCTTAATACAATTTCTTATTATTAGCGGGATTATTCCATTTACGTGGGTAAATGGTGGAAGGTCAGAATCCTTAGCAACTCAACTGCCAATATCTATTTCCAATATTATTATTTCTATCATAGGATTGGTTTTCACGCTAATTGTTGGCGGAAATAAGATATACAAATACAAAAGAGCAATAACCGTTATGTGTTGGTTTTTTGTAGTACTTTGGTCTTTTGGATTTATACAACAATTGTTAGGAACACCTTTTGAAAAAATGGTTATGTCGTTAGTATTGCTTCTTGGTGTCATCTCAAATATGCGAATGGCGATCGAAAAGAGATCCGCAATAAAGACTATCATTAAAACATGAACCATAGGGACTTGTCGACAGAGTCTTTTTAAGTATAGATTGACTTTTTTAGTTCAACTAACGAAAGCGTTTCTACAATAAGTGGAGACGCTTTTTCACTAATGATGCAAGTTAGTTCTACAATAATAATATAGATTTATAGCAGATAGTGAAACATATATCCATATTAAGGGGAGGAACACTAAATTGAAACTGATTTGTAAATCCTGTAATTTAGAAGTTTCCAAACCAGTATCGGAGTTAAAAGACCTGAATTTATTGGATATGAATGTTGGTCACGGTTATATTCCTGAAGGTTTTTATGTAGTTGATGATGGAATAACTTACAAAGTAGGATTAAAAGGTTTTATCATAATAAACATTAAGGATCTAATCAATTCAAACTATCATTCGGATCAAAGCAGATTAAACGGTTGTTGCGGATTAGATGGTTGTGATGGTATGAATAGGAATTGCTTAAATAATCACGAAATCGGTACGGAACACTCTGATTGTTGGATGCCTCATTTCGTAGCCTTTAATCCAGAGTTAGTACAACTAATTTAACATATATATTTATTTTCTTTTTTCGCTAATGGTTGCTTCACTTCAAGAAGGAGTAAAGCCTTTTTTCTTATTGAACTAAAGAGGGAGGTTAGTTGAAGAGTGTTGTTTAACTTGAGTTCAAAGATCGGGCCAGATTGTTGAACAGAATTATAAAATAGATATGAAAGTGAGAGAGGATTTTTGAAACGAACAAAAATAATTGTAGCTATCATTTCTTTTTTTACTTGGATAATTGGGGTATTCTTTATTTTTAATATTTACAGCCGAAGTGAAAGACCAATATTCATTCTGATTCTTGGTGCAGCTATCATTGTTTTTCAAATTATTGTGTCTAGATATTTGAATAATAAAGAGAAACAATATTAGGCAAACTGGCGCGATTGTTTAATAAGCGTCTCTGTTCTTATTAAACTAACGGTTGCTTTAGTTGAATAACATGGGGTGCTTAGGCAGCTCTTTTTTTCTTATTGATCTAATGAAGCAATTTAGTTGAAGAGGAATCTTTTTAAATCTCTCGAACTAATGGGGTTATGTTGTGATATTATGTTTGGGGAATTATGATTTTTATAAGGGGAAATACTATTGGAAAATTCAATCATTGGCGGTGTGATTCTCATTGAAAACGATTCAAAAGATGTATGACCATTTAAATTGGGCTAACCAACGTATCCTTGAAACATTGCAAAGTATTGAAGGTGGAAATCAAGAGGCAAATCGTTTGTTTTCTCATATCCTGTTTGGAGAAAGAATTTGGATTGCCAGATTACAAGGAATGGACAGTTCACAATTGCCGGTCTGGGAAGACGTTGACATTGAAATCTGTGCAGAACTTGTAATGCTCAATGAAGTAAGTTTTAAAGAGTATCTCACTGACTTAGTAGAAGCTGATATAGATAATTTAATAATCTACACAAATACCAAAGGAACAGAGTTTAAGAATTCTTTACGGGATATTTTGACTCATGTAGCATTGCATGGTCAGTACCATCGAGGACAGATTAATTCACGGCTTCGAGCAGATGGTTTTGAACCAGTTAATATTGACTTTATTACATTTGTGAGATAAATGTATTCGAGGTAGCCTCGTTAGTGGAACCTAGTTTATGAAATGCGTCTAGCTTCCACTAACAAGTGCAAAGTAGGCATTTTTGCTCTTCAACAAAAGAGGAAATGAAGTTGGCAATACCAAGAAATTCACACTACCTAGACAGCAAGTTGTCGATCGACAGTCCTGATTCAACATAAACAAATTTCATTTTTTCTTTTTCTTTTTAGCGGCGAAAATTGCGATAAAGGTACCTGAGAAAACAGTAATCCACAAAAATAAATCCATTTTTCCAGCTCCATTCGTTAGTCTGAAAAGCCAATTATCTTTGACCAAGATGTATTTTTTCGAAGGGCAGATTGGAAATTATTTAGAGGAATATACTCACTAATATATTGCTAGGATTGATAGGAAAATACATATTAATGCTAAAGTAAATAAAATGAAGGAGTTTCTAAAATTTCTTCTCATTTTAATACCATAAGCACAAAAAAAGATAGCAGCGGCTAATTTGGAACTACTTTGAAAGTAAGCATTACTCGAGAAAAATGAACTACTAAAAATTACTGAAATGAGCAAAGTTGTCGAGATTAATATTCTAAACCACATAGGCTCGTATAGGAATTGTTTAAGCGCAAACTTTATCCGTTGCATAATTGTATAAATCCCTTCCGAGAAATTTTCTTGATTATATATATCGTATGTTTGTCGATGCGAATTAGCCATGATTTCGAGATTTTAGTCATGTAACATAATCGCTTTAAAATACAAAACAGTGTGAAGCATTTGCCTCACACTGTTTTGTTAAATTAATTTACCTTTTGACAATTTCATTGATTTCGTTTCACTAACAAATGTTGCACCTAAAAGCAATGCACCACCTAGCATTTGAATAAATGTCATTTGCTCTTGCAAGATAATAGCTGAAATTAGTAATGATGTGATTGGATCTGCGTAGCTTAGTGCAGCGATGCTTTGCCCTTTTAATTTCTGCATACCTGAGAAGAATAACAAGAATCCAATACCTGTATGTACAATCCCTATGATTAAAATAAATGGAATGGAGGAGCTCGATACTTCCAAAATTCCGAATCCCTCCGTAAAGAATACATACGGAATGAGAAGTATTGTCGCCGTTCCAAGTTGAAGTAATGTAGTTTCTAACCCATCCATGTTTTTGATAAATTTATTTAGTAGCATTAATGAAGCATATAAGACAGCTGCCATTAATCCATAACCAATCCCAATTAAGTCATCCAATCCAGACGTACTAACACCAACATTACCAACAATGAACAATATACCTAGCATGGCAACACCGATACAGATTATTTTCTTAGCTGATAATTTTTCCTTGAGGACAAGTGGTGAAAGAATCAGGGCAATCACAGGTGCAAAATAGTAACTTAATGTTGCGTTGGAAATGGTCGTATGTTTGAATGCTTGGAAAAAGAAAATCCAATTCCCCCCGAGTGCAATACTCGAAAGTATTAAAACTAAAGCATTTACTTTAACCAATGCCCATGAAATTTTCTTCTTCATCATGAACATGACTACCGTTAAAAATATACCGCCGATTAAACCACGTAATAAAGCGATCTCACTCGAAGATAAATCAATGTATCTTACAAATACACCAATAGTGCCGAAGAGTATCATTGATACTAAGAACTGAATTTTAGAGTTCATCGTCTACTCCTTCGATTCTGCGAAAGAGCTTATAGCTCGCAGATTCTTATTCTGTTATTAATGTAAGTTTATAGCTGGAGTAAACGGTGGTGACATTGATGTAAAAAATGGCATGATAATTCCCCCCGTTTCTGAATGAACTAATTATACTGAATAAAATCTTATTAGACTATCTGGTTGCTCTACTGAAACAACAATAATGCCTTTCTTATTCGCTAACAAGACAGTTTAATGAAGTAGCAGGTTTTTACTAGTAATTTATAGAAGTAGTTTATTGAACGAATAATTTTGCCGTTGCTAAAATTAAAAGTGAGGTATTAAAAATAATGATGAAAATAGTACCCCCTAAGTCTTTTTTCTATAAAGGTGGAGAGAAAGCTGTATTACTCTTACATTCATTTACAAGCAATACCACTGATATGAAAAAATTGGGGAAGTATTTACAAAAGGAAAATTACTCTTGTTATGCACCATTATACAGTGGACATGGTCTAACAGCAGAAGAACTTCTCACATATAGACCGTCAGATTGGTGGCAAGATGTACTAAACGGTTACCAGTTGTTAAAGGATGAAGGTTTTGAAAAAATAGCTGTGATTGGTCTCTCCCTTGGTGGTGTGTTTGCATTAAAAGTGGGTCAAGAGTTGGAGATAAATGGTGTTGTTACAATGTCAGTGCCTTTACATAGAGAAGCTACTTTTCTTCAAAAGCGTGTCTTTCATTATGCAAAAAGATACAAACAACTTGAAGGGAAAAATGAAGAACAAATAAATATAGAAATGAAACAGCTTCAAAATATGTCTATCGATTCATTAGTTGAGTTCCAACAGCTAATTGATAGTACGATGGATGAATTAACACTATTAAAATCACCAATTCGTATTATGTATGGTGAATTAGATGAACCATTGTACAAAGAGAGTGCAGAGGCAATTTTTCAAACCGTCGCGACGAATCAAAAAACAATGAAGGGGTATCCGAACTCTAAACATTTAATGACATTAGGCACGGACATTAACGATGTGAACAAGGATATTCTTACATTCTTAAATGATTTAACTTGGTAGTTTTAATGAATCTTCCACTAACAGTAGCTTTACTTCAAGAAGGAGTAACCGAATTTCATGATTAAATCACTTAACTAAAATATATGAAATAGGGGTGCTATATTACATGATTACACCTATCTTTCGAATTTTTGATATTGAAAAAGCCAACTCATTTTATATAAATTACTTAGGTTTTGAAATGGATTGGAAACACCAGTATTCGGAAAATATGCCTGTTTATTTTCAAGTATCCTTAAATGATGCAGTTTTGCATCTTTCTGAACATCATGGTGATTCCTCTCCAGGTAGTACAATTCGAATTAAAATAAATGACTTAGAAAATTTCCATTCTTCATTATCGAAAAAGGAATATTCATACTCCAAACCAGCTATTGAAAAAACACCCTGGGATACTATTGAATTAACAGTTATCGACCCTTTCTCAAACAGAATTATATTTTACGAAGAAATTAAGTAACAGAACCAATTTAGGGGCCAATCTTTTTATCGACTTTGTGAAAGTATGTACTTATAGTAACTGGCAGGTTAGTTCAAGAAGGAACTTTTAAGTCTGTGGTTATTATTGTTCAATTTTTCCAAACGAAAAGAGCCGAATAAAAGTCACTGATTTTAAAGTTGCATGTAAACATGTGTGCATACACATTGAATTAAGTGAACTCTTTATGGGGGTAGTAAATTATGATGGATAATGAAATTACTTTGGAAGCCAGAAGACTGATCGATAGACTTAAGATGAAATATCCTGATTTTGTTGGTAAAACAGCAAGCGAAAGTGACATTGAAAAATTAGAAAATGAATTGAAGATAAAGTTACCAAATTGGTATATCGAACTTTATACAACCGTTCCTTTAATTGACACGGAGTTTGGGGTCCAAGAGGATGAGCCAGATGAGGAATATGAAGGAATTTCTTATATGATATGTGGTGGTGTTAACGACATAATTGAAGAAAGTACTGAATTTGAACCTGGAATATCTGCATTAAAAGACGGATACGTTTTTCTAGCTAGTTGCTCTCATGGTAGCGGCGATCCTATATTTGTCAAACTAAATTCAGACGAGACAAAAATTTATCGTATATATCACGATGATCTTACTAAAGCTCAACTAGTAGAAAACCTTGCATCTTTGTTTAAAAATGCAATAGTCTAACAAAATAGATACCTGCTCAACTATTCAATGAAACCTTGTTGAACTAATGGGCAGGTTAGTTGAAGAGTGTTGTTTAACTTGTATTCAACAATCGGACCAGATAAATGAATAGCACATTATGTCGGGAGGGTTTTATTTATGGAGCAAGCGGCTGTGGGAATTGCATTGATAGCCTTAATATTTGTTTTAGACACGCAATCTAAAATTAAAAAACTAGAAAAGCGTGTAAAAGAATTTGAAAATAAATCAGAGCAAAATTAAATGTTTCAATAATAATCGTGCGCGATTGTTAAACAAGCGTCTCTGTTCTTATTAAACTAACGGGGCAGGTTAGTCGAACAAGAACTTCGGAAAACGATTATTGTAATCAGCTATATCTATTAATAGATGTATAAAAGAAAAAGGATTTTAGAGAAAGGGCCGTAGGGGGAATGAAAGTGATGGGAAGTCTTATATGGTCATTGGGTGAATATAGTCACAGTATTGTTCTTTGTTTTTATTTCACAAAAAATCGGTATAGACTTTGTTTGTGATATTATGAAACTTTTTCCAAATAAAAACGACTACTGTATTTAGTAATGGTTTTATTATAACTGGTACAAATAAATTAAGATGGGATTGATTTTATGAAAAAGTCTTTGGTACTGGCTTTTTCTTTGACTGCATTTTTCTTATTTGGACTAAGTACAGTTGAAGCAAGTTCTTTACAGCAAGAAAATTTATCTAAGTTCGATGCTATTTTAAAAAATCACAATTTGACAAGCGAAGAATTTAGAGATTTGGGTAGCCGTTATTTCAACGAAAAAGATGAGTTAGTTGTTCAATTTAAAAAGAATCCTGCAGCTAAAATTACTTCAAGTTTGTATACTGATTTTGCTGATGAAAAGAATATAATTGTTGAAAATGTCCGATTTTCTGAGGTCGAACTCTTTACAATTCAAGATAATTTTTTTGGAAAGACTAAGCATTTGAATCTATCAAAGTATACTAAAATTGCCCTAAATGAAGAAAATAATGGACTTAAATTACAGACACCTGTTCTTACTGACGAACAAAAAGAACAAATTTTAGAACTATACAACGAGTATGGAGAAGGATTCATAGAGTTTGATATCGACTCAAAACATGAATTTATAGCAATAGCCCTCTCGAAAGCTCCAAGCACTACTGCTATAGAACCAAATCTTAGTAATGCTTTATCAACACAAACAAGATTCTCTGATTTTAGTGAACTAGGTGCTGGGATAGGGCTTAAACTTCCTATCGGTAATTACTGTACCATCGGTGGTAAAAGTCTGGCACCAATACGGATCGAACAGTAAGAACTGTGACTAACACAGCAGAGCCTGGATACAATATCTTTTGAAAATCAATCCTTTTAAAACAGTAGTGACAGGATATTTACATAAAGATATTAAAAATTAGCTTTATGACCTTGTTCAACTAACGTGGTGCTTTAGTTCAACAACAGGGGCTTCTTAGGGAGCTCTTTTTTCTTATTGAACCAGTTTAGTTGTATAGCGATACCATATATTTGGAACACAAAGCAGAGGGTGCAAATGATAAAATGAAGGAGATAATTGAGTTGAAATATAGCGTTAGGCAATAATCATATAATTAGGGTTTAAATAAATTGGGGTGAAAATAAATGAAAAGATTTTTTTTATTAGTATTATTATTAGCATTTACAGTTTCAATCATTTGGTTTTTCAATCAAAGTATTAGTGAAGGATATGTTGTATCAACTTCTGATTCAAATGTTTGGGTAATTGATGTTAATGAAGCTGAGATTGAAGGGAAAACAAAAGAAGAAATAATCACTATATTAGAGACCAAAGCTTCTGAATCAAAGGGGTCGTTTTATGATGTTCCCTTTATCAATAGTATCTTGAATACGAAATTTGAAAAGGGGCAAAAAGTTAAAATCTACTGGACTGGGGGTGTCCAGCTATCTGCACCAGGTCAAGTTGAAGATACTATATTTATAATTCAAACCAAATAATTATTTACAAAAAATAGCTAGACGATTCTCCAAAGTTTTACTAACGGGGCAGGTTTGTTCAATAAGAACCTGAGTAGGCTTTAATCCAATCTCATATTTCTTAAAAACATATTCTATAAGAAATGATGGGGTGAAATTATGTGCAAAGAAAAGAAAATTACTAGAATAAAACCTAACGGATGTTGTCCGCCGCTTAAGTACACAGCACTTAATAGTTGTTGTCTTCCTCCTCCAGACTCCCCTTGTTTGAGTCTTTGTGACTGTTGTGTTTCTCCAATGCAGTCCGTCTTACAACAACTCGTTGGGCAAACTGTAATTCTTAGCACGATTGCAGATGCACCAAATGTACCTCCACTCTTTTTCTTATTCAATATTGTTGAAGTGAATGATTTTTTAGTAACTGTCACAGGTGCAGCGGGAACCTTTGTGGTAAATATTTCTGATGTAACAGGGGTAGGATTTTTACCACCAGGACCTACAATCAACTTGTTGCCACCTGTTAATTCTGGGTGCGATTGTGATTGTCGTGAACGACCAATTAGATAATTGCTAGATACACTAATCGGTTCTACAGTAAGTCTTTTAGCAATTAATGGTTCTATTGCAGTAGATTTTAACGTGGAACAAACAGGTCTTGGCATAGTGTTAGGTACTTTATCAATAGACCCTGGTAATCCTGATTCAATCGCAAGATTTGCAATTTCAACTTGCAAAATTACGGCTGTAGGGCAGACGACTGGAATAAGTAATGATGTTGAGAACAACTAGTTAGTGAGAAGGTAGTAACTAATTTCTTATTAAGCTAACGGGTGCTTTAGTTGGTGCGAAACGTTCCTGATTCAAATGAAATGTGGTCACACAATTTCGGTAAAGGTCAGGCAGTTTCAGGTTTCTGGAAATTGAAGGGTT
>NZ_JBXCJE010000010.1:0-141083 GCF_056786535.1 Sporosarcina sp. Y352
CCGCACGACCATCAGTTTAAGAGATTCACTATATTTAACCAAAATAAAACACCCCAAAAGTTAGATTTTGACTCTAACTTTTGGGGTGCACATCAGGATGGTCGGTTTTTATATAGCCAGAATTGTGGTTTCAATGCTCTGTACAACTTATTCATTAGCATACTTCAACTGGAGCGGACACCGATTCGATTGAAGTATACTCGATAAGATTTTTGTTGTATATCGAAAATAATAAGACGCTAACATAAATTGGAGATGAAGATTCTGGAAAAAAAGCGACCATACTCTTCGTAATGGTTGGAGCACTTTAAATTAGTAAATTATTGTGCATTTGCTTCATCATTTGAGCGTTTATTTCCTTTATAAATAAAATAAAGAGCAATGATCATAAAAAGCAAAGCAAACCAACGCTTCATATCAAGAGGTAAAATCAAACTATTAAACCAACCAAAATGATCAATTACGATTCCAGTAAATAGTTGTCCGATGATAACAGCAATACTAGTTGCAATTACACCAATTCTTGGAACTGCCGTGACGTTAAAAAGTAAGAATAGTACTCCTAAAAATACAGCGCTTAACTGCCAAATAGGTACTTCAAAGATAGCGAATATATCACCTTGACCAAAGAAAAGAATAACTATAGCTAAAAACATTGAGCCAGTTACAAAGGTTAAAAATGTAGTTTCAATTGTTCCTGCTTTACGACTAAGTGTACCATTAATAGCTGATTGTGCGCTTAATGTGATACCACCAAGTAAAGTGAATAGAATCATAAATATACCCATTTTTTACCTCCTAGTTAACTAAAATAAGTGCTATTACCATTGAAATAACAGCAAATATTTTTTCCTTATTAATTCTGGCTTTCTTACTTCCGAGCCACCCAAAATGCTCAATAACCATACTCATTATTAATTGACCAATAATTACAGCAACCATAGTTATACCAACGCCAACAAATGGAACACTAATTACGATGGCTGTTAAATACACTGCTCCTAAAGCACCTCCAAGGAGTGTCCATTTCGGTGCTTCTACCACATGTGAAATCTTACCTTTACCAAAAAATAGCCATAATAACCCAAGAATAATTGCACCCACAAAAAAATTATAAAAACTGGTTTCGAGCTGACCAATTGTTTTGCCTAGTTCACCATAAATAGCTCCTTCAAAACTAAGGGCTACTCCTGCTAATAAAGCTAAAATATATGCAATGTAACGCATTATTTAACTCCTCCTAATTACTCTTTAAATTTATATATCTGGATTTATCGATATAAAAATGAAAAATAACGAAAATCTGCTTAACTTAGATTTCCATTTTAAAATATTCAGCTAACTGACGAATAGCTTCCTCATCTCTTCTATAATAAGTCCACTTACCATAACGAACAGATTCCAGCAAACCTGCTTTCTGCATCAAATTTAAGTAGTGAGATACCGTAGATTGAGAAGCTTTAGCTTTTACTTGTATGTCCCCAACACATACTCCGCCTTAATAACTAACCTCCTTTGGTAGGTGAGCGCCTTGTTTAGGGAAGGGCTTCTCTGGTTCTTTTAACCACTGTAAGATGTTAAGCCGAGTTTCGTTAGATAACACTTTAAATACATCCAACGGTTCCATAAGTAATATTATATCGACTTTTCCCGATATGTCAAATTTCAAATGAAAGAACAAAATAAAATTATAAAAATTTAGTACTATTGCGATTTTTATATATGAATTTGTGAAGAGATGTACTTAAACTAACGCACCATTTTTAAGAGTAAAAACAAAAAAAGTCTGATAGAAAGCACCTTTAATCATTTGTACATGAATGCGAAGTTAAGCGGTTAAAAACTTGACGTGGCGCTTATGTAGGTACGATCAGTCTGTATAGGCTGAAGCAGTATTTCATGTTTGTAGACGTTGAATACGATAAAAATTACTGTAGATAATGCTATCCGCGAAGTTATAAAGCAGCCATTTTTAGTATCTAAAAATACGATAAGTATGGTTGAAAAGCATACTATAGATATTGGTGGGTACTGGAATAAGGATAATTAAATAATATTAAAAACTCTAATTATTATTTAATCCATTTATCATAGAGATTTTTAAAAATATATAGCATTAATTCTAGATTTAAAGATAAAAGTGAATTTCTCTGAGCAATTTACTTTAATTAAATACTGAATATCGTTATATTGGGATATATAAATGTCTAGGGCGTACATTATATCACTTTACCCAAATATATTGCTAATTCACGATATACTAATCCATCATTCACACTATAATTGATTCCACCGTTCATCTGAAAAAGGAATTACTCCCATGGTTTTTTTGAAAATTAACATATCGGCAAGTCTGGATATATAGATTTTTGAAAATATAAATTGGATTAACAAGATATAGAGGTATATATAAACCTAGAATTTATGAATATTGGTACACGTAAAATTTAATTGCATAATTACCTATTTCATATTTAAAAACGAGGAGGAAAATATCATGTCAAATGAAAATACTGCAACAAAAAAACAACTAGGTTCTATTCCAATATCCATACTTGACTTGGCTACTGTCAGTGAGGGAAGTACACCAGCTGATTCTTTTCGGAACACGCTTGACTTGGCACAGCATGCTGAAGCGTGGGGGTACAATCGTTACTGGGTGGCAGAACATCACAATATGAAACCAATCGCAAGTTCGGCTACATCTGTTCTCCTAAGCCACATAGCAGCTGGAACATCGAAAATTCGACTTGGTTCTGGTGGAATTATGTTACCTAACCATGCTCCTTTAGTAATTGCAGAGCAATTTGGTACATTAGAATCCCTATATCCTAATCGTATTGATTTAGGATTGGGTCGCGCACCAGGTACTGACCAATTAACTGCTAGGGCAGTGAGAAGAGATAGGACTACTGAATTTCCTGAACAAGTAAATGAATTGTTGGGCTATTTTAATCCGGCTAAATTCGCTCCCAATAATCCAGTAAAAGCTAACCCAGGTGAGGGCCTTAAAATACCTGTATGGTTATTAGGTTCAAGTGATTACAGCGCACGTTTGGCAGCCCAATTAGGCCTTCCATTTTCATTTGCTGGTCACTTTTCTCCGTCCTACACATTCCCTGCAATTCAGGTATATAGAGAGAATTTTAGACCTTCAGATATATTAAAAGAACCATATGTCATGATGGGAATGAATCTAGCAGCAGCAGATACTGATGAAGAAGCGCAATTGTTGTTCTCTTCAACAGAACAACATTTTCTCGGACTTGTTCGTGGAAATCCGGTGCATATCCAACCAGCGAGAGATATGAGTACGGTTTGGAGCGAACCTGAAAAACAAGCTGTCTATCAATCAATAAGTGGAAGTATTGTAGGTAGCCCTGAAACAGTTAAAGGACAACTTGAAAAATTCATTGATAATGCTCAAGTAGATGAAATTATGCTGACTTCTTATATCTTTAATCATGAGGATCGTCTAAAATCATATGAAATTATTAGCGAGTTTATAAATAAAAATTGAAAAGCGAAAAAAACATTCAGTGGGGGTTTATCTACATTGAATGTTCGTTCGACTAATTGATTGTTTGACTTTCAGTTGACCCCACTTATTCATTTTGTTTTCCACAGTTTGGAAGTGGGGGATTACTGCTAGTTAATGTGGGATAAAATTCTAGGGGTGAATGTATAATGAGTACTCATAATCAAATCACGAAACTATCAAATCGAAAAGAAATTAGCGAGGTCTTTTCTCAGTTTGCAAAATCATATGAATCTGGTGACTTTTCATCAATAAAAAATTTATTTTTAAAAGATGCAAACGCAAGTTTTAGTAATCACGGAAATTTCGAAGGTCGAGATGCAATTGTAGAAGGTTTATCCAGTTCGTCGATCCTTGTTGATGTAGCTCGCCATTATATAACGAACGAATATATTGCGGTAACAGCAGGCATGGGTCAGCAAAGTGCATATCTTACGGGAATACTGGCAGATGATCTTGGAGATAAATTAGACCCAAGTTGGTATAGTGGTCATTATGCTAATACCTATCAGCAAACGGATGAAGGCTGGAAAATTGCAAATATACGTTTTGAATTAGATTGGAAAATCGGAAGTAATTTAAGGATAAAGGAATGGGAAGAACCAAGAGATACGCTAGGTTGGAATCCAAATGTGAATTTACCTCATATTATTAGTGGTCTTGATGCACCATGGCATGTTATACCTCATTCTGAAGAGGAAGATTCTGATGAAGTTCAGATTTTAGATGTTTTTACCCGCTATACTTGGGCCGTTGATCAGTGGGATGTTAGCCTGTTGAGTGATATTTTAACAGACGATATCGCTACAGATGTAGTTCCGTTTGGTGAAGTAACTGGACGTCGGGAATTTATAACGACACTTCAGGTGTTTCGAACTGGGCGTGTGAATCTTCATCACGTGATTGGTGATTATCAGATTGAAGTTAACGGGGATAAAGCTACATTGCAAGTATATCGTTTAGTTCCATACAATGTATCAAAAGAAATGCTTGACAAGAATATTTATGGTGCGACTTATAATTGTTCACTACGTCGAGAAGAAGGTGTGTGGAAACTCGAAAGATTCACCTATTCAGAAGGAGAATTGTTTGAAATTTAGTTGTAGGGTGACAATCACTAGTACTAAAAATCTTAAATTTCTAGTCACCTAATTTGTTTTCATATGCAGTAAATTCAACTATCTACTATAAATGAAAGAAGGAATTAATCTTGAAAAACATTTCTCTATCTGTTTTAGATCCGTCATCGATTATAGAAGGAGGATCAGCAAAAGAAGCTTTGGAAAGCACATTAGATTTAGCTAAGAATGTTGAAGAGTTTGGATATAAAAGGTATTGGCTAACAGAACATCATAATTGGGCTGGAATGGCGAGCTCTGCATCATCACTAGTTATCGGACGAGTTGCTTCTGTTACGAACTCAATCCGAGTTGGATCAGCAGCGACCTTATTGTCTCATTACTCTGCTTTATCTGTTGCGGAACAATTTGGAGTATTAGCATCCTATTTTCCCGACAGAATTGATTTGGGATTGGGACGTGCGCCTGGAACGGATCGTAATACTGCTCATGTGTTAAATCCTCAGACAGCAAACGGCCCTCAGTATATAGACAAAGTTAAAGAACTGTATAGCTATTTACATGGTTCTGGAACGATTACTCAGGATGGCATGTTTGAGTTCCATGCTATACCTGGTGAGAATACGAAAGTTCCAATCTGGTTACATGGTTCAGGGACTTATAGTGCGCAACTGGCCGGGCAATTAGGATTACCATTCTCATTTGCGAGTCACTTTGCACCAGACAACATCATGGAGGCTTTGGAAACATATAGAAGTAACTTTCAACCTTCAGATACTTTAGATAAACCCCATGTTATCGTGGCTGTAAGTGCTTTTGTAGCAGAAACGATGGAAGAAGCTTCCGAACTATCATCTTCTTTATTTCAAAAGTATTTATTCGAAGCACGCGGTAAACCTAGACCACTTCAACCTCCAGTGAGTATGGATAAATTGTGGAATCAAGGGTGGAGTGGACGGGAGAGGGCGTCTGTAAAATCCCAACTATCCGAAGCAATTATTGGAGATAGACAAACAGTTAAAAAAAGATTTGAAGATTTAATACGCCGTACATCTGCTGATGAAGTACTAGTACAAGCAGAAGTATATGATCAAAAAGCACGTATCAGATCTTATGAAATTTTATCAGAACTATTTCAACTTCAAAAATAGTATAAATCAATTTCGTAATAGAGAATTTAGTACGAATATCCGAACAAAGTTGATTTACGCTTCAAGTGGACGCTTTCCGCGGACATGGCTTCAATCACCTCGTCACCACATTCCTGCGGGGCTTTCAGCTCGTGCCGTTCCAGCTGGAGTCGCTATCTTCCGCTTAAATCAACGAAACTAGAACATATTGACGAATGATTCAATGTGTTTATAAAAGAATGTTTATGTATTTTATCGAAATAAGTAATTAAGAAATTGACCCGTATCAGTAAGAAATTAAGGTGGGGATAGCAGATACAAAATAGATTCATTATCAGCGTATTTAAGTTTGGCTTCATGTTAATTTTTAATAACTAGATCATATTAAGCTATGTCTTTAGTCGAATAGGGAAAAGTTAAAAGTCGATCTAAAATATTGGCTTTTTTGTTTCTATATATGTTGAAAAATATTTTTCCAAGGAACGAACAAGTTAAATTAGTTGACAATATTAAAAGTAAGTTTTAACATTTATATATCGAGAAATTGCGATATTAAATTTACTCCGTGCTTACAAAATCAGATAGTGTAGATCCGGAAAAGGTATTGTCACAAGTCATAAATCATAAATCCATCTGAAAACGAATGGCAATATTACCTATTTTCGATTTTTTAAAACTGAAAATGCTCCTTTAACTTGTTAAAAGAAGCTGTTAATGAATCATGTTCTTTTTCATTGGCTGCTTTGCGAACAAATTTCACTTGAAAGGAGTGGCTCATATCTAAAAAAGGAGACTGAGAAATGATGGAAGAACAACAAATAATTAATGATGAAAAATTAGTAGATATGTTTAAAGCATTATCAAATGCAACTAGGTTGAAAATTATACAAATGCTAAAAAAACCTGAAGAAAACTTCCCTCCCCAAGCCCATATCCAGAAGAGTGATAACTTTCCGGGAGGAGTGTGTGTAGGGGATATTCGCGATAAAGTTGGTCTAGGACAGTCGACGACCTCTCAATATTTATCATTGTTACAGAAAAGTGGTCTTTTAGAGACGAAACGAATTGGCCAATGGACCTATTACCGTAGAAATGAAGATATGATTAAACAATTAGAAAGTTTTATTGGTAAAAATCTGTAAAGAAATAGGGGGGATGAGATGAGATAAGATGAGTTATAAACATCACAAGGCATTTAACCGGATGTATCAAAAAGATAAAATGACTCTTTGATTTACAACACCCTTCGAACCGATGACAAATAAGCTTCCAAAAATGAAGAATACAGTGGAACTCGCTCGTAAAATAGAGCATTCTGTATTTTTAGCAATCTGGTTAAGAGACGTTTCAATGCAAGATTTAGAATCTGATGACCATGGTCAAGTATATGATCGATGGGTTTATTATACTTACCTTGCTGCTCGTACAAAGCATATTGCAATAGGAACATCAAGTGTTGTACTTCCGTTGCGTCATCCCGTTCGAGTGGTAAAAGAAGCAACTTCTATTGACCGGTTGTTTCCGGATAGACTTAATATGGGGGTTGCTTCGATGGATTGTAAAAAGGGTTTTACTGCTTACGTTTTGGTGTTGAGCCTAAAATTATTTTATTAAAGGGTGGAAAAAATGAATATTAATGTTAAATACAAACCTATTATTTTTGCATTTTTAATGGCCTTTAGTCTGTCCTTTTTTATTTCATTTATATTAATCTCAATAAATAGAGGTTATAATAATACATTTTTAACTTCATGGTTAAAAACTTGGTTACAGGCTTTTATTTTCGCTTTCTTTGGAGCTTATTTTTTTCCGAGAGTAATACAAAAAATAATGAGGAAAATTATTTTTGTAGAAAAACCACTAAAAATTGAGAATGATTTTTTAGAGAGTGAACAAAACAAAAGATAAAGAGAAATAGAGTTTAAAAATGTAAGGCATTTTTACTAGTATCAAATCTGATAAACTGTCGTTGAGCTGCTAAAATTCTACGTTTTTGCAATTTCGACATTCACATTAAGCAACAATGATTAACGACAAGTTTGCGACGGGCAAACGGTTTTGTTAGTCTATAAGTATATTCTTTAAATGAAGTCACTGTTTTCATCAACTAGTGAAAGTCGTTACACTTTTTGCATATGCAGAAAGAGATTCGGCACAAATTTTCAGCCTTTGTATTCCTTTACGGGAGATTTGCACAAATTGATTAGGTCAGGCTACTTAAAAAAGACGAGACATTTACGAAGTAAAATTGAAAAGTATAGTTGGTAGGATAAATCGACATAGATTATCAAATATTTAATAAAGTACAAAAGTTGATCGACCAATTTGGCTATGAAATAAAGTTTGGTAATTCATAAATAAGTCTATCAAGTTTGATTGAAAATCCTGTGTTTTTGTGCAGGATTTTTTCTTGTTTAGCAATCGTTGTATAGTGCAAAATAGAAGTACATCGTTTTGCAAACAGATAAGGCGTTGCAACTTTACCTAGAGTGCGAGCATGGTAATCATGCTCGTAGAGGCTCCATGTCAAGTTGCAACATTATGTACTAATCATTGCACCACCCTGTATTCCAACACCATTTCCTTCTCCCTGGCTGAATCCCAATATATAAATCTCACCACATCAATTGGTTACTTTTCCACCGCGTATTCAATAGATTTTTCTATTACATTTATAGTCCCTTCACACACATCCATTGAAAGTTGGTCAGACAGACAGTTTACTTGAACTGAAAAGAAACCTGCAAACCTGTCTATTCAGCGGCTTTGATACCTTCACACAGGCTATTTTCTGCCGCCGAGCCGAACAACAAAGGGAAGTAGAAAACTGAACTGGGAAGCTTAATTTTTCTCATCGAGCAACAATTTTTCGAAGAAGAGGTGAGCCATTTCGATGATTTAACGTACAATCCGTTGTTTATTGATTACAAATAATACCTGCAAAATTATGGTTTATCGCTATCTTTTAATTCTACATTATTTTTTTATTTTGGTAACAACTGACAACTGAATATTCTATTTATCATATCTGCACCAAAAACGACAATATTTCACAAATTCAAGTATATTCTGAAAAGAATAAAAATAGCTTTTTTTAATGTGATTCTCGATAAAATAAGAGATAGATTTTTATTTTTTGTATTGCTATGATATTTTAAACCTTAAGAACTTTAAATCCAGCTGGAGGTGTGGGAGGTAAGAAGGTGATGAAAACTATAGAAAACGGAGGAATGTAAAATGAAAATAAAATCCCCATGGGTAATATTTCTGATCTTATTAAGTGGGATTTTTATTACCTTGGAAGCTGCCACTATGGCTAGTCCAGCATTGCCATATATTAGCTCCCATTTTGGCATAAGTGTCTCGAATGCTAGTATAATTACAGTTGCTTATTATATTACAGCAATTTCTTTTGCCCCTTTATTAGGAAGACTAGGAGATCAAAAAGGGCGTAAAAAAATTATCGTGGTTGGACTTACAATATTTTCTGTTTCAGAATTTTTAGCTGCCTTTAGTCCAAATTTTTATGTATTTTTATTTGCAAGGTTATTACAAGGAATTGGGTACGCTTGTATTTTTTCAAATGTATTCGCTTACATTCCTGAATTATTTGAAGAAAGAAAGCAAGGGAAAGCGATTGGGATTTTTATGTTAATTACGTATATTGGAACTGGAACGGGCGGAATTATTGCAGGGTTACTAATTGATAATTTTGGTTGGAATGCTATTTTCATTTTTAGTGGTAGTCTATCGCTAATGGGACTTGTTTTAATTAGCATCTTTATACCGAACGTTAAATACAACAGAAAAGTATCCATTGATTTTTCAGGTGGTATTTTATTTTTGTTAACGATTACTACGATTATTTCTTTACCGTTAGTTATTAATAATTTTGGTTCGACTTCATTAATAACAATTAGTTTAGTTGTGCTAGCTGCTGTACTTCTAAGTACTTTAGTAATGGTTGAAAGAAAAGCGACTGCACCCGTGATTGATTTTAATGTGCTGAAAATAAAAGGGATTTCAATTTCAGCTATTTTGATCACATTCAAGAATATTACGATGATTAGTATTATTTATTCATTGACATTTTATGCGTCGACAAAAGTAGGATGGTCTGCAGTTGAAGTAGGTTTGATCACAACGATGAATTATTCAGTAGGAGCCATTATTTCACCGATTGTAGGGCAACTTTTAGATCGTTATCGCCCGATTTATTTAATATTTCTTGCCTTAGCTTCAGCATTAGTTGGGGCAGCTATATTTACGACTGTGACGATTGAATCTACGTTACTTCATTTACTTATTGTTGTGTTCTTTATTGGGTTTTGTTCAGGATGTTTAGATGCTTCCTTAATGAAAGTTGTTATTAATGATGCGCCGTCAAATAAAAAAGGGGTTGGAGCAGGTACGTTTGGGATGTTTAAAGATTTAGGTATTCCATTAGGTTCTACGTTTGGATTAGCACTATTTGGTTCATCTCAAGCTTCTCAACTCGACTCGAATATTCAGAGTTTGGCGATTGATGCAGGTGTAGATAGTTCGCAAGTTGGAGAGGTAATAGAAGCTAGCAAAACAGGCGTTATTTCAGACGAATTGCAACAAGTGTTGAATGGCTTAGGGGTTCAGTTAGATGAATTATTTACACAAGCACAAGCTTTGAGTACATCTTCAGCAATTCAAACGGTTGGTTTTGTGAATATAACAATCTTAATTGTTCTTATTATTATAAGCTTCGGTTTAGTTGCTAAAAAATCTAAAAAAGTTACCTCGAGTGATATAGTAATTGATAAAATTTAGTAAATAGTAAAGCATGGAGAAATGTAAGCGGGGTAACATAGAAATAAGACATTTATTAATTAAATAGTTATCATTAATTCTAAAACGTGATTCGTGTTTCAAGCGGATTGCGTTTTTTTGTTGGAAACTATAAAATCTTAAACTGTAGAAATTTTTTAAAGTAGAGATTTTACGTCTAGACTCTATCGCTTAATTGCGGCAGGTATGAGTCACTCCAGCAGAGAGGCGTTTTTTGACTCACAGCCGGTCTGTCTTATGTCTGCCGCCTTTGACCAAGGGATTTGCGCTTTTGTTCATGTATTTAAAAATAGGTACTCTACATATCAAAGCACGTTCCCGTACGACTTCTATTCTATTATTAATCAAAAGATGATGAATCAAAATTGATTTCATTTAATAAAATAAGCGATTCAAAAAGTAATAATAAGTATGCCGTGGTTGTGGAGTCATTCAAATTCTTTCCAAGTATTTCTTCTGATTTTTGTATCCGATATTTAATACCACCTATGGAAAGTGATAAATCATTTCCAGTCTTTTTAAGATTCCCGTTATTTTTCAAATAGATAAAGATTGTATACAATAATTCACGCATTTTAGGGTCAGGATTTAATAATTCTTTCAATTCATCTTGCGCAGTTCTCTTTAGTTTTTCTAAATCCAAATTTTCAAGTAAGGGTCCTAAAAAACCTAAGCTAGCATAATAAATAATTGTATCGGGACGAGGTAAATTCATTGCTTGTTCTGCTTCTATTACACTTGTATTAAAGTTTTCAAAACCATTGAAAACATTGCTAATACCAACTTTGTATTTCGTGGTATTATTTGACTTTTTTAACTCATTCATAAATTGTTGAATTTTTTTTTGGAGAATAGTTATATTTGAAATGGAATACGCGAAAATAATAAAATGATTGTCTTTTAGACTTACTAGTCCGGATAATTGACAAAGCTTTAATAGTTTAGCTATATGAAGTAATTGTTGATAAGGATCAAGTGGTTTACCTTCGTTAACGGTACTATTATATTTTAATGAAATCGTGACAAAATCATTCTCAATTTTCGGTTCAATATACTTTGAGTGTGTAATTAATTCTGTTGAATTTTTAAATTGATTATAAAGTAATTGATCCAAAAAAGTGATTTTTAAACGTTCCGTAGTTTCAAAACTTACTTTTTCATTTAAAAAACATAGACTTATCACAACTGCTAAACGTTCTAGAAAAAGATAATCATTCTGATCCATCACATTATCAACATATAAAAAAGAACATGTTGCAAAAATATTCTGGTCTAAATAGATTGGTGTAGTTAATATATTGAAATCATTAACTTCAAGAATCGTGGTCTTTTTTATTTTTTGAAAGTGTGATTGATATTGTATAGTCAATTTACTAATTTCATCGTTAGTAGCTTCTTTAAAGAGAATGGTTCCATTCGTATCTGTAATGAAAATAGGGATTTCCAATATATTAAAAGCTGTTTTAAGCACCTTTTGAATGTCATTTTGTTGGGCGACACTTTCAGTAAGCTTACTATGATAGTTTGTCACTTTGACTAATAATTTTTTTTGCTCGAGCAATTTGTCGTACGTAATTTCTAATTCATCAATAATTTTTTGATCGTCATAAATTGCAAGACTCTCTCCGTGTTCTTCCCAATACTTTCTTGTGTTTACTTCGAAAGTACATTGACTATCTTTTTTTGATCTACAAGTAATTTCTTTAACAAATATTTCTTGGTTATGAATTGTTGATAAAAAACCGCTAGCAAATCCACTTAGTGTATAGCATGCACATTCCGCAGAGTGACTGTGGTGAGTTAAATGTAAGGCCACTTCGAAAGAATCGTACCAAGTACCGTGTACAGTATCTAGTGTACCGTCCGATTTAAGTACTGATGTGCCGATTGTAGTTACATTAGTAACATGTCCCAGTGCAACATGGATGAGTGTTGCTTGTTTTAGCAGGGTTTTAACATTAGTAGTCGATGCTAAAAGTTTTTTTGCTTTTTCTGCCCCTATATCTCTACCGAATCTTAATAGAAAACGTTTAGCTTTCTGCTGTCCCAAGTTTTCTATTAATGCTTTCCTAAGAAATCCAAATGCTTCAGAAGTAACTACTAAATCTGATGTCCCTAATTTGGGTAAAATTAATGAATTCAATTAAGTTGCCTCCCTAAAATAAAATGAAAACGTTTTGTTCATAATATAGGTCTTGTTTTAAAAAATCAATAATAAGTATTGTAATTTTTAGAATTTACAATAAAAAAGGATATTGTTTACTTTTCTCTTGTTTAGTATTCTTGTAATGAGCACGATATTCAAAAAAAGGAGGAACAAGAAATGGTCCAATATGAAATTAAACAATTACGTACAGAAGGTTTTAATACGGTTTATTGTCATGCAGGAGAGAAACATTCAGAAGCAATTATTTTTTTACACGGTTCAGGTCCTGGAGCAAATGGTGAAACGAACTGGAAGAATGCTTTAGAGATCTTAGGAGAAAAATATCATGTAATTGCTCCGGATTTTGTAGGTTTTGGGAATACAGAACTTCCTGAAAATACAAATCTAACATTCTGGCAATGGACTACACTCCGTGTCAAACAAGTATTAGCCCTAATGGATCATCACAATATTGATAAAGCCCACTTAGTAGGGAACTCTATGGGAGGGGTTATCTCTTTAAATGCCATTATGCATGATTCTTCAAGATTTGACAAAATTGTTTTAATGGGTAGCGGCGGTGGAACTACAAAAGGAGCAACACCAGAAATTGTTCGGATGAAGAACTTCTTCAATAATCCAACGATTGAAGCATTTCGTAATCTAATTACTTGGTTTTTATATGATGAAGCTGTACTAAAAGATACCTTAGATGAAATTGTTGAAAGTCGTTATGCCAATTTAATGCGTCCGGGCGTAGCAGAATTGTATCCCACATTATTCCCGGCCAATCCAGCGGAGTTATTAATTCCACCAAGTGCGCTAAGACGTATTAAGCAAGACATTCTGTTAATTCACGGATATGAAGATCAATTCGTTCCAAAAGAAAGTAGCTTGAGTTTAGTGGAACATTTGCCCAATGCAGAGTTAGTCTTACTTAAACAATGTGGACACTGGGTGCAAATTGAGAAATCAGAGCGGTTTATTCAGTTAGTTGAACAATTTTTGGGAACGAAAGAACGTGTAACAACACTTGCTTAAGGGGGGAGGACAGATGACAGTCAAAGTAAAAAAGGAGCAAGGTTATAATGAAATTATAGCTAATGCTAAACGAGTAGGTTTAATTGCTGAAGAGGAAGCTACACAAGCAGATGAAAATTCAACGATTTCACAAAATGTAATTGATGCAATCGTAGAAGGTGAATTAAACCGATTAATTTTACCAAAAGAGTATGGTTACCCTCAAATTGACTTTAAAACATTTACCGATATGGTGAAAACAATAGGATATCATAACTTATCGGCAGCATGGTTAACTTATTTTTATTCTTTACACAATTCTTGGGTTTCCTATCTACCTAAACATAGAATGGATGAAATTGTAGAAGATGGAGGTCTATCGGCAGATATATTTGCGCCTGTCGGTAAAGTAGTGCGCGTAGAAGGCGGATTCTTGCTATCTGGTCAATGGGATTTTGTAAGCGGTGTCAATTATTCAACGTGGATTTCTCTTGGCGCAATGTATAAAGCCGAAGGTGAATCTGTTCCAGAGCGTTTAGGCTTATGCATGAGAGTTTCCGAATTGCAAGTCATTAAAAATTGGGATTCATTAGGTCTCCGCGGTTCGGGAAGTAATACAGTAATAGCTGACAATATATTTGTACCAGATGATATGGTACTACGTTTCCCGGAAATCATAGCTAATCGTAAGCCAAATAATTCGAGTATTGATGAAGATTATCTTTATTATAATGTGTCATTCTTTCCTGCATTTTATGTCGGATTCCCAGCAATGGCTCTTGGTGCGGCTGAACGAGTATTACACGAGTTTAAAGAACGTACAAAAAAACGTGTTCGATTTGATGGTACAAATGAGGGGCAATCGCCTAAGGGCCAACGTGTATTAGCCGAATTGACTTTGAAATATAAATCTGCATTGGGATTGATGGATGAATATATTCGAATGCTTAAGACAGATGAAGGACAGTTTGGTCCGGCAGAATACAATGGGATAAGAGTTAGAATTGTTCAAGATTGCGTTGATATTGCAGTTAAAGCGATTTTAACGATAGGAGCAAGTGGTTTAGCAAAAGGAAATACTATGGAAATTATGATGCGCGACTTAATTGGAATTGGTACGCATATTACATCATTATATGAAGATGGTATTTATAATTATGGAAAGCATTTATTTGATGTTCCAACAACAGTATTAGGATGATAAAGGGGGAAAATAGGTAATGGGGAAATTTGATATTTTACCAGAAATTGCTAAATTAGGTCATATTGCAATTGTTTCAAGTGATTTAGAAAAATCGTTATGGTTTTTTAAAGAAGTAATTGGCTTAGAAGAAACGATTGAAGTAGATGGAGTCCATTATTTACGTGCTTGGGGAGATTTTGAGCATCATACGTTATCTTTGACTAGTGGTGCAGAATCGAGAGTCGATCATATTTCTTGGAAAGCAAAGCGCCGTGAAGATGTCGATAATTTCGCTGTACTTTTAAAAGATGCAGGCGTTGCAGTGGAAAAGATTGCAGCAGGTGTTGAAACAGGTCAAGGAGAGGCAATTCGCTTCCAATTACCTAGCGGACATAACTTTGAAATTTATTTTGATATGGATAAACCAGAGGTAACAGATTTAACTCGAAAATCAATTTTAAAAAATCAGACGTATAAAGCATGGGCAAAAGGTGTATCACCTCGTCGAGTTGATCACGTAAATATTGCTACTAATTTACCTGATACTCGAGTAATTACAGATTTCTTAATTGAAAAATTAGGGTTTAAAATTCGAGAATATATTAAAGCACCGAATGATGCACAATCATCTGCCTGGTTAAGTGTGACCAATTTAGTGCATGACATAGCTGTTATGGCTGATCCTGAATTGGATACAACACATGAATTACACCACATCTCCTATTGGTCAGATAACGCCCAAGATATCCTAAGAGCAGCGGACATTTTAGCGGAGCAAGGAATTAAATTTATAGGACCTGGCAAACACGGCATATCTCAAGCAATGTATATATATGTCGAAGATCCAGGGAGTGGTGTTCGTGTAGAACTATTTTCGAATGGTTACTTAATTTTTGAACCAGATTGGGAGCCAATCGAATGGACGCTCGAAGAAATGGCGGTTGGATATACTTTTTGGGGTCAGCAAGCAGGTATGGGAAAGCGAACAACTATTAATGCCGGTCCTGCCAGAGAAACTGTAAGTAACTAGTATATATGTCGAACAAATAAATAGCTATATCATTCTGCTGATAGTGTGTTGATAAGGGGGAGCCGAAGTTAGAAGACTGGCATTCACCTAGCTTCTCAGGGAGGCTTCCCCCAAACGCTAATGCGAATTAAAAATCTTAATTTCAATCTATTATAGAAAGGTTTGATTATGAATGGACGATTTATTATTCCGCTCAGCTATGGGTAAATTCGCAACTGGAATCACGGTGTTAACGACTATACATGGAGGATCTCCTTATGGGATGACCGCAAATGCATTTATGTCAGTGTCGCTAGATCCGAAGCTTGTCGTCATTTCGGTTGGTCATAAAGCAAAATTTTTAGAAAAGGTGAAGGCATCTAATAAATTTGCGGTCAATATTTTAGCAGAAGATCAAGAACATTATTCACGTATTTTTGCAGGGCAGCAAAAAGGCGATGTAGAGTTTAATTCATTAGCGAATATACCAGTCCTAGAAGGTTCTTTAGGACAAATAGCGTGTGAAGTTGTCTCGCAGCATGTTGAGGGCGATCATACACTTCTCATTGGTAAAGTTATTGATATTCAGTTAGAAGAAAAGGAGCCACTTCTTTTCTATAAAGGAAAATATAGGAGGTTAGCGAGTAGAGAAACAATTGAACAATAAGGAGGTGTCAGGAATGAATATTCAAGAAGCTGCGGAAATGCTTTTAAAAGCTGAACGAACAAAAACGCCAATTGCACCTTTCACATCATCGACGGAAGAAATTTCAGTTAATGATGCGTATGCAATTCAGCTTTATCAAGTTCAACAAAAGTTAGATCAGGGCTCGATTGTAAAAGGATTGAAAGTTGGGTTAACGAGTAAAGCAATGCAAGAAATGTTAAATGTACATACACCAGATTATGGATTCATTTTAGATACGATGGTGTATGAGGAAGACAAGCCTATATCTACAACACAGTTTATTCTGCCAAGAGTAGAATTTGAAATAGCATTTGTTTTGAAAAAAGATTTAAAAGGTCCCAATGTGACAGTCGAAGATGTAGTGAATGCAACGGATTATGTCGTTCCAGCAATGGAAATTATCGACAGTCGTATTGCAGATTGGGAAATTCAATTTGAAGATACAGTTGCTGATAATGGTTCTTCAGCTGGAGCTATTATAGGAAGTCAACGAACAACTTTAAAAGATATTGATTTAGCGAATGTTGTTATGAACGCTTATAAAAATGATGAACTAATCGACACAGCGAAAGGATCAGCAGTATTACATAACCCAATTAATGCTGTCGTATGGCTAGCAAATGAGGTTGGAAAATACGATGTAACATTACAAGCAGGTATGTTCATATTGTCTGGTGCGCTTTCTAAGGCAGTTCAATTTGCTAGTGGAGATTCCTTTGTAGCGGATTTTGGTTCACTAGGAAAAGTGAGTTTATCGTTTCAAGATGTGGAGGTGAAAAGTTGAGTAAGATGAAGGTTGGAATTATTGGTTCGGGAAATATTGGAACAGATTTAATGTATAAAATAGAACGCAGTCCGCTTTTAGAAATGAATGTGATGGTTGGCATTGACCCGGAATCAGATGGGCTAAAGCGTGCCGAAGACCGTGGTTATACTACGATTCATACTGGAATCGATGGCCTGGCAGAAAATTTGGATTTAGTCGATATTGTGTTTGATGCGACAAGTGCTTACGCACACGAGAAAAATAGCGAAATTTTAGTGCGTGCGGGAAAAAAGGTCATTGATTTAACGCCAGCAGCGATTGGTCCTTTTACTGTCCCACCTGTAAACTTAAAAGCTAATCTTGAAAAGGACAATGTCAATATGGTCACATGTGGTGGACAAGCTACCATTCCGATTATTCATGCAATCAATCGTGTTGCTCCAGTGAAATATGCAGAAATTGTTGCGACCATTGCGAGTAAAAGCGCTGGTCCTGGGACACGTGCGAACATTGATGAGTTTACGAGTACAACTTCGAGAGCTATCGAAGTGGTTGGTGGCGCAAAGAAGGGTAAAGCGATTATTATTCTTAATCCAGCTGAACCGCCGATTATTATGCGTGATGCGATTCATGTTTTACTCGAAGAAGAAGGTAACAAAGAGTTGATTTTAGATTCGATTGAACAGATGGTGGACGAAGTGAAGAAGTACGTCCCTGGTTATGCTCTTCGTGGGGAACCTCAATTTGTAGGAAAGAAAATTTCAGTTTTCGTAGAGGTTACCGGTGCTGCCGATTATTTACCTGCTTATGCTGGTAATTTAGATATTATGACTGCAGCGGCTGTCCAAGTAGCGAATGAAATGGCTACTCATATGCAGCAAGCGAAGGAGGGGCAGCTCATTGAATAAATCATTTGAAATTTTAGATGTATCGTTGCGTGATGGAAGCCACGCGGTTCGTCATTCGTTTACGGAACAACAAGTACGGACTGTTGCCAAAGGACTAAATGCAGCGGGAGTTCATTACTTTGAAGTATCTCATGGAGATGGACTAGGTGGTTCGTCCTTACAATATGGCTTATCAAAAGTAGATGAATTGAAATTAATTGAAGCCGCAGTAGAAGAATGTACAAACTCTGAAATTTCTGTATTACTTATTCCGGGTATAGGGACAAAAGAAGATTTACAAGAAGCAGTGAAGGTCGGCGCTAAAATGGTTCGTGTGGCAACACATGTAACAGAAGCCGACGTAGCTGCACAGCATATTTATTTAGGTCGTGAACTCGGTTTAAAAACAGTTGGTTTTTTAATGATGGCGCATATGACTTCAGTGGAAAAAGTAGTAGAACAAGCAAAATTGTTCGAAAGTTATGGTGCGGAAATTGTTTATGTCACGGATTCAGCTGGTGCAATGTTACCGCAAGATGTTACCGCAAAAATCACCGCTTTAAAACAAGGTTTACAATGTGAAGTTGGTTTTCATGGACACAATAATTTGTCGATGGCGATGGCAAATACGATTGCGGCGGTTGAAGCAGGAGCCACGTACATTGACGGAAGCTTACGCGCACTTGGAGCAGGGGCTGGAAACACCCAAACGGAAGTGATGGTAGCCGTTCTTGAAAAGCTTGGTTACAAAACTGACATTGATCTTAATAAAATTATTGATGTAGCGAACGAACAAGTAGCCCCATTTATGCAACATCCACAAGAAATTACAGGGTCAGGTCTAGTACTAGGTTATTCAGGTGTATATTCTAGTTTCTTATTACATGCTCAAACGGCAGCGAAACGTTTTGGTGTCGATGAACGAGACATTTTAGTGGAATTAGGCCGAATGAAGACGGTTGGGGGCCAAGAAGATTTAATTTATGAAGTAGCACAAAGATTAAGGGAAATAACCGTCTAATATGGAGGGGGTAAAATGATATGCAAGTTATTTATGTAAATCAGGAGAATATCCAAGCGCTTCACTCGAATTCTCCATGTTCCGCGATGGCACTTGGGTATTTTGATGGCGTACATCTTGGCCATCGTAAATTGATAGAGATGGCGAAAGAAATTACTATTAACAAGGAAGATAAGGAGATGGCCTTATCTGTATTATCATTTTTCCCTCATCCGAAAAGCGTTTTATCACCATCGATGGAAATGAAGTATTTGGAACCATTAGACGAAAGAATTAGTAAGATGAATGCACTCGGAGTCGATATTTACTACATTGTTAAATTTGATCAGGATTTTGCTCGTATCGAGCCCGATGCTTTTATAAAGGACTACGTTATAGGATTAGGAGCGAATCATATTGTTTGCGGATTTGATTACCATTATGGAGCGAAAGCTAGAGGAACGGTCTGTACTTTGAAAGAATATGAAGAGATTGGAATAGATGTAACCGTTTTGGCTGAACAGAAAGTGAAGAACAATAAGATTAGTTCCACGATTATACGTGAATGTTTAGAAAGCGGAAAAGTGCATGAGATACCTAAATATTTAGGCGGGTATTATAAAACGAGGTATTGCTTGAAAAACGGTTTTGATCAATATTATATGGTACCAGCGCCGGGGAAATATAAAGTTTTAATAGAAATGCCATTGAAGAAAATTGAGTCTAACGTTATTGTAACAGCTGACTACAAATTACAATTTGATAGTTCCTTGTCTAATTCAAGTGAAAGCTTCAAAGTTTTATGGCTAGAAAATATAAGTTAATAAACTGTTATAAAAGCTTTAGGAATACTTTTTAAGGTTTTTGTAACTACTTAGGCAGACCCTTATAGAAGGTAAATCATTATTCGAGTATCTTGCTCTACCAAACTAATATCAATAGGCATACAGACATCCTGAATAAACCGCCTTCAAAACAGCGAGATCAGTAAATGCATCTTTCCCGACGAGTTCTGTGGTTGTCGTTTTGTCTCTTTCGAGAGACTTTTATTTTTGTACCCAGGATTAGTTAATGTGCCTGGATCTTAAAATGCCGGAGTTGTTTTAGGGCCAGTTAGCCTATCATTAAATGCAATCAAGATCTACTTTAACGTTCAACGGTCTCCTATCTTAACCTAGTAAAAGATAGGAGAATTTTACCTTCAGAGACAACTTATACACTTCCAGGCATTATAGAATTCTTACATCTATTAACCGTTTTTTCATGTAATTGTAATTCTCCCTGTAATTGTTCATCTCCTATATTAAAGATAGTTATACCAACTGTCATGCCATCTTTAAGAAATATCCACAAATAAAATCAAGCCTTTATATAGAAGCGGTTGAACAATTGAAAATAGAACTAATAGCACGAGTCGGTGAACCGAAAACTCATTCCAAAGGATTGCGAAAGTATTACAAGTAAATCCATTAACTATCATCCAAAAGCTGAAAAAAGTTGGAAGGTGGATAACTAAATGAAAATAAGAATAGAACAGTCTTGGGAAGGAGAATAAAGTTGGAAAAACTACTAAAAGTAAATGAGTTTTTGGATTTTATCAAAGACGGGGATAAATTACTAGTTGGGGGATTCGGGATGTCCGGCACTCCATTGACTCTAATAGATGGAATAGCAGCATCATCATTAAAAGACCTCACTGTTGTAAGTAATAATTTAGGGGAAATTAGTAAAGGGTTAGGGATTCTTTTGAAAGATAAGAAATTGAAGAAAGCAATCGGGAGTTATTTTACGACAAATCGTGATGCAGTTCAAGCTTGGTCCGAAGGTGAATTAGAAATCGAATTGATTCCACAAGGTACTTTAGCAGAAGCTGTTAGGTGTGGTGGCGCTGGAATCGGTGGCTTTTATACAAAGACAGCTGTCGGGACGAAATTAGCTGAAGGAAAAGAAGAAAAAGTAATTGATGGGGAAAGATACATCTTAGAAAAAGCGATTAAAGGTGATGTTTCCCTAATTAAGGCACATAAAGCGGATCGATTGGGCAATTTGGTTTACGACCATACAGGTAGGAATTTTAATCCATTAATGGCTACTGCTAGTAAAGTCGTCATCGTGGAAGTCGATGAAATTGTTGAGAACGGCACTCTATTACCATCAGAAATAGTAACACCTCATGTTTATGTGGATTATATTGTGTTGAATAAATATGTTAAAAAAGGTGGTGTTTTCGTTGAATAAGTCTGACCGTATAAAAATTGCAAAACGCGTAGTTCAGGAGCTAGATGAAGGACAAGTTGTAAATCTTGGTGTAGGAATTCCAACGCTCATCCCAGATTATTTGGGAGATAAACATCTTGTATTACAGTCAGAGAATGGATTGCTTGGTATGGGACCAACACCGCCCGCTGAAGAGAAAAATATGGATTTAATAAGTGCGAGTAAAGACCCTGTAACAATGGAAATCGGTGCCTCTTTATTTGATAGTTCGAGCTCATTCGCAATGATTAGAGGTGGCCATATAGACGTTGCTGTATTAGGAGTTTTACAAGTTAGTCAGTCTGGAGAAATTGCGAATTGGGCAGTTCCAGGTCAAACGATCTTAGGTGTAGGCGGTGCAATGGATTTAGTTGCAGGCGCAAAAAGAATCATTATAGCAACTTCTCATTTATCTAAAAAAGGTGAAGCCAAGTTGGTTAAGGAACTTACTTTTCCAACGAGTGGAATACGCAAAGCGGACTTAGTCGTGACAGAACATGCAGTATTTAAGTTTGAAAAAGACAGCATGAAGCTTGTTGAAATATTGTCTGATATAACAATTGAAGAACTGAAGGAAAGAACGGATGCTATCTTTGAATTTGATTCGGAAATGCATGTGGAAGAAATGATGGCGCATACATCGTTCTCATGATGTCAGAAGAGAAAATGAACGAATATGAATTGAAACCAAAAGCGAAAACTATTGCCCAAGCAGTGAGTTGTGTATCTCCTGAAGTTATGGGGATTCACCCAGTTACTTCAATGAAAACAGAGCATTCGATTGAGCTTGCAAATATCGAAGAACAAGGTGTATCTTTTGATGAAATATTTCCATATATAAGCAGGGAATCTTACAAATAACTCATCGAAACTGGCAATCTGAACAGCGGTGTAATTGCTCTCGGACAGTCGATTGGACTTATTGATGAAATAAAAAGTGTCGCTGCAATTATGGAAGAAATCGTAGGAGATTATAAATGTCGTTTGCTTCATTTATCTGATAAAAAATAATGAAGAAGTAGGTGTTAATGTTTGACTAGTTTTGACAATCAAATTGCTGTTATTACTGGAGCAGGAAGAGGTATAGGTAAAGAAATTGCAAAAGAATTAGGTCTTACCGGAGCACTCGTTTGTCTCTTGGATTCAGACACATCCGCATTAAATGAGGCTTGTAATGAATTTACAGAACTACATATTTCTTTTGAAAAGTTTAATGTAGATATTACAAATGAAGATGATGTTGCGAAAGTATTTAATTCCATAAAAGAAACTCATGAAAAGGTAGACATTTTAGTTAATAACGCTGGAATCATCCGAGATAATTTGATATATAAAATGAGTACGAATGATTGGGAGCAAGTGATGGATGTCCATTTGAAAGGGGCTTTCCTTTGCAGTAAATACGTTCAAGAAATCATGGTGAAAAACGCTTACGGTCGTATTGTAAATTTATCCTCGGCATCCGCTTTAGGAAATCGAGGACAAGCAAATTACGCAGCTGCGAAAGCCGGGATTCAAGGGTTTACAAAAACATTGGCATTGGAACTTGGTCGATATAATATTACCGTTAACGCGGTTGCCCCGGGATTCATCGCGACGGAGATGACGAAATCTGTTGCCGAAAGAAATGGCATTAACTTTGAACAATTAACAGAAGAAAAAAGCAGACAGATACCTGTGAAACGTGTAGGATTACCAAAGGATGTCGCTCACGCAGTCTGTTTCTTTGCAAGCAAAGAAGCTTCTTTTGTATCAGGTCAAGTACTATATGTTGCGGGCGGTCCAAAAGCATAAAGGGGAAGTTATGAAAATATTTAATATTGCTCAAATACCAGGGGATAGAATCGGTCCAGAAGTCGTTTGTACGATTGGACCTTTCCCTATAACCTCTTGTCCTTTCTGTTCATACAAAAATAGATGTGATTTCAAGATTGTCCAGACTAAAATAGTTTGGGCTTTTTTGATTCTTCCGGTTGAAACTTTTATTATAGAAGGAACAGATTAGATCGGAAGAGGTGGTAAATATGGCGAAAATGATACCATTCAAAACTAGACAGCAATTAGAAACAGAAAAGGCAGTTAAAGTAATGTGTGAGTGGGAAACCCACTTAGAATGGGAAGAAGCAAATTGGTACAATGTAGTAAATAGAGAAACGAAGGAAGAACAGATTTTACAGCAAGAGGAAATTGAATGGTTGAATGAATGGGTAGGACGAACTTACTGAAGGTCTTCACAAGTGGAGAGAGATTCAAGTAAAACGGTATTAGGTGCTACAGTAGGTCTTAAATTTTTCATAAAGGAATTATTAATTTTAAATGAAGAAGATAATCTGTTTTAAAAAAACAAATTATATATACTTGCCAAATACATATGAATTTGATTGACTTTTAATAGGATCAGTCTTCCGCAAACAGGTCATGTTTATGGAATATTGATGAAAAAATAAAAAAGGACGAGGAGGATACAATTATGATAAGTGATTCAGATTTGAAGCACCTGCGACGTTGTGTTGAATTAGCAAAAACTGCATTGGAGAAAGGTGACGAGCCATTTGGTTCAGTACTTGTCTCAGCCAACGGAGAGGTGCTTGTAGAAGACCATAACCACGTTGCGGGTGGGGACCATACTCAACACCCAGAATTTGCTTTGGCGCGATGGGCAACCAGTAACATGACACCTGAAGAAAGGAGCAAAGCGACAGTATATACCTCTGGTGAACATTGCCCTATGTGTGCTGCAGCCCATGGTTGGGTTGGTTTAGGTCGGATCGTTTATGCAAGTTCGTCTGAACAGTTGGTACAATGGTTGAATGAAATGGGGGTTACTCCATCGCGCGTTCGAAATCTTCCCATTCATGATGTTATTCGTGATACCACAATAGAGGGCCCTGTTCCTGAACTAGCGGAGCAAGTTCGTCAACTCCATCGTCAGTTTTACGCAAGGAGACGTTGAATATATCGGGCCCTGTTGTTTAAAACTGTCATAGTATCAGTTTCCCACTGCACTAAAGTAATAGGGAAGTGGGAGTTATCACGTTGGATAAGAAGAATGAATCATCCCATTCCTATCCGAAAACGAAACGGCTAAGAACTATGTATGGAAGCGGAGCAGAATAGGGGAATGGATGCTCAGAAAAACTGAATTTTTCACCTTGGTATAATGCTATAGAAGTTACTTGGGGATAATTTAGATGGATAAAAAGTATTTGAAGGAATTATCAGAGCAGCAGTAGGGGCAGTAAAGGGGTTTCCAAATGCCGAAATGGCCGTGAAGGTTGCTGAGGGGGCCGTCCACATAATCTTTTCCCGGGAAATCGCACATAGCGACAAGAAACGCGCGTGCTGTTAATTTTACTCACACACTAAAAATACTAAACCTAACTTTCACAATTACTTTTTAAAAATGATTTGCTACTCCCACGAGTAGCTTTTTTATTTACATGATTTTAGTTCATAATCGGATATAACAAATTTTTGTGATTCCTAAAATGGAATACTTCTTTTAGAACATTTGTTTCTTAAAGTTTATAAATCCGTTCGTGAAGTTACTAGTATATTAGTGAACGTTCGAAAAGTGATGTTATATATACGAACGAGATTCTTTAATGTATTTCATTTCAATAAACCTGTTTGTAAAGATGTACTTTTTCGAACGCTTTTAGTCTCTTTGATCAGCAATCCATCTCAAAAATTGACTAGGTAGTTTAGGAATAGAAAGATTGTCCTTCAATGAGGAGGTTAATGGCATCTCATCAGGATAGAAGAATTAATCTATTAATTTATCCGGATTGGCCTCACGCTCTAGCCTAAAGGGATTATGCATATGTGCATATACAGGACCACCAATTCTAGCCAGCGGATTTAATTTTGGAACATTAATTTTATAGGCATCAATTCAGAGATGTTAAATCGACTAAATAACATATAAACCAGCTGGGGAAGTCTCTGCCAGCTGGTTTATGCGAAAGTTTACGGTTGTTGATGAACCAGTAGTAGAGGAAACACCAACCCACGGCTACGAAGACATTCGTCGTTATTTAAACGTCCGGTTGCGCAACAGGACTGAAGAGTTGATCTGTATATTTTGCAATGGCTCAAAAATAAAACGACCAATCCGATTAGGGAAAGGTCGTTTTTTTGTTTACCCTCTATTAAACTTTCTCCATTCACTCAACGACAACACCGCATCTACCCACGCAAACGATGGCGGGGAAAATACATCCGCACTAGTTACCGCGTAGTATTCACCATTTAAACGCGCATGTAGCGGCGTCTTTGGATTGATACCATACATCGTTCCGTTGTCTCCGTCAAAATAAGCTTAAGTGGGGGAGCAGAGGACGATTCTTCCTCTTGTTTCGTCCACATTCATATTTCTTTCCTCCAACCGTTTAAGATAAAATCCCCGACGTAAATTAGCATATCTGACCAGGTAATGATGGATTTGTACGGGTTATCAGAGTTAATATACTTCATGACTTTTTTAAATTCGGATTGATGCTCCTCGGTGATGTTTAGGCGTATCTACTCTGTGACACATTTACATTCATCCAATAAAAGAGGTATTTATGACTCCCATTACTTATACTAAATCTAAAGCTATTTCCATCATCTTCGTAAATGAAGTTTGTCTCTCCTCTTGTGTTATTTGTTCATGTGTAATCATATGGTCACTTACTGTTAAAATTGTTAATGCTTTAGCTCCAGCACTAGCAGCATTTAAATATAAACTTGTCGTTTCCATTTCTTCCGCTAATATTCCCATCTTAGACCACTTTTCTGTTGCAGTTTCATCAGCATTATAGAAAACATCACTAGATAGTACATTCCCTACATGAACCTTATAATTCTTTTCATCAGCTATTTTCTTTGCTTTCTCTAATAATTCATAAGATGCTGTAATTGGAAATTGACCTGGAAGATTCCATTGATGTGCATAATTTGAATTTGTTGCTGCTCCCATAGCAAGTATAATATCATATAACTTAATATCATTTTGCATAGCCCCACATGAACCTATACGAATTAAATTTTTAACTCCAAAATTATTAATTAGTTCCCATGAATATATTGCCATACTTGGTGACCCCATACCGGTACCCATAACAGAAACTTTCTTTCCTTTATATTCGCCTGTGTACCCCAGCATACCTCGAACTTCATTAAAAAGAACTGGTTTCTCTAAAAAGTTTTCTGCTATAAACTTTGCACGAAATGGATCTCCTGGCAAAAGTATAGTTTCAGCTATTTCTACTCCATTTGGCTTAATATGTGGTGTTTCTTTTAATTCATTGTTTTTCATTTGATTCTCTCCTTAATATTCTTATATTATTATTAAACTATATCTTTTGTAATCGAGTTTTTTTCTATTTAACGAGACTTATCATTAATTAAATTTATGGTCTACTAATGTTGTTGACCAATGCATCAATTTGTCCAATTTACGTCTGTTACACATTGGAAAGCGTTTTGAAAAGCTGGGGGAGATAGTAATACTCTTTCGCTGTCTCCACGATACTGTAGATAATTGCGCTCTCCCTAGCACCTTTCGTTGGAGAAAAGCAAACGCCATCTGTATGAGTTTTGCAGTAACCGCCAAAAGTAACGGTTTGGATTTCTACGAATACCTGAAGAAACTTTTTACGGATCTAAGCGGAATTTAAATGATGTATTTGATAAAAAAGGTGCGCTTATTATTTATAATTCGGGCTTACATCATTTTAGCCCGGGTTCATTAGTTCAACAAGAGGAGATTGTCTATCGTCTTTTACCTTGCTGCAATAGAACATCAAAAAGGCGACGTATCCTTAAATGGAGGGTCACATTTTTCATTTAATCTCAACAATTTGCGGCAACCTTAATTTACCACCGCTTGTCCAACCTCGTGATTTAACTATGACAGAAAAAGATGGCAATATTATTATCCAAGAAAAATTAGAAGCTTTGGACTCCCATTTAGGAAGTCCACTGCATTTCATAACTCATCGGTTAAAGGATGATTTTACTTAATTCTTCTCTTTTTTTTTGGAGCCATGATTGCCGTCATCAACTGTACCTTCCCCCGCCTTGTTTTCCGGCTCTCCACTAGCAACAGCACCCGCAGCAGCACCAAATGGATCAAGAGCAGTAGCCATGGTATCTCCAGGAAAAGCACCTACACCGGTTCCTACTGCTTTGCTAGCATCATTATCGTCACGTTTGCGTTCGTTGATATCAGCCATCTGTTTCATTCCCTTCTTATAGGAATGTGCTATTGTTTTAGCATTAGCAGCACTGTCCCGTAACATATTTTGTCCAATAGGGACTAATTTATAGGTGGGATTAATGAGAGCATCTGTATTTTTTTTGTAATTCTTTAAAAAATAGTACGCAATAAGAAGAAACTTCAACAGGTTTCGAAGGCAGAAGGTTCAGTAATTCCATTTGTTATCGGGTCGAATAACAGAATTAAGTAACTGGACTTTGGCGTTGTAGGAGTGGAAACCGGAAAACTACGAAAGTATAAACAAATTATTGAGAGTTACCTGTTCTTGTTCAACTAACGGAGCAGGTTAGTTGAACAAGTAATTCTAATATTTAATATAGAAAAACTAACTCATCATATATTAAAGGAGACTAACAATGGAGATTTCATTGATTAGACATGGTAAATCCACGTGTACTAAAACTATTAGAATATCATGTAAAGAATTTGGGGATTGGGTTAAAAAGTATGACTATAGCGGTGTTTTTGAAGAGGACGCTTATCCAACAGTAACGCTAAAAAATATAGCAACAGCAAATATTGTTATAGCAAGTGATTTTAAAAGGTCTGTCGACTCGGCAAATTTGTTGAATTCAAACTTAAAAGCCATTTCAGACCCTCTATTTCGTGAAATTGAGTTACCTATTCCATTAACGAATTTATGGAGATTAAAATTAAATTCGAGTATTTGGGCAGTGATTTTAAGATGTTTGTGGTTTAGTGGTTATTCAAGAGGGTGCGAGTCTTTGAGTAACGCAAAAGACAGGGCTAAAAAGGCATCCGAATTGTTAGTTAAGTATGCTCAAGAACATAGATCAGTAGTATTGGTTGGACATGGATTTTTCAATATGTTGATTGCAAAAGAACTACAAAAAACGGGGTGGAAAGGTAAGAAAAAAACAAGTTCTAAGCACTGGGGTTGTACTACATATTCCTTATTCAACTAATGCCTTTACAGGGCAGCTTTTCTTATATAAATCCCGTTCAGCAATCAAATACCACCCATTGTCGGTTATTTTGATTTTCAAAAATTCAAATTAGATGTTAAAACAAACATGAAGGTGGTGGAGAGAAAGACGAATTAGACAGGCATATTGAAAAAATCACTTCGATATATTTCTATCGTGATGATTTAAAATGCAAATCATTAAATACATATATTATTCTCCCCTATATTCTACGCCCATTTTAGGTGCACAAAAAGACGACCTCATCCAAAGATGAAATCGTCTTCGTTTAATAAATGTTGTTACCACATATGACATTATATGGTCGCAGCGACGTTTTAGCTATGTATATATTTGTCCGATTGATTAGCCAAGTACACTTGGTAACCTATTCAGTGATGCATGGCTGAACAATCAGAAGTCAGCTGAAGCCACAGTAACATGCGAACTCGAGGAGAATGGGAAGGGGCGAACAATTAAGAGAGACGCCTTGGCATTCAGTATACTGTGAAGAACACAGACAACCGATAAGGCATGCTTGATGATTCAATTTGGTGAAGAAGGCATCACTAAAAATACCATCAAAATGATAGACATTAAGCAGGATTAACAATAGCCCCTTTACAGTCTCGTATACAGAGCTAGTGGGGGCTTTTATACTAACATATCCTAATTGACTCCTTCTATTATATAGGGTAAGATTATCAGTAAATATAATGGATAAAATTCAATAAAGAATATGATCTCCTAATCCGACAAACTATATAGCTTACCCCTTCATACTAGCACTTATACTGTGCACCACTTGAAAAGTAAACCCACAAATTCAGAGTTCATCGCAATGATTGCCGATAAGATTCGACTTGAACATTTGGCGAGCTGAGTAAGTAATAAAATTGACCAATAGTTATACCTGCTCATCGGAATCAATGTTCCAGGGCGGGTATTCTTTGTCGTTTAAGACGAACTATTCCAACAAATCGAGTAATAATTCTTTATAATGATAAATAGAGAAAGGATGAAACTTCTATGTTGATTCAAAATGATTACTTTGATCTTTCGGTAGTAGAGGAAAAAGTAATATTGCGTACAAAGAAGAATGGTTTTCCACTTAAATCATTCGATGAAATAACGCGTGACCATCCACAGCTAAAACTTAATTCGTTTACAACGTTACGGAAAGCGCTAGCGAATCCTGAAGGAGAATATATTATTGGCAGTTGGTTGCCTGCAATTGAAGTGGCCCTTTCAACTGATAAGATGACAGCCCAACTATACATAAATTTGTCAGTTAAAGAATACGAAGAAAATAAACTATCTATTCTTAAAGCAGCTGAAAGTGTGATTGATGAGGCTGGAATCATATACGGAAAAAAAGTATTACTAAATGAACCATTTAAACCGGGTGAGCCAATTACGGCGGCCGTTGGAAGGAAGCCACAAAAAGGTGCAGATTCGGTCATTACATACATAGTAATTCCTGAAAGAAGGCCAGTCATTCGTGAAGATGGCATTGCCGATTATTTCGAGATGAATTTTGTTACTCCTGTTGTTAAAGACGATTGGCTTGGCGAAAAAATTCCAGCGCAAGAAGGTATCGATGGTTGTGATATTTTAGGAAACCCTCTGCCAGCTCAAAAAGGAGAAGAGAAGCAGCTAGCTTATGATAAGAAATCAGTGACTGAAGTGCAAGAAATGGGTAAATTCGTACTGCGGGCAGCGCACGGCGGGGCTCTAGAAAGCATTGGCGGTGTTATTGGTGTAGGGAAACAGCTAATCGTAAATGGGGATGTTGGTCCTGAAACGGGTTCGATTACATTTGACGGTGCAGTTAAAGTTTATGGAACTGTCAATGCTGGTTATTCGATTAACGCGACGGGCAGCATTGCTATAGAAGGAAATGAAGGAATCACAAATGCGAAGGAAATTCAGTCGAGTGATGGGGATATTTACATAAAAGGCGGTGTGTTCGGCGGAGGAATGACCATTGTCGAAGCAAAAGGAAATATCTTTATAAAGCATGCAAATAACTGTAAGTTATATGGGAAAGAAATTCATGTAGGTCTATATCTGCTAGGAACGGAAGTTACTGCTGATTATGTATTTGTCGACAACAACAAAGGGAAAATAATTGGAGGTGTAATCGAAGCGCTTTATAAAATTGAATGTGCTTTTGCAGGAAACAACCATGAACGGAAAACCGTTCTTCGTTCAAAAGGAATCGATAAAGATGAAATCTATATAAAAATTCAAGAAATGGCAAAAGAGTTGAAAGAACGCCAAGAAGTTGTCGCTAAACTTGAACATAACGTCTCGCTAATAGAAGGGGTTCAGAAAGATTTGAAGGGCACGCGAGCAGACGCATACTTGAAACTGACAGAGACGATTAAATCGAACAAAGAAAGCATTTTACACCTTGATAAAGAGATTCAATTCGAATTACGTAAAATTAAGCTCGCAGTTCCCGGACAAATCGAAGTAACAAAGGAAGCCTATTCAGGAACCATAATTGAAATCGGTTCTAAGTCTTCCGTACTTCACGGTACTACGAAAGGTATTTTCACAATAGAAGATGGTGTGCTGAATGTCTAAGCCATCTATCTTTGCGCATCGAGGTGCTTCAGGTGCCCGCTTTGAAAACACAATGAAAGCATTTGAATTAGCTGTCGTACAAGGTGCTGATGGTATCGAATTGGATGTGCAAGTGACTGAAGACGGCGTTCTATTTGTTATCCATGACCTAGTACTATCAAGACTTGCAGGAATTCGTCGATCAATTTCATCTATGACAGGTGTAGAAGTGAAGCGAATCCGCGTGGGGAGAAAATACACTCGTTTATTTGTAGGACACAAAATCCCCACATTAATTGAAGTAGTGTCATTTTGCCAAAGCCATCATTTAGCACTTAACGTCGAATTGAAAGAAACGGTTTCGGAACGTCCAGAATTTATCAAACAAATTCTCGATATCGTTACTCATGTTGAAGAAGTCCACATCTCGTCATTTGACTACGAGTTATTAGAAATGGTGAAAAAAATTAATTCCCAAATAGAAACGGCTTATCTTTTACGTAAAAATGTTGTGGATTGGAGTAACCTGGAACAATATACATACGCGGATGGATTCCATTTACATAAACGATTATTGAAAGAACCCTATTTAAACAATCTAATTCTATCCGGGAAGAAAATCAGGGTATATGGCATCACTGGAATAGAACCCATCGTTTTAAATCCGCCTCCGTACATTGATGGCTGGATTACAGATTATCCAGATCGTCTTAAAAGTAAAAAAATGGATTGAGACAAATGAATCTGTCTCAATCCATTTAATTTTGTTGACTCTCCAAAAACCACAGCTGTTCTTACTCTTGTTTGAATCGTCCTTGCACTCGTCCTTTTCTTCGGTCGCGGCGCAATAGGAAACCTGCAAAAAACCACAGACCTCCTCCGAATAATAAAAACCCTACAATGAATTGAAGCATTATGGACGGAAACGGATTGAATAAAACACCAAATATAGAATCTCGCATAAGCTTAATGCCGCCGGCTGCAAATAGTCCGGGGATAAGCAACACGATAAATGCTGCTAGACGTGCCATATAAGACAACTCCTTAACAAATACAATTTTACCTGCTCATATTTTATTGTCAAGAACCGTGCTTTCATGTATGATGTAGTTGTAAATGCAAAATATTGCATGGTTTAAAAAAGGAGAATGAATATCCTTGCAAAACGTCCTCATTGTCGGGGCGGGGACAGGCGGATTGATAATACTGGACCTTCTCCAAAATTTAGATTTCATGAATGTAAACGCAATCATTGATACGGATGAACAAGCACCAGGAATTATTCGTGCAAAAAAACTAGGTATCGCATATGGAGTGGATTGGAAAAGTCACCTGAACGACGACTTGCATATCATTTTCGATGTAACCGGTGATAAATCTGTATTCACTGAGCTGTTAAATGCGAGACCCGCCCACACCGTACTAATACCTGGTTCTGTCGCGAATCTTCTTGTGAAGCTTCTTGAGGAAAACGATACATATATTAAGCGGATTCATACGGAGATGCATAAGCAGCGATTGATTTTTGATTCGATTGAAGAGGGCATGATCGGCATCGATGGAGAAGGGCAAGTTGACTTTTTCAATAAAAGAGCTTCAAAGATGATTGGTTTTCCAATTGAAGAAGCTATTGGCTTACCAATAAAGGAAGTCGTCCCGACGTCTGAACTTCCGAGAGTGTTTAATTCGGGAAGAGCAGAATTGAATAAGGAACTGATTCTAGGTAACGGTTTAAAAATTGTTACTTCTCGTTTCCCTCTATTAGATTCCACGGGGAACAAAGTTGGCGCTTTTGCTGTTTTTAAAGACATAACGGAAGTCGTTGCTCTTGCAGAAGAAATTACGGATTTGAATAAAATGAAAACGATGCTTGAAGCGATTATTCATTCTAGCGACGATGCGATTTCGGTTGTCGATGATAAAGGGTATGGAATTCTCGTTAATCCTGCTTATTCGCGAATCACTGGTCTTTCAAGAGATGAGGTCATTGGCAAACCCGCGAATGCGGATATTAACGAAGGTGAAAGTATTCATATGAAAGTACTTAAGTCGAGGAAACCGGTTCGTGGAGTCAATATGCGTATAGGTGAAAATAATCGTGAAGTAATTGTCAATGTTGCACCAATCATTGTTGATCACCAAGTAAAAGGGAGTGTCGGTGTCATTCACGACATAACCGAAATGCGTAATTTGATGAAAGAACTTGACCGTGCACGAACAATCATTAGAAAACTCGAATCAACTTATACCTTTGAAGATATTTATGGCACATCAATTGATATTAGCATATCGATTGAGCAAGCAAAATTGGCTGCTAAATCGGATGTTCCCGTCCTTCTCCGTGGAGAAATTGGTACAGGGAAAGAGTTGTTTGCACATGCCATTCATAGTGCTAGCGAAAGGCGTTTCAAAAAGTTCGTCCGGGTAAATTGTGCAGCCATGGACCCAGTCAGTTTAGAGATGGAGTTATTTGGACAGGAATCAGGCACTTCCGACTTCGGATATGTAGAAAGTACACATGGACTTTTTAAAGAGTCTGAACAAGGCACATTATTCCTGGATGAGGTGGCCGATCTATCACTTCCGGCTCAAGTACGATTGCTAAACTACTTGAAGAATGGGACGGTATATAAATATGGTGGGACAATCCCTATCCGATTATCCGTTCGTGTTATTGCGGCAACTTCAAAAAACTTGGAAAAAGCAATGCATGAAGGTAAATTCAATGAAGAGCTCTATTATATATTGAACCGGATTTCAATTCAGATTGCACCGCTTCGTTCCCGTAAAAATGATATACCTTATATCATTGGCCATTTGCTAGTAAAGCTAAACCAAGAATTCGGCATGAATCTCGAAAAGATTACGGTTGATGCACAGGAAAGGCTTTTGCGTTATGAGTGGCCGGGGAACGTCCGAGAACTTGAAAATGTTTTAAGTCGGGCTATGATTTATATGGAGTCTGGAGAGTCCATTATTGGATTAGAAGATATAGTTAAGTCATTGTCATCTCGGGGACATAAAGAGCAGGAAGAGACACTCTCAGAATCAAGCACGCTCGCATCTATAATGGATGAATATGAAAAATCTATTCTTGAGACAGCGCTCCGAGAAAATGATGGGAACAAATCGTTAACAGCAAACAGACTTGGTATTTCTCTTCGATCGCTTTATTACAAACTTGAAAAGTTCAGCCTTGTTTAACAGGCGTTATGTTAAGTCAAAGGAGGCGTGACCATGATTACGCTCGACTCACTAATCGTCAATGCAAAATTGAAGAATGATTCAATCGTTGCCATTGCATCAGCTGCAGATTTGGAAGTTCTACAAGCGGTAAGTACTGCTCTTGAAAGAGAACTTGCATCTTTTGTACTTTTCGATGACGAAAAAACACTTAAGTCTATGATTCGAACTTATTTCCCCCAGTTGTCAGATAATACGAATGTAAGTATTATTCATGCTGAGGACAGCAATCACGCGGCAACTCTTGCTGTGAAAGCGGTTTCAAGTGGAAGTGCGACTGTTTTGATGAAAGGTAATTTGGCAACGTCTGCCATACTTAAAGCTGTACTGAATAGTGAATACGGGCTTAGAACAGGTAAGATATTGTCGCATGTCGCAGCTTTTGAAGTTCCCGGCTTTGACCGACTTCTATTTATTACGGATGCAGCGATGAATATTGAACCGGACTTAGAAGCAAAAGCGCAAATTATCCGGAATGCCGTCGCTACTGCACATGCATGCGGGGTCCAGGAACCTATCGTTGCTCCACTTGCCGCAATCGAAACAGTTAATCCGGCAATGATACCGACGACGGACGCAGCATCTCTGGTCATTATGAACAGACGTGGACAAATCACGGGTTGTATTGTCGATGGGCCACTTGCGCTTGATAACGCAATTTCTGAGAAGGCTGCAGCGCATAAGGGAATTACGGGCGTTACAGCAGGAAAGGCGGATATTCTCGTCGTTCCAACTATCGAAGCAGGAAATATTCTTTACAAATCGCTAATGTATTTCGCAAATGCAAAAGTAGGCGCAATAATCCAGGGAGCAAAAGCACCGATAGTCCTAACATCAAGGGCAGACAGTGCTGAAAGTAAATTGTATTCACTTGCACTGGCAATCCTTTCCGCAAAATAAAATGAAAATTGAACGATACCCTTAGGAGGAATTTACAATGGAAATTTTTAAATATATGGAAAACCAAGACTATGAGCAACTCGTTATTTGTCAGGATAAAGTCTCAGGACTGAAAGCAATCATCGCTATACACGATACGACACTTGGACCGGCACTTGGTGGAACACGGATGTGGACATATGCAAGTGAAGAAGAAGCGATTGAAGATGCGCTTCGCCTTGCGCGTGGTATGACTTATAAAAATGCAGCTGCGGGCTTGAATCTAGGCGGCGGAAAAACAGTTATCATAGGAAACCCAAAAACAGACAAAAACGATGAAATGTTCCGTGCTTTCGGTCGATACATTGAAGGTTTGAACGGTCGTTATATTACTGCAGAAGATGTGGGAACTACTGAAGCGGATATGGACTTGATCAATCTAGAAACAGATTATGTTACAGGTACTTCTGCTGGAGCAGGATCATCAGGTAATCCTTCGCCTGTCACAGCTTTCGGTATTTACCATGGCATGAAAGCGGCAGCAAAAGAAGCATTTGGAAGCGACTCACTAGCTGGTAAAACAGTAGCAGTACAAGGTGTAGGTAACGTTGCATATGCACTTTGTGAGTACTTGCATGATGAAGGCGCAAAACTGATTATCACGGATATCAACGAAGAAGCCGTTCAACGTGCAGTTGATGCATTTGGTGCAACTGCAGTTGGCATCAATGAAATCTACTCTCAAGAAGCAGACATATTCGCACCGTGTGCACTGGGTGCAATCATTAATGATGAGACGATTCCACAATTGAAAGTAAAAGTTATTGCAGGATCTGCAAACAATCAATTAAAAGAACCGCGTCATGGCGACTTAATTCACGAATTGGGTATTGTTTATGCACCTGACTACGTTATCAATTCAGGCGGTGTTATCAACGTTGCAGATGAGCTTGATGGTTATAACCGTGAACGTGCACTAAAACGTGTCGAAGGAATCTACGACGTAATCGGGAAAATATTCGCTATCTCAAAACGCGATAATATTCCAACGTATGTTGCTGCTGACCGCATGGCGGAAGAGCGTATTGCGCGTGTTGCCAATACAAGAAGTACTTTCTTGCAAAATGAAAAAAACGTCCTATCAAAACGGTAATCCTAACTGGATTCTTCGTTTTTGAATAGTTTCAGAAATATAATTAAGAGAGCCGATATGGAAGGAGGACAACTTGTGATTGAGAACTTACACCGAATACTGGTTATTAATCCAGGATCTACATCAACTAAAATAGGCGTCTTTGAAGGCGGAAAACAGCTGATGGAGAGTTCGATAAGTCATTCTCCTGAAGAAATTGCACAGTATCCTTCCATCATTGCTCAATATGATTTTCGAAAAGCAGCCATACTTGAATCTTTACGAAAAGAAGGAATTAGCATTTCAAAACTATCTGCCATTTGCGGTCGTGGCGGTCTTTTACGCCCGATCGAAGGTGGCACTTATTCGGTTAATAAAGCAATGCTAGTTGATTTGGAAAAAGGATTTTCCGGGCAGCATGCATCGAATCTTGGTGGCATCATCGCTAGTGAAATCGCATCCGGGCTAAACATTCCTGCATTTATAGTTGACCCCGTTGTTGTTGATGAACTTGAACCGATTGCGCGAATTTCTGGATTTTCGAAAATAAATCGAAAATCCATATTCCATGCGTTAAACCAAAAGGCGGTTGCAAGGCGCTATGCAAAACAGGTCGGTAAAGAGTACGGTTCTCTCCGCTTAATCGTGGCACATATGGGCGGTGGCATTACAGTCGGTGTGCACGAGTTCGGAAAAGTGGTTGATGTGAACAATGGATTGCATGGAGATGGACCATTCAGCCCAGAACGAGCGGGAACAGTTCCTGCGGGTGATCTCGTCGAATTATGTTATTCGGGGGAGTATTTCCGCCATGAAATGATGAAGAAAATTGTAGGGCAAGGTGGTCTCGTTGGCTATCTCGGGACGAATGATGCTGTTCGTGTGGAAAAACAAATCGAAGACGGCGATGAAAAAGCAAAACTAGTTTACGGAGCGATGGCATATCAAGTCGCTAAGGAAATTGGAAGTGCTGCTACCGTCCTTCATGGCAAAGTCGATGCAATCATCCTTACGGGCGGACTTGCTTATGGCAAAGGATTTGTTAAGGATATTACTAAGAGAATCGACTGGATTTCAGATATAGTTATTTACGCCGGGGAAGATGAACTACAAGCACTTGCTGAGGGCGCATTACGTGTATTAACCGGTGAAGAGACAGCTAAAATTTACCCGTCTTGACGGGGCGTTGAGAGGGAGGCCATCTACAATGGCTAGAGAATATGATGTAGTTATATTGGGAGGCGGAACAGGTGGCTACGTCGCCGCTATTCGCGCCGCTCAACTAGGGCTCAAAACAGCACTTGTTGAAAAAGGAAAACTCGGCGGTACATGTCTGCACAAAGGTTGCATTCCAAGTAAAGCATTATTAAAAAGTGCAGAAGTTTTCAATACAGCTAAAAACCACACGGCTGATTTCGGCGTTAATGTAACAGACGTATCACTCGATTTCGGTCGCGTCCAAGCACGGAAGGATGATATCGTCAAACAGTTACATGGCGGTGTGACGGCATTGATGAAGAAAGGGAAAATTGATGTATTTGACGGACTTGGTAGAATGCTTGGTCCATCAATCTTCTCACCAATGCCGGGTACGATTTCGGTCGAAATGAACAATGGTGACGAAAATGAAATGCTAATTCTAAAAAACTTAATCATTGCAACGGGTTCGAGACCACGTACCTTACAAGGTTTAGAAATCGATGAAACTCAAATTATGTCTTCGGATGGTGCACTTGCTATGGAGGCACTTCCGAAATCAATCATCATTGTCGGTGGCGGAGTTATCGGTATCGAATGGGCTTCTATGCTAAATGATTTCGGTGTTCAAGTCACTGTCCTCGAATACGCAGACAGAATTATTCCGACTGAAGACGATGATATCTCGAAAGAAATGAAAAAGTTATTGACCAAAAAAGGAATTACATTTGCAACAAGTGCCAAAGTGCTCCCTGAAACACTCGTTAAAGCAAAAGAGTCAGTTACGATTTCAGCAGAGATGAAGGGAGAAACAACTTCATTCACAGCTGAAAAAATGCTTGTTTCTGTGGGACGCCAAGCGAATGTCGAAGGAATAGGTCTTGATAATACGGAAATTGAAATTGTAAATGGTTTTATAAAGACTAGACCGACATTCCAGACGAAAGAACATCATATATATGCCATCGGGGACGTTATCGGTGGACTTCAGTTAGCACATGTCGCTTCTCATGAAGGGATAGCGGCTGTCGAACATATCGCTGGTTTGAAAAACGAAGCGATTGATTATACAAAAATATCGCGCTGTATTTACTCCAGTCCTGAAGCATCAAGCGTCGGCATAACGGAAAAACAGGCGAAAGAACAAGGCTTCGATGTTAAAGTTGGGAAGTTTCCATTCATGGCAATCGGAAAAGCGCTTGTTAATGGTAATTCTGATGGCTTCGTTAAAATTATTGCAGATAAAAAGACGGACGATATCCTAGGTGTCCATATGATTGGAGCACACGTTACCGATTTAATATCTGAAGCTGGACTTGCAATGGTCATTGATGCGACCCCATGGGAAGTGGCAAGTACAATTCATCCGCACCCATCACTTTCTGAAGTAATGGGCGAGGCAGCTTTAGCTGTTGACGGAAAAGCAATCCATATGTAAAAGGGGGATTTTAGAAATGGTAAAATCGCGTCATGAAGAACTTGGTTTATCGAATGATGAAGTAATGCAAATTTTTGAAACGATGCTAATGGCCCGTCGAATTGATGAACGTATGTGGCTCCTCAATCGTGCAGGGAAAATCCCATTCGTTATTTCGTGTCAAGGACAGGAAGCAGCACAAGTAGGGGCAGCTTTCGCACTTAATAATGAAATAGATTGGATTGCACCATACTACCGTGATATGGGAGTTGTCTTACATTTTGGAATGACTCCGAAAGATTTAATGCTGTCTGCATTCGCAAAAGCGGAAGACCCAAATTCTGGTGGCCGTCAAATGCCTGGTCACTTCGGCCAGCGCAAAAATCGTATATTGACAGGGTCATCTCCTGTTACGACACAATTGCCGCATGCAGTCGGCGTGGCACTAGCTGCGAAGATGAAAAAAGAAGATTTCATCACGTTTGTTACACTTGGAGAAGGTTCATCCAATCAAGGAGATTTCCATGAAGGTATGAACTTTGCAGGTGTTCATAAACTTCCAACAGTGATCATGGTTGAAAACAATAAATATGCAATTTCAGTTCCAGTTGAAAAACAGCTTGCTTGTGAAAATGTTTCTGATCGTGCAATCGGTTACGGAATGCCTGGTATTACGGTTGACGGAACCGATCCGCTTGAAGTGTACAAAGTTGTTAAAGAAGCAGCAGATCGTGCACGTCGGGGAGAAGGTCCAAGTCTTGTGGAGACAATCTGTTATCGTTTAACTGCTCACTCTTCAGATGATGATCAACGCCAATACCGTGATGCTGAAGAGCTCGCAAATGAAAAGAAACTAGATCCGATTCCAATGTTTGCAGTTTATTTGAAAGAAGCTGGCATACTTACTGATGTACTTGAAAAGGAAATGGAAGAACGCATTATGAAAGAAGTGAACGAAGCGACCGATTATGCGGAAAACGCTGCGTACGCTGAACCTGAATCTGCGCTACTCCATGTGTATGCTGAAGTTGGGGGGAACGAGTAATGGCTGTTATGTCTTATATCGATGCAATTACACTTGCAATGAAAGAAGAAATGGAACGTGATGACCGCGTTTTCGTTCTCGGTGAAGATGTTGGGCGTAAAGGCGGCGTCTTTAAAGCGACGGCTGGTCTGTACGATCAATTCGGAGAGTACCGTGCGCTTGATACACCGCTTGCGGAATCTGCGATTGCAGGTGTCGGAATCGGTGCAGCAATGTACGGCTTACGCCCAATAGCAGAAATGCAATTTGCTGATTTCATCATGCCTGCAGTTAACCAGATTGTTTCGGAAGCGGCAAAAATTCGTTACCGTTCAAACAACGACTGGTCATGTCCGATCGTTATTCGTGCACCGTTTGGAGGAGGAATCCACGGAGCGCTTTATCACTCGCAATCCGTTGAGTCGATGTTCGCAAGTACACCTGGATTGAAAATTGTTATACCTTCAACGCCATATGATGCAAAAGGGCTTTTGAAAGCAGCCATCCGCGATGAAGATCCGGTATTGTTTTTTGAACATAAACGTGCTTATCGTTTGATTAAAGGCGAAGTACCAACAGATGATTATGTATTGCCAATTGGAAAAGCAGATGTAAAACGTGAGGGTGATGATATCACTATCATCACCTACGGATTATGTGTTCACTTTGCTTTACAAGCAGCGGAACGTCTGGCGGAAGATGGGATTTCGACACATATTCTTGATCTTCGTACAGTTTATCCGCTCGACCAAGAAGGAATTATTGAAGCAGCTTCAAAAACAGGTAAAGTCCTTTTAGTTACAGAAGACAACAAAGAGGGAAGCATTATGGGAGAAGTTGCAGCTATCATTGCTGAAAACTGCCTGTTTGAGCTTGATGCGCCGATTAAACGACTTGCTGGACCTGATATTCCGGCAATGCCTTATGCACCGACAATGGAGAAATTCTTCATGGTCAATCCAGACAAAGTAGAAAAGGCGGCGCGTGAGCTTGCTGAATTTTAATTGGGAAGGAGGTAACTCAATTGCCTATTGAAAATATACTAATGCCACAACTCGGTGAAAGTGTGACAGAAGGCACAATCGAGAAATGGTTGGTAAAACCGGGTGATACAGTAAACAAATACGATTCACTCGCAGAAGTAAATACAGACAAAGTAACAGCAGAAGTACCTTCTTCATTCACTGGTGTCATTAAAGAATTAATCGCACAAGAAGGAGAAACGCTTGCGGTTGGAGCCCTCGTTTGTACAATTGAAACGGAAGGCGGAAAAACTGCCGAAGTTGCAATAGAGGCTGTTCCAGCTAAAGCGGAACCTGCGAACGAAATGCCTGCAGTGGGTTCCCAAAAACCAACTTCATCTTTGAATCGGGAAAAAGGGGCAGCAGCAGGACGTTATTCTCCAGCAGTACTCCGTCTTTCTCAAGATAATGGTATCGACTTGTCACTTGTGGAAGGTTCAGGAAAAGACGGCCGAATCACGCGTAAAGACTTGCTCGCAATTATCGAAAGTGGCACTATCACAGCACCGGCAGTTTCTGCAGCACATGTTGTGGAAGAAATTGCTTCTTCACCCGCTACACAGACGACAACTGCACCAATAGCAGCTAATCCAGTCAATGTTCCTGTTGCAGTAGGAGATATCGAAATCCCTGTTACAGGCGTACGCCGTGCAATCGCAAACAATATGTTGCGTTCGAAACATGAAGCACCACACGCTTGGATGATGATTGAGGTCGATGTGACGAGCCTCGTCCAATACCGAGATTCATTGAAAAATGATTTCAAGAAAAAAGAAGGCTTCAACTTGACATATTTCGCATTCTTCGTCAAAGCAGTATCACAAGCATTGAAAGAATTCCCGATGATGAATTCAATGTGGGCAAACGACAAAATCATTCAGAAAAAAGATATCAATATTTCCATCGCAGTGGCGACAGAAGATTCTCTTTATGTGCCCGTCATCAACAACGCGGATGAGAAATCAATCAAAGGCATTGGGCGTGATATTCAAGAACTTGCGGGAAAAGTACGTTCAGGTAAATTGAAATCATCTGAAATGCAAGGTGGAACATTCACAGTTAACAATACCGGTTCATTCGGTTCTGTTCAGTCAATGGGAATCATCAACCACCCGCAAGCAGCTATCCTACAAGTCGAATCAATCGTTAAACGTCCAGTAGTCATGGATGGCGGCATGATTGGTGTACGTGATATGGTTAACTTATGTCTATCACTCGATCACCGTGTTCTGGATGGTCTTGTTTGCGGCCGATTCCTTGCACGTGTAAAAGAGATTCTTGAAAATGTAACTGCTGAAAATACATCTGTTTATTGATCAAATCTATAAACCCCGGACCGTATAAATCACGGAGCCGGGGTTTATTTTAACTTTCAACAATGGGCATTATCGGTTAAACTAGGTAATAGTAGCAATTTAAAGGGGGGAAGCGCAAGCGTCCAATATGACAATACATACCATGAAAAAAACAACATTTAAAGAAACAGGATTTGAACAATGGAAAAATGTCTCTATTCAATCAATGAAAGGCAAGTCTTTTGAATCACTTATTACAAAAACAATTGAAGGTATCGACCTGCAGCCACTTTATACACTAGAAAACCTTTCGGAACATACACGCTCAAATCGTGCTCCAAAAATAGATACAGGCTGGGTAGTTGCGCAGCAGCAATATGCGAAGGATGGCAAACAGTTCGTAGCTGATCTGAAAGAGTCTATTAAACGAGGTAATGAAGCGATTGTTTATGATGGTACAAGTCCACTACAATGGGATGACTCTTCTCTTATTGAAATTGCAAAACTCATGGTGGAATATCCAGTTTTCATCACAAATACCAATCAGAATGACATGTTTTTGAATGTCTTTTCACTTGTACCGAAAACGGATCGGTCATCTGTTAAAGGGGCGATTGCGGTAAAGAACTGGAGCACTCCAGTAGATTTTACAAATGTTTTGACCAGTGGAGCAGATATGTGGGCGGTACATCACAAAGGTGCTGATACAATAACTGAACTTGCATTAGTACTATCATATATTGCGGAACAGGCTTCAAAAGTGGATAATTTTAGTTCTTTTGCTGAGGACTTCTTTGTTCGCTTTGCAGTTGACACTCATTTCTTCATGGAAATTGCAAAGTTTCGTGCATTCCGTATTCTTTGGAAAGCAATTTGTTCAGCTTATAACGTCCAGGAAGCACCGTATGTCCCGGTTATCGCTACAACGTCCTTACGTTCCTATTCAAAACTAGATCCGTATGTGAACGTATTGCGTGCTGGGAATGAAACGTTTGCTGCTGTACTTGGTGGTGCAGACGTCATCACAGTTCATCCACATAATATAATTACTGGACCGACGAGCAGTTCTGTTCGCTTGGCACGTAATATACAACTGGTTATAAAAGAAGAAACGCATGTCGATAAGGTGATCGATCCATCAGGTGGATCCTATTTTATAGAAACGTTGACTTCTGAACTTGTTGACAAATCTTGGGCGCTCTTTTTGGAAATGGAGTCTGTAGGCGGTTATGATGCATTTATCACTAGTGGACGACTTGAAATGTTACTTGAAGAGCGTAGAGCTGAAGTTGCAAACGGGAAAAAGTCGTTGATTGGGACGAATGTTTACGCGGAATTAACAGATACAAACTTCACTGATTGGGAGGGCATTCAACTTGAAGGACGTCTTGCAGAGCCTTTCGAGAAGCTAGCTGCCGAGCAAAAAGAGGATGAAACAAACATTGCATTGTTGACGTTTGGTAACTTGAAAGATTTCAAACCGCGTGCGGATTTTGTTAGCGGGTTTTTAGCAACAGGTGGAATGCGCACTAAGTGGAGTCCTGCATTTGATAATGCACAACAAGCAATTGAATGGCTTAAGCATGAAAAACCAGCCTATGCAGTCGTCTGTGCAACATCTAATCTCACTGAAACTGTAATGGACCAATTACTGGCAGGAAGTCCACAACATCTTGTGTTAGATGCGGCAGGAAAGTATGACGCTGCTCTTGCCGAGAAGTGGATGAATGCAGGTTTAAATGGTTTTGTTTTCGCAGGTCAAGATAAAGTGGAAAAACTGATAGCCATCAACGACAAATTGAAAGGTGGCGCGATTAATGAACAAGCCTGATTTCAACAAAGTAGATTTGCAGCATACTTCCAGTAATTCGACTGAAATAACAGCTCGGGCAGGAGAGGTTTTCAGAACAAACGAAGGAATCGATGTCAAAACGCTCTATACAGATAAAGATACCGAAAACCTTAACCATTTAACTGATTTACCTGGTATTGCGCCAAATACCAGAGGCCCCTACCCGACGATGTTCGTTTCAAGACCATGGACAGTTCGCCAATACGCCGGATTTTCGACTGCTGAGGAAAGCAACGCATTTTATCGTCGAAATCTGGCAATGGGACAGAAAGGGTTATCTGTAGCGTTTGACCTTGCGACTCACCGCGGCTACGACTCCGATCACCCGCGTGTTACGGGAGATGTCGGAAAAGCAGGGGTTGCTATTGATTCGGTAGAGGATATGAAGATTTTATTTGACGGCATTCCGTTGGATCAGATGTCCGTATCGATGACGATGAATGGCGCAGTGCTGCCAATTATGGCATTTTACATCGTAGCAGCTGAAGAACAAGGTGTGTCGGCTGACAAACTTGCTGGTACAATCCAAAATGACATTTTGAAAGAATATATGGTAAGGAATACATATATTTTCCCTCCTGATATGTCAATGAAAATCATTGCAGATATTTTTGAATATACATCTAACAATATGCCGAAATTCAACTCAATATCAATTTCGGGCTATCATATGCAGGAAGCTGGAGCAACGGCCGATATCGAGCTTGCCTATACGCTTGCGGATGGGCTTGAATATGTTCGTACAGGTTTGAAAGCGGGCATTGATATTGATTCATTCGCACCGAGGTTGTCGTTTTTTTGGGCAGTTGGCATGAATTATTACATGGAAGTTGCAAAAATGCGGGCTGCACGTAAAATGTGGGCACAAATGATGCAGACGTTTGAACCGGAAAACCCGAAATCTCTTGCTCTACGCACGCACTCTCAGACGTCTGGTTGGAGCTTGACTGAACAGGATCCGTTCAATAATATAACTCGCACATTGATTGAGGCGAATGCTGCTGCGATGGGACATACCCAATCACTTCATACAAATGCGCTAGACGAAGCAATTGCTTTGCCGACGGATTTCTCTGCCCGAATTGCGCGAAATACGCAATTGTTCCTGCAAGAAGAGACGATGATGACAAAAGTAATCGATCCATGGGGTGGCTCGTATTATGTTGAAAAACTGACGGACGAGTTGATGGGGAAAGCATGGGAACTAATTGAAGAAATCGAGGAGCTCGGCGGTATGGCGAAAGCGATTGAAACTGGTCTTCCGAAGATGAAAATCGAAGAAGCAGCAGCAAAACGTCAGGCGCAAATCGATTCACGTGCAGAGTCAATTATCGGGGTGAATAAGTACCGTCTGGAGACAGAAGATCCTATCGATATTTTGGACATAGATAATACGCTCGTTCGCCAAAAGCAAATTGACCGTATTAACTTGATGAAAGAAGCTCGCGACGATGAAGAAGTCACTAATTATCTCAATGAGTTGACTGAAATCTCACGTAGCGGTAACGGCAATCTACTTGAATGTGCGGTTAAAGCGGCACGCGCACGTGCAACTATCGGTGAAATTTCAGACGCGATTGAAATAGTATCGGGCAGACATAAGGCGGTGATTCGTTCCGTGAGTGGTGTATACAGTTCGAACTTCTCGAATACTGAGGAAATCGAAGAAGTGAAAATGATGGCTGAGGATTTTCTGGAAAACGAAGGTCGTCGTCCGCGTATCCTTATTGCGAAAATGGGACAAGACGGTCATGATCGAGGTGCGAAAGTAATCGCTTCTTCCTTCGCGGACCTTGGTTTTGATGTTGACATTGGACCTCTTTTCCAAACACCAGAAGAGACTGCATTGCAAGCCGCTGAAAATGATGTGCACGTTATTGGGGTGAGCTCGCTTGCAGCCGGGCATAAAACACTTGTACCCACACTCCGGGAGGAACTTGCCAAAATTGGACGGGAGGATATTCTGATTGTTGTCGGTGGCGTTATTCCCGCACAAGATTATGCATTCTTACGTGAAAATGGCGCAGCCGCAATTTTCGGTCCGGGCACAGTCATTCCAGTTGCTGCGCAGAAAGTAATTGAAGAAATCTATCGCAGGCTTGGCTACGAGGAAGTGGCGGATTGAAAGAAAAAAACCGTTTACTTGATGACAGCGCTCTAAATGTGATGGACGGAATTACATCCTCACATGACGGCATGGCAGCAACTGCGCGAAAGCGATTTGTAAAGAAAGAGCGCATCATTCCGATTGAAGAGTTATCGGAAAGGATATCCAATGGTTCTCGGCTTCATTTAGCAAAAGGAATTACACTTCTTGAAAGCATAACTTGGGATGATAAAGTGGCGGGTCAGCAACTTCTACTAGACCTGCTACCGAAAACGGGTAACAGCATAAGAATTGGAATCACTGGAGTTCCGGGTGCAGGGAAAAGTACATTTATCGAAGCATTCGGACTGATGCTAGCGAATCAGGGGTATAAGGTTGCGGTACTTGCGATCGATCCAAGTTCCACTGTAACAGGCGGCAGTATTTTGGGTGATAAAACACGTATGGAAGAACTCGCTAGGCATCCAAATGCTTTCATTCGGCCTTCTCCAACAGCTGGGACACTGGGCGGCGTACACAAAAAGTCGCGTGAAACGATGCTCCTTTGTGAAGCGGCGGGCTATGAGGTTATCTTGATTGAAACAGTTGGTGTTGGCCAGAGTGAAACGGTCGTTCGCGGAATGGTCGATTATTTCATGTTGCTCGTGCTTACGGGGGCGGGAGATGAATTGCAAGGGATGAAAAAAGGGATTATGGAGTTGGCAGATGGTGTTGTCGTACATAAAGCGGACGGAGACAATCTGAGGCTGGCGAAAAAGACCGTACGAGAATACCGTCAAATCCTACATTTTCTTCAACCGGCTTCACCAGGCTGGACATCAACGGCATTGCCTGTTTCCTCAACTGTAAATACAGGACTTGAAGAAGTATGGAAGACGATAAATTTATTTAAAGATACAATGGATCAAGCTGGATTTTGGGATGGACGTAGGCAGGGACAAACGAAAGACTGGTTCCGTTCCATGATTAAAGACCGTCTTATTGATACTTTTTTTGCTCAGCCCGGTAAAAAAGAGGAAGTCGCTGAACTTGAGAAAGCATTGCTTGGCGGAAGTCTTACAGTAACGGTCGCTGTTGAAAAGTTGTTCGAAAGCTAGACTTTTTGCAGGAACCGTTTCCACCTGCTATGATATAGAAGAAAATAGAAAGGGGTTTGATTATACATGAATATGAATTTTGATCTTTATATGAATGATATCCTTAAAACAGCACGTTCGGAGATGGAAGCGAGCGGATATGAGCAATTGACAACACCTGAGCTAGTTGAAGATGCTTTTAAACGTCCCGGTACGACACTTGTTATGGTGAACTCAGTTTGTGGTTGTGCAGGCGGTATCGCACGTCCAGCGGCTGCACATTCAGTGCATTACGACAAACGTCCGGATCACTTAGTAACTGTGTTTGCAGGACAAGACAAAGAAGCGACTGCTCAAGCACGCATGCTTTTCGGAGATGATCACTTGCCCTCTTCACCGTCATTCGTTTTAATGAAAGATGGAAAAATGGTGGCTGAGGTTGGTCGTTATGAAATCGAAGGACATGATCCAATGTCTGTCGTGGCAAACCTGCAAAGCCAGTTCGAAGAATACTGCGAAGAACTGTAAAAATAGAGAGTAGCACGTCTTAACGTGAAACCGCTATAGTAAAAGTCATTAACACTATATGTTTTTTAATTTGCAAAACAAAACAGTCCGTACGTGCTAGCTGCACATGCGGACTGTTTTGTTATTACATAATCATGCTTAAACCAAATGCGAGAGTGGAAGCGACCATTGCTCCAACCATCACTAAGACAACGACTTTCTGTACTTTACGATTAGACATCGGACAAAACTCCTTAAGCTTTATACTTCTATTTTAACAGAAATACTGAATTCCACAACATCTGTTCATTTAATGAGGTAAAATGTACAATAGGAGAAGGGGGAATCATTATGCAAAAAGTAGATCATGTTGGAATCGCTGTGAAGAGTATTGAGACATCTATTGACTATTATATACACACGCTCGGACTTTCACTATTGGCTATCGAAGAAGTCACAAGTCAGAAAGTTCGTGTCGCATTTATAGATGCTGGAAATATCAAACTTGAATTACTCGAACCACTCGGGGAAGACGGGCCAATTGCTAAATTCATCGAAAAACGCGGTGAAGGGGTCCATCATATTGCATTTGGGGTTACAGATATACGAACTAGGATGGCCGAGCTGCGAGAAAAAGGTGTCCAATTACTACAAGAAGCACCCAAACCTGGTGCCGGTGGAGCAGAAGTGGCATTCCTTCATCCTAAATCATCGTTCGGAGTTTTGTATGAACTATGCGATAAAAGCGGTAAAGGGGACTGAAAAGATGGATATTTATGATAAAATAAATGAGTTATATGATAAAAAAAGGGAAATTGAACTAGGTGGCGGAGACGAACGAATTGCTAAACAACATGAAAAAGGGAAATTGACTGCCAGGGAACGAATTGATTTGCTTCTGGATCCGGGTTCATTTGTTGAATTGAATCCTTTTGTTGTACACCGTACACGGGATTTTGGAATGGACAAGCAAGTGGGACCTGGGGACGGCGTTGTCACGGGCTACGGTAAAATTAACGGTAGACCCATTTATTTATTTTCACAGGATTTCACTGTTTTTGGTGGGGCACTAGGTGAAATGCATGCGATGAAAATTGCTAATGTGATGGACCTCGCTGCAAAGAATGGTGCACCATTCATTGGCTTGAATGATTCAGGCGGAGCGCGTATTCAAGAAGGTGTCGTCTCACTTGACGGTTACGGAGAAATATTCTACCGTAACGCTATATATTCAGGCGTTATACCGCAAATTTCTGTGATTCTTGGACCTTGTGCAGGGGGTGCTGTTTATTCGCCTGCCATTACGGACTTTGTTTTCATGACAGACGAAACAAGTCAGATGTTCATTACGGGACCGAAAGTAATTGAAACGGTTACGGGTGAAAAAATTTCATCTGAAGATTTGGGTGGTTCTAAGGTACATAATACGATTAGCGGTAATGCGCACTTCCGTGGTAAAGATGAGAAGACGGTACTTGAGAGCGTTAGAAAATTACTTGCCTATTTACCACAAAATAATAATGAAAAACCACCAGTTGCGGAGTATGATGAAGTAGATGATTACCGTGCAGATTTAGCAGATGTTGTGCCGTATGAAACAATCAGGCCATATGACGTACGAAGGGTCGTTGAACAAGTCGTTGATGCAGATTCCTTTATGGAAGTTCAAGCGGAATTCGCAAGAAATGCTGTCGTCGGATTGGCTCGCATGAAAGGAGAACCTGTTGGCCTTGTTTGTAATCAGCCTAAAGTGATGGCTGGAGGGCTGGATATTGATTCATCCGATAAAATTGCCCGTTTCATACGCTTCTGTGACTCATTCAATATTCCACTCATTACGTTTGAAGACGTTACGGGCTTCTTCCCGGGCATCAAACAAGAGCATGGTGGTATAATTCGACACGGTGCCAAAATACTGTACGCCTATTCAGAAGCAACAGTTCCAAAAATCACAGTTATTCTGCGTAAAGCATTTGGCGGAGCTTATGTTGCATTGAATTCAAAGTCAATTGGAGCAGATCTTGTTTATGCATGGCCAAACGCTGAAATTGCAGTTATGGGCGCACAAGGTGCGGCAAATATCATCTTCGCGAGAGAAATCGCAAACAGCGACGATCCCGAAGCGATGCGTGCAGAGAAAATTGAAGAGTATCGTGAGAAGTTCTCGAATCCGTACGTTGCAGCATCACACGGTATGGTCGATGACGTTATTGATCCGCGTGAAACCCGCATTAAACTATTACAAGCACTCGACATGATGCGCAACAAACAAGAAACTAGACCGTACAAGAAACATGGTAATATACCGCTATAGGGAGATGTTTTGGATGAATAAACAAAGACTATTAGACGAATTTTTGGAATTGGTTCAAATAGATTCGGAAACAAAAGACGAACGTCAAATTGCAGATGTATTAACAAATAAAATGCTGGAACTTGGATTCGACGTTGAAGAGGATGATTCTGACGATCGTACTGGACATGGAGCAGGTAATCTAATTGCGACAATGAATCGGACAGCTGAAGGAATTGAACCGATTTATTTCACTTGTCATATGGACACCGTTGTACCAGGTCAGGGAATTAAACCTGAATTACGCGAGGACGGATATATTTATTCGGATGGTACAACAATTCTTGGTGCGGATGATAAAGCGGGGATTGCTGCACTTTTTGAAATGGCGCGTACATTAAAAGAAAGTGGTCAGCCACATGGCGATATTCAGTTTGTTATTACAGCTGGTGAAGAAAGCGGCCTTGTAGGTGCGAAAGAGTTGGACATGTCAGTAATTAAAGCTAAGTTTGGCTACGCTGTTGACAGCGATCAAAAAGTGGGTGGCATTGTAACTGCTGCACCATTCCAGGCGAAATTACGGACGACAATCCATGGGAAAACGGCACATGCTGGCGTTGCTCCTGAAAAAGGCGTCTCGGCTATTAACATTGCGGCCAAATCCATTGCTGCAATGTCACTTGGTCGGATTGATTCGGAAACGACTGCTAATATTGGACGCTTTGAAGGCGGGCAAGCAACGAATATCGTCTGTGATGAAGTTCATATTTTAGCGGAAGCACGGTCCATTAATTCAGACAAACTGAATGAACAAACGGAGCATATGGTGCGGACGTTTGAACAAACTGCTGAGCTGATGGGCGGAAGAGCTGAAACGGAAGTTGTACTCATGTATCCTGGCTTCAGTTTTGAAGAAGATGCACAAGTCGTGCAAACAGCGATAACAGCCATTCGGAATATTGGATTGACGCCGGAACTAATGACAAGCGGTGGTGGAAGTGACGGCAATGTATTCAACGGTGCAGGCATTCCCACAGTCACATTATCCGTCGGTTATGAAGAAATTCATACAAAAAATGAACGCATGCCAGTTGATGAATTGAACAAACTGACAGAACTTTTGCTTGAAATCGTACGTGTAACAGCGACTGCATAATAGAGGGGGCTTACCACATGAGTGACTTGAAAGCGGTCATCGTTCAATGCGGTAATGAAGAATATGCGATTTCCATTGAGGCGGTCGTGTCTATCGAGCGACTCGAGCATGTGAATCGGATTCCTCACCTACCCAACTTTATGCTGGGACTTATGCGGATTCGAGGGGAACTTGTTCCGATTCTGGACTTCGAACAAATTTTATATGGAAAAAGTGCACAAGGACGAGAGGACGCCCGCGTTGTCGTCGTTCAGACCGGCAGTTTATTCATGGGGTTACTCGTTCTGGATGCAAAAGAAATTCTTGATATCCCTGGAAGTGCTTTGACATCTTCGGCTCTCATGGCTTATTCACGAACACCTTACTTCACGTCAGTTGCAAATTTGGAGAACCGGATGATTACTGTTGTCAATCCGGAGATTCTATCCAAAACTCTGGCTGGTATGGATAAAATCAGTGACTATGTAGAAGCGCAATTGGCACTAGAAGAGTAGTATGCAAACCGGACAGTGTCTTCTGTCCGTTTTTTGCATTATAATTACACTAAAAGTAAAGGAGGGGAAGTGTCGTGACAACGGTTGGTGCATCACGGGCAAAAGTTATTCTTCATCTTGATATGAATAGTTTTTTCGCATCCGTCGAACAAGCGCACGACCCTTCGTTGAAAGGAATACCACTCGCTGTCGCTGGTAATCCGAAAGCAAGGAGAGGCATTCTCGTGACGTGCTCTTACGAAGCGAGAGCGTTCGGTGTTTACACGACAATGACTGTCGGTGAGGCGAAAAGGCTTTGCCCGGATCTCGTAATAATTCCACCTGACTTTGAAAAGTATCGAACCGCTTCTTCTGCGGTTTTTGAATTGCTTAGAACGTATACGGACCTTGTCGAACCGGTGTCCATAGATGAGGCGTATATTGACATTACAGCAATCGGTGGTTTGACTGATGCCGTAAATATTGCTATGTCCATGCAACAGCGTATTTTACAAGAGCTCGATCTCCCCTGTTCAATTGGTATTGCACCGAATAAGTTCTTAGCAAAGACAGCATCGGATATGAAAAAGCCGATGGGTGTTACGATTTTAAGGAAACGACAAATTGAATCGATTTTATGGCCTCTACCCGTTATTGATATGCATGGAATTGGGGAGAGTACAGAGAAGAAATTGAATACGCTAGGTATTTATACAATTGGCGATCTCGCGAAAATCGATGAACTCACAGTCAAGTCTTCCCTTGGTAAGCAAGGAATCCGTCTTCACAATCGTGCAAATGGTATTGATGATCGGCCTGTAGACCCAGGAGCAGCTGAAGAACGAAAAAGTGTAGGCAGTTCAACTACATTGCCTGTGGATGAAACAGACTTGGACGAATGCTTGAAAGTTTTCAAATGGCTGGCGGAAAAAGTTGCAGTCCGCCTCGACAATCGGCAACTTGCTGGTACGGTAGTTATGATTCAAATTCGTACAGCCGACTGGCACAATCAAACACGGAGCCGGACTGTCCTCAATCCTCTTTATAAAGAACAGGACATTTACAAAGAGGCGACTGATTTGTTTAAAAAACATTGGGACGGGGAGCCGGTTCGTCTTCTTGGAATTACTGTTACAAACGTAATTCTGATGAATGAACTGCATGAGCAACTATCGATTTATAACTATGAAAAACATGAGAAAGAAGAGACAATGGATACATTATTATCACAATTGGAACAAAAGTTTGGTCCTGGAACTGTAAAACGGGGCTTTAAATGAAAGGAGGACATATATTATGGAACTGCAATTTCTAGGAACAGGCGCGGGTATGCCTTCAAAAATGCGTAATACATCAGCAGTCATATTGAATTTATCCGCTGAAGGAGAAGGTTATTGGCTCTTTGACTGTGGGGAAGCGACACAGCATCAGATTTTACATACTTCTCTGAAACCAAGAAAAATCAGCAAAATATTCATTACGCATTTACACGGTGATCATATATTTGGGTTGCCGGGTTTAATTGGCTCCCGTTCGTTCCTTGGAGGTAAGGAAAAACTTGATATATACGGGCCACCTGGACTTAACGAATGGCTTCAGACAACGTTGCGAGTTACAAATACCCATTTAAATTACGAGTTGCACATCCATGAAGTTAGTGAAGGTCTGGTATTTGAAGATGCTAACTATCGTATTACTACAAAGAACTTACAACATATTATTCCGTGCTTTGGTTACAGAATCGAGCAAAAACCACTTCCAGGAAAATTACTAATTGAAAAAGCGAAAGAAGCGGGAGTTCCAAATGGTCCGCAGTTGAAGCAGCTAAAAGATGGAGAAGATGTGACATTGGATGATGGACGAATCGTTTCTAGTTCAGAAGTCACTGGCGACCCCAAAAAAGGATTTACGGTTGCCATTCTCGGAGATACCAGCTATTGCGCCGCTGCCGTTGAACTAGCGCAAGATACGGATATTTTAATTCACGAAGCTACTTTCGATAATGGAACTGGAAACCTGGCAAAAGAGTATGGTCATTCGACGATTGGTGATGCCGCTATAACGGCAAAAGAAGCGGGAGTAAAAACCCTTATCGCCAATCATATTAGTGCGCGATTTATGGCAAGCGATGTGGCACAGCTGCTTAAACAAGGTACGGCAATATTCCCAAACCTATATATCGCTGAGGACTTTTCTCGGTTCGAGTGGAGAGATGGGGAAGTTTTTAGAGAGTGAAATTAGAATCCTGATGAAAATAATTCGTAATGGATAGAATAATGAAAAATATGAAGGAGTCAGTCGGGCTCTTTCGTCCCTTTAGATTACCGTTAAATGTTTTGGCAGAGCAATTTCAATAAACTTAAGAAATCATATTAATTATTATATGAATGATGTTATACTCGTGAGAGAGTCAGTATTGTGTATATTTCGACGCAATTCACCTAGTCGAGAGTTAGAGGAGTTTACTATATGAAAAACAAAAAAGGCGTATTAGCTATTCTATTAATGAACTTATTTATTGCCTTTTTAGGTATTGGACTCGTTATTCCAGTATTACCGACGATAATGAATGAGCTGGAAATCAGCGGTTCAGTCGTGGGCTACATGGTTGCGGCATTTGCGATTACGCAGCTTATCTTCTCGCCAATCTCAGGTCGATGGGTTGATAAATACGGTCGGAAAATTATGATTGTGGTGGGCTTATTCATATTTGGCTTTTCGGAGTTTTTATTCGGAATGGGACAATCGATCGAAGTCCTCTTCATTTCACGTATGCTTGGTGGAATCAGTGCGGCGTTCATCATGCCTGCGGTGACAGCCTTCATTGCAGATATTACAACGAGTACAAACAGATCAAAAGCACTCGGTTATATGTCAGCTGCCATAAGTACAGGCTTTATCATTGGACCCGGGATAGGCGGTTTTTTAGCCGAAATCGGCACGCGGGTTCCTTTCTATTCGGCAGGAGTATTAGGGGTATTTGCAGCTATTCTTTCAATCGCTCTATTGAAAGAGCCTGAACGTGCAGATGAAGAAGTACCGACGCCAGGACAAAAGACTGGGTTAAGCCGCATTTTCATACCGATGTATCTAATAGCGTTTATAATAATATTTGTCTTGTCCTTTGGCCTCGCAGCCTTCGAATCGTTATTCAGCCTATTCGTCGACCACAAATTTGGCTTCACGCCAAAAGACATCGCTATCGTCATTACAGGAAGCGGGATTGTCGGGGCTGTTGCGCAGGTCTTATTGTTTGATCGGTTAGTAAAAAACATGGGTGAAATCAATGTAATTCGCTATAGTTTAGCAATTTCAACAATACTTGTGTTATTAATGACGTATGTCAGTTCATATTTCTCCATTCTACTAACAACATTCGTTTTATTTGTCGGCTTTGATTTAATACGCCCAGCGGTTACTTCTTATTTATCAAAAATAGCGGGTAACGAACAAGGCTTTGTCGGTGGTATGAATTCTACTTTCACAAGTCTAGGTAATATTTTCGGTCCGATAATCGGGGGTGTGCTATTTGACATAAACCTGAACTATCCTTACTACTTTGCAGCGATTGTCCTATTGATCGGCACCATTATCGCTCTTTTTTGGAAGAAACCGAAACATATCATGTTTTGATTTCTCCACAATGAAGTATGAAACATTTCAAATGTATTACTTCGCTCACTAAAACGCAGTTTTTCGTAAGTGGAATTTCAGGAAAAAAAAGATGGAATGGCCATAATTGGCTCTTCCATCTTTTTGTTGTGTCTAAAGATCCTTCACGGGTTTTCGGTTATTCACTGGTTAAAATTTCCATCCGCGCTCATATTGTTTTGGTGCTTTAATTTCCTCGCCCAATTCTTTTGCCGCGGTATAAGCCCAGTACGGATCCCGTAATAATTCACGGGCAAGTAAAATCAAATCAGCTCGTCCATTTTTCAATATTTCTTCTGCTTGGATTCCTGTCGTGATTAGACCAACCGCGCCTGTTGATATTTCGGCACCTTCTTTGATTGTTTCAGAGAACTTCACTTGGTAACCAGGGAATACATCAATCGCTGCTGGTACGAGCGCCCCAGAGCTGACATCAATCAGATCCACTTCTTGCAATTTCATCCACTTCGCCATTTTTACGTATATTTCGGGTGTCATGCCACCATCACTATAATCATGTGCAGAGATACGAACAATAAGTGGGCCATCCCAAACGGCACGTACTTCATCAATAATTTCTTTCAAGAAGCGATAACGGTTTTCTAGCGATCCACCATATTCATCTGTACGCTTATTGGAAAGGGGTGACAGGAACTCGTTAATGAGATAGCCATGTGCACCATGAAGTTCGATAACATCAAATCCAGCTTTTTTCGCGCGTAAAGCGCCATCTTTGAATGCTTGTATGGTCGTTTTAATATCGTCTTCGGTCATTTCGACAGGTGTTTTATATTTTTCATTGTAGGCAACTGCAGATGGAGCATAAATATCGCCGTCAACTGTCGCTTTACGTCCAGCATGTGCAAGCTGGATTCCTACTTTCGTACCGTATTGCTGCATGAGACGGACTGTTTCTCCCAAACCTTCAATATGATTGTCACTCCAAATACCTAGATCTTGCGCAGAAATACGTCCCTCGGGTTGAACTGCTGTTGCTTCAACAATGATAAGACCAACTTGACCGACAGCGCGTGTGGTGTAATGCGTCTTATGCCAATCCTCAATCATTCCATCTTCGTTATGGCTCGAATACATGCACATCGGCGACATAACGATACGGTTTTTAAATTCAACGTCACGTAATTTAAATGGTTCAAATAACTTTGCCATGTTTACATACCTCCTAAATGATTAACACGACAAGTATAACAAAGACGAGATGTTAAGACAGTTCAGCCGTCTTAAACCGATTTAAATCTCTTATTCAATTAGCGAATCAATTGATAAGGTGATTATGAAGATAAAGAGAAAAATCACATTAGTCTTTCTACTCTATGGTGAAATTTAATACACTAACGTTAAAACCGAAATTGAAAGGATATAAGTTTTGAAAAAAAAATAGGGATTTGACGCTTTTCTAGTATTAATTCGTTTCAGCTTTGGTAGTAATTTGAACTATCTTTCATACTGCTCGTCTAACTAATAATAGTAAAGTAGTAACCCGTAAACGTTCTTTTATCGTATAGAAACTGCAGGCAACGCAGCGATTTTATATTCAATAGAAAATGAAATTTTGGTGTGACGGAAAATGGAGATGATTTTCATTATAAACATAGTAAATAAGAATTGCCGTACTAGCTGCGGCTATTGTATGAAGTATAGTTACATTCATTTTATATATGGGGGAGAGCCTGATGGGGGAAATACCTGTTGTTGTACAAACCGTTCTAAACGATTCTATAGCATTATTTAACGAACTTTTACCAAATACACTCGAAGGATTTTATATCCAAGGATCAATTGCGCTGAATGCCTACGTAAATGATTCAAGTGATATTGATTTTATTGCAATTACAAATCGTCGTTTGTCAGGGGAGGAAGTGGAAGTATTAGCTGAAGTCCATAGTATAATAACCAGAAACTATCAAAAACCGGAAATGGATGGAATCTACATTATGTGGGGGGATATTGGTAACCTAAAAGTTGTCGATACCATTTTACCTTACTATAACGATGGTAAATTGAGTTATGGTGCTTATTTCAACTCCATTACTTGGTGGATATTGAAAAAGCATGGAATTAACATGATAGGTCCAGAACCAAGAGAGCTTAGAATTGAAGTTGACTCACATGATCTGATAACCTATGTAAGCGACAATATAAATACGTATTGGGCCAAACGGATTCAAAGTATTGAGGGTTCAATTGAGCAGTTACTTCAACTACCTTCTGAAGCGATTGATTTTGAAATTGAGTGGTCCGTTCTCGGCTTGTTGCGTCAATATTACACCTTAAAGGAACATAGCATTATATCCAAACTTGGTGCTGGAGAGTATGGATTGCTGCATTTACCAGGGGAATGGCATCAGATAATTAAAGAGGCAATAAATGTTCGAAAAGGTGTGGGGAGTGAATTTTTCACTTCTGATGAGCTGAGGATTGATATGGCTTTAAGATTTTCGAAGTATATCATTCGTTACTGCAACAGTAGCTTAATCCGAAAAGCATAGTGTGATTTAATATGAGTATTTTTTATCTATTAATTTGCTACTACTATAGGGGATTATTATGGCTTACAAAATTGTGTTTTTCGATATTGATAGAACTATAACTTACCATGAAGATGGTAGTATTTTAACGAATACATGTTTTGTTTACTTGAACGATAACTCGAATAATAATCACTTTAAATAGTGATCTATTATTCGAGTTTGACGTTCTACTGTTTATTACAAATTGAGTAACTTTAAGACATTGCTCCAAGCTCACGCGAACGCCTCTCCGCCTGACTAATGCAGTCCGCAACCGTTTCTTTAAATAGACCTTTTTCCAAAGCTTCTAATCCTGCTTGCGTTGTGCCACCTGGACTTGTCACGTTTTCGCGCAGTTCCGCGGGTTCCGCACTTGTTTCTTTCAACATCGCCGCAGCTCCTTCAATAGTCTGGATAATAAGCGCACGTGCTACTTCTTTTGTAAGACCCTTGCTGATTGCCGCTTCTTCAAGTGCTTCCGCTAAATAATAGACATACGCCGGGCCGCTTCCGGAAAGAGCAGTGACTGCATGTAGGTCATCTTCTTCGACTTCTCTCACCATCCCAATTGAATTGAGAAGACCGAGTATATGTATTTTTAACGCATCGCTAACCGCACTATTCCATGCGATACCACTGGCTGATTTTCCGATTGTAGCAGATGTATTGGGCATAGAGCGCGCGATTGGTCTAAAACCGAGACCTGTCTCGATTGTTTGTATTGAAACACCTGCAATGACCGATAAAACCGCTGTCTTTTCAGCCAAATGGGGAAGTGTGTCTGCCATCACTTGGTAGATGTCTTTTGGTTTTGTCGCAAGTACAATGAGATCTGCATTTTTCAGCGCTTCTTTGTCCTTGCTAACAATCGAGATTCCATATTTATTGTGCAGTGAAATTAGTCTTTCATCGTCCGATCTGTTCATGACGTAAACATTTTGAGGTATTACAGCACCTTGCTCCACAATACCGGAAATAACGGCTTCCGCCATCGATCCGGCTCCTATAAATACAATCGTTTTCATCTGAATTACCTCTTTCATTCCGTTAATAACAGCATAAGTTCCTTTGACAGACGCAAAAAAAATGCGCTCTCGCCCCTACTAAATAAGGACGAAAACACATGTTTCCGCGGTACCACCTAAATTTACCGATTATAAACCGGTACATCTCGTTCTTTCTTAACGCGAAAGGCACGCCTGTGTTTCCACAGCAGCTCGGAAGGAGGTTCAAAGCGGGAGAGGGAGGGTGGCTTTCAGTCAGTGACCACATTTTCTGTTCTCCATTACCGCAATTACTTATCTTCTTCAACGCCTATATGTACTTGAATTAGTCCGATTATTGCATGCCGACTGAAGAAAGTCAACTATCATTTTATGCAATAAAATATTTAGCTTATCGTGTAGAGCAAGTAGATTATGAATATAATTGCTAAGATCACTATGACGGAAATCGATACTTTTACGGCGCTTATCGGCGATTGCCCACTAACTTTACCGGTTTGTCCGTTAACGAGGAAGCGGTAGATTTTATTGTTGAACTGGAACGAAGAAATCCAAATAGGTAATAGAATATGTTTGTAAGTAATGTTGTCGTAGTTAGTGGAAACACTTACAATATTGACAACATCACCATATACTTGTCCATGTATTCCATTCTTAATACCGGCGTCAATACTATTTTTTGCATCATTCCAGCCATCCTTCAATGGAATCGAGTACCTTTCTGCTAAAAAACCGGATAAATATTCTGTTTTATAGTCGAGGAGTCCATTTAACTGAAAGGGTTCAATCTTATCAATAAGGCCACTTGCTACATTACGTGATGCTTTCACCAAAACATCGTCAAAGAATTCGCTGTAGCGCCCGTGTTCCGTACGCCATTGGATTTTCCTTACCTGTTCCGATACTTGTTTGGACTTGCCATCTTCAAATAGGGTCCGCATTTCCGTTACGTAATAATACGTGCCTATCTGGACGATAAAAGAAGAATCCGTCTGGGCATCAAAAGTCCAGTACGGGATGTATGCTCCCGCAATGGTATCCATTTTATACGATTGCACTAGCTTAGATGGAGCAAAATATCTCTTTTTCAGCCATATCTTAAATTTTTCAACTGCATCATTTCTCGCGACTTTAAAGGGGAGCACCAATGCTGGTTTCATGCCCGCATGGTGATCACTTATTGCAATATGAGAAGACCCGCAAAATGAGCAGAAATCGGCCACTTTATCTTTATCTAAAAGTGTTTCGGCACCACAGTTTTCACATTTAAAAACACGTTTTTCATCGTCCCAGCTGTGAATTTCTTTTTCTAATGCTTCTAAGAAGTCGTGTTCAATACTATTTTCCCAAGACTGGTCGATTTCCTTTTCGCTTCCGCAAAACGGACTTTTCAGATTTCCACTTTTCGGTTCAAATAACGTGTTACCTCCACAGGAAGGACATTTATTTACCGTCGTCAGTTCAGTTTTGATCGATTCCAAATCTTTATTATTTGTTAAGTCCGTCATAGGAACACCTCTTTTGCATCAGAGTTAAAGGTCTTCACCACAGTCACCACAAAACTTGGCATTTGGACCATTTATCTTGCCACATTTTACACATGTTTTTTCGGTCAGCTGTTTTGTACCGCACTGCTTGTATCATAGGATGCGTTCGTACCAAAATGTTCTTTTAAGTAAACAACGGGGTCATATACCTTATACGAGTATATTAACATCTTGGTAGAGGATAGATTCAAAAGATGACGTCAACTCATAAAAAAGGTACACTGTACTGAATACTCATTCATCTTATAAAGGGGATTTTTATATGATACACAAGATTGTTATTCCAACACCGTTCGCAGTGGGCGATGTAAATGCTTTTCTTATAAAAGGAGATACGCTGTCACTCGTCGATGCGGGGCCGAAAACCCCTGAAGCATATGAAGCATTGAAACAGGGCATCAAGGAAGCCGGTTACTCATTCAATGATATTGAACAGGTCATTTTGACACATCATCATCCAGATCACGCTGGTTGGATTGACGCATTTGATAACGCAAAAGTCTTAGGCCATACCTACAATGATTTATGGCTCAAACGGGATGAAGCTTTCTTCCGCTATCATGATGCATTTTATCTAGAGCGACTTATCGAAGAAGGCGTACCTGAACAGTACCTTGGCTGGGTTAAGAAGATGAAAAGGTCTGTCGCGTTTATGGGAGAACGTCCACTCGACATGACGCTTGCTGAAGAAGATGCGCTGCCTGGGCATGCCGGCTGGACGGTTATGGAAACACCAGGTCATGCGCAAAGCCATATCGTATTGTGGGATGAAGAGAATAGAACAATGATTGGCGGAGATTTGGTGCTTGAAAAAGTTTCTTCAAATCCGCTTATCGAGCCGCCGCTTAATCCTGAGCATGGCCGTCCACGCTCTTTGTTGCAATATAACGAGTCGTTGAAACGCATTCTTACTTTACCCGTTGATATCATATATACCGGTCATGGTGATGAAGTGCGCAATGCTCACGAGCTTATTGAAGGCCGTTTCGTAAGACAGCACGAACGGGCGATGAAGGTGCTTGCAATGATGGATAAAGGCCAACGTACAATTTTCGAATTGACGCGCGAGTTATTCCCATCCGTCTATGAAAAAGAGCTTGGTCTTACGCTATCAGAAACAATTGGCCAAACCGATTACCTTTTTGAAAAGGGACTTGTTCATGAAAAACGAGATGAAAACGGAATTCTCCAATATGAGCAAGCGTAAAATGGTTTTGATTACAGGTGCTACGAGCGGTGTCGGTTATGCATTATCGAAGCGGCTTTTGGCAGAGGGATATGAAGTATGGGCAACGGGAAGATCACTTGCCATTTTAGAGAAGTTGCGACTTGAAGGCGCACAAGTGATACCGGCAGATTTAACAAAAAAAGAAGACATCGAACATTTAATGACGCAGATTAGATCTCCGGATGCTGTCATTTTTTCAGCGGGCATGGGTACGTTCAGTTTTGCACATGAGACTCCCGATGAAGCGATTCAAAACATGATGACCGTCAATGTCATCGCACCGATGCAACTGACAAAGCTTTTATTGCCCAGCATGAGAGAGCGCCGGAGCGGCCATCTTATTTATCTTGGTTCACAGGCGGGGAAAGTTGCTACCCCGAAAGCATCCGTTTACGCTGCTTCAAAACACGCGATTATTGGCTATACGAATGCACTTCGTATGGAGGTAGCTTCATACGGTATTCAGGTCACCACTATTAATCCGGGTCCGATTGACACACCTTTTCTTGAACTTGCGGATGAAACAGGTGCTTACCGTACATCGCTCGGCAGACATTTGTTGACGGTGGAAGCTGTTGCCGATGCGGTGATTAAAACATTGGGGAAATCTGTCCGCGATGTGAATTTACCTTGGTATATGGGAATCACTAGCAAAATTTACGCTGTTGCACCGTCAGTTGTCGAAAGACTGGGCCGAAAGTACTTTATGAAAAAATGAGAAAATGCTCCGTTCTGGAATCTGGGCGTGGAATATCATTTAGTAGTTTATCCACAGGTCGAAAATTTTATGAATTCCTTAGTGAAAAGCGATGTATCTTATTAAAAGCTGGCTAACTGCCGGCTTTTTTGCTGTGGGAAAAATGAAAGGAACAAAGTGCTTGCATAATTATTCCATTGTATATGAGTTACAGTTAGGGCTATAATGTAAATAAGAACATGAGTTCTGTGTAGGGGGAGTTTGATATGTATGATCATTTACCAAATCGGAAAATTGTCTGCCTCGACATGCGTAGCTTTTACGCCAGTTGTGCTGCCGCAATCGAAGGGCTTGATGTTATGGAAGTGCCGATTGCCATCATCGGCAATAAAGAGCGGAAAGGTGGTATCGTGCTTGCTGCATCTCCACCATTGAAAAAAAATTTGGCGTGCGGACTGGTATGCGGCTATTTGAAATACCCGATGACCCCGCAATCCATCTAATCGAACCGAAAATGGGTTTTTTTATCGAAGTATCAATGGAAATCACCCGGCTGCTGAACAATTATGTTCCTAAAGAGGCAATCCATGTGTACAGCATCGATGAAAGTTTCATTGACCTCAGCGGAACCGAACGGCTATGGGGCCCGCTCGAAGAAACTGTGAGGCGGATACAGGACGATCTCATCGATCAATTCCAGATACCCTCTGCGTGCGGCATCGGTCCAAATATGCTGATGTCAAAGCTCGCTCTCGACATCGAAGCGAAAAAGACGGGTGTTGCGCATTGGACGTATGAAGATGTACCTACCAAGTTATGGCCCGTTGCACCGCTAAGCCGCATGTGGGGGATTGGCAGTAGAATTGAAAAGACATTAAATGGAATGGGGCTATTTACGGTCGGTGACCTTGCTCATGCTCCGCTCGAAAGACTTGAAAAAAAATTCGGCGTCATGGGCAATCAATTGTATTACCATGCACATGGCATCGATTTATCTGATTTGGGGGCTCCGCCACTTGTTGAAGGGCAAGAGAGCTACGGCAAAGGGCAGATTCTCTATCGTGATTACATCGTACGGGAAGATGTACTCACAATCATTCTTGAAATGTGTGAGGATGTAGCGATGCGGGCGAGGGAATCGGGTAGAGCAGGACGCACGATTCATTTGTCTGTAGGCTATTCAAAACAAGTACTAGGCGGCGGTTTTAGCCGTTCACGCTCGATACATGAAGCAACGAATGACACAATGGAAATTTATCGTGTGTGTACGGCATTGCTTGATGAATTTCATGATGGCCGACCCATTCGGCAATTATCACTAAGTCTAACAAAGTTAGAGGAAGAGCATTCCATGCAGCTCAGTCTGTTCGATGAAAACAAATGGCGCACCCGACAACTTGGTGGAGTGATTGATTCGCTCCGAAATAAATATGGAACGAATGCTGTTCTGCGTGCGGTCTCTTACACAGATGCAGGAACGACGGTTGAACGGGAGAAACTGATTGGTGGGCATTTTTAATAAAAGGGTTGCCTCATTTTTAACGTGTAATTCATTTATACATTGTTGAACTTATTTATCCGGAAAAAGGAGTGATTTTTTTGATTCGTGATCGTGGACGCATCAAATGGACAGCGATGATGTTGACAGAACACTTGACAGAGTTACGTGACTGGATGGGAGAAGACAACTATGAACGAAAGCCCAATATTGACGAATGGTCGCTCCAGGAATTTCAACAGCAGTTAGATATTGCTTATCAAGCGCGTTGCGAAGTCCGTATCAGAACGTGGGAGTATGGATTATTTACTGACACGACAGGTATATTGAAAAGGTTGGATACTCGGCTACAAGTTATTTATATAGAGGATAACTCCCAGTTGCAAAAAAATTCTCTGAATACGATTGTCTGCATCGAGACAATCGACCTTAATTAGCTATACCTAGTGTTCATGTTCGTCCACATGCTCTTTCGCTACACTTAAAATTGTAAAACTTTCGTCAGACGAATCGCATCCAGTAAGCGTGTAGACAAATAATTGCTGACCATCCTTTTCAATTAGATTTGTACATGTCATGTTTGTTTTAGTAGGATTGTTTCCTCTATTTTTATTTTTTGAACGGTTAATCTCTAAGGCAATCGAGGAGCCGTTGTAGGACAGATTGTATAAAGTCGGGTCTCCTTCAAGTGAGTAATTTGCAATACGGACTACATCGGATTTCTTAGACTCTATACTTTCCAAAAAAGCTTCGAATACGGGGTAGTTATAGACAGGTCCATGCATATTGACAACATCACCATTACGCACCGCTTTTTCGCTATTGTACGAACAGGCTGAACAAACTGCCGTGCCTAGTAGTATAAGTAGCAATACTAGTAATTTGTTATTTACTGTCCTCATATTTAAGTTCCTCCTCAAAGTCAAATGACGATACTTCGTAATTATATGAGCAAATGGCATGGCTTATCCGTATCTTACCAACGAAACTATTTCCGAATTCGAATTATTTATACCTCGGACCTTTTTTATTGTCCAGACATTTGCTAAACTAATCAAAGGTTCAATTTTATAGTAAAATAGGGGGAGTAGTGTGAAGGTTTTAGTTCAGCTCGGCTGGTTTTTCAAACAGCGGAAGAAGCAATATCTTTTAGGGGTTTCGGCGCTTGTTTTCGTCTCAATATTGCAACTGTTGCCACCGAAGATTATTGGGATTATCGTCGATGACATTACAGAGAGTTCGTTAACAACCGCCGGGCTCACAAGATGGCTTGTTATCCTAGCAATTTCCGGCATTCTCATGTACATAGCGCGCTATTATTGGCGTGTCATGATTTTTGGTTCTGCTGTATTGTTGTCGCGGACGATGCGTGAAAAATTGTTCAATCATTTTACAAGAATGTCACCATCCTTCTACCAAAAAAGACGTGTAGGAGACCTAATGGCTCATGCAACAAATGATGTAAATGCCGTGCAGCAAACGGCGGGTATGGGGATTTTGACACTGGTCGATTCCATTGCGACGGGCGGATTCGTCATTTTAACAATGGCAATCACCATCCATTGGAAACTGACACTAATTGCACTCATTCCGTTGCCATTCATGATCTTCCTGACTAGCTATTATGGTAGATTGCTACGCAAGCGATTCAGATTTTCCCAAGAAGCATTTTCAAATTTGAATGACAAGACACAGGAAAGTATATCGGGTATCAAAGTCATTAAGACATTCGGACAAAAAAACGAAGATATTGAGGATTTCACCAAATTGTCTACTGATGTTGTCAGTAAAAATATGCGTGTCGCTAAAGTGGATGCATTATTCGATCCGACAATTACGGGTATATTCGCGATTTCATACATTCTGTCTTTCTATTTTGGAACGAAATTTATCATTGCAGGGGACATGTCAATCGGTGACATGGTAGCGTTCAGTGCCTACCTCGGCCTTCTGGTCTGGCCAATGCTTGCATTTGGCTTCCTCTTTAATATCGTAGAGAGAGGTAATGCATCTTACAGCCGAATTACAGAACTATTATCTGTATCGCCTGAAATTAAAGATTTGCCTGGTGCAATTGATAGAAGACCCGAAGGCGATTTGCATTTCGATATAGATGAGTTTAAATTCCCAGGTGATGAGCGGGCGGCTCTGCGTAATGTTCACTTCACATTAAAACGGGGTGAAACAATGGGAATTGTCGGTAAAACGGGATCAGGTAAAACGGCAATCCTGAAATTACTGTTACGAGAGTTTGAAGGGTATAAAGGAAGCATCATTTATGGAGACAAACCTATTAATCAATATAAACAGCAACGTTTAAGAGAGTCAATCGGTTATGTACCGCAAGACCACTTCCTTTTCTCAACGACACTTGCTGAAAATATTGCTTTCATAAATCCAAGAATAGCACCCGATAGAATTCATCATGCTGCGCAACTCGCGCATATCCATGAAGATATTTTAGGGTTTACAGAAGGGTATGAAACGATAGTAGGAGAACGTGGGGTCTCTCTGTCTGGAGGTCAAAAACAACGGGTTTCCATTGCACGTGCATTAATTATGGAACCGGAATTGCTACTTTTGGATGATTCTTTATCAGCTGTCGATGCCCAAACGGAAGAAGCAATTTTATACTCGCTCAAACAAACACGTACGAACGAAACTACAATTATTACTTCACATCGACTAAGTGCCATCCAACATGCACATAAAATTATCGTCATGGATGAAGGAGCAATTGTCGAAGCTGGAACACACGAAGAATTAATCGATCTGGCTGGAAGATATAAAGAAATGTATGACTTGCAACAACTTGAAGTACTTGTCGAACAGGGGGGTGAGGAATAATGTCAGAAGAAAAACAACCGAAACTAACGGCAAAAGATCAATGGTTTGTTTTAAAGAGATTGTTGAGATATATCATTCCTCATAAAAAGAGCATTATATTTGCGCTGATCCTACTCGTTTTGACAGTCACTGGCAGTATAGTCGGACCTTTGATAATCCAAAGATTTATCGATAATCATTTAGCGACGATGAACTTCCCAAGAACAGAAATAATGAACATTGCGCTAGTTTATATAGGTATCCAAGTGTTTATGGTCGTCGTGTCCTATTTCCAACTGATTCGATTCCAAGATATTGCGTTAAAAATTATTCAGCAGATGCGAATCGATGTGTTTTCAAAAGTGCAAAGCCTTGGAATGCGTTATTTTGATAAAACGCCTGCTGGAAGTATTGTTTCGCGTGTAACAAATGACACGGAAGCCATCAAAGAAATGTTCGTCAGTGTCATTGTTACGTTTTTACAAGCCATTTTTGTGCTTCTCGGCGTTTACATTGCACTATTTTCACTTGATGCAAAGCTTGCACTAATATCCCTGTTATTGTTGCCACTCTTCTTAACGGTCATCGTCATTTATAGGAGATATAGTGCGGATTTCTATCAAGACATCCGTGAACGGTTGAGTCAGCTGAATGCTAAAATAGCCGAATCATTATCCGGCATGGGGATGATTCAAGCATTTAGGCAGGAAGAACGTCTAGAAATTGAGTTTGACGACATCAACGAAAAACATTACCGTGCAGGAATGCGTAACATTAAATTTGACGGCATCCTGCTCGGTCCGGCAATCGATCTGCTGTATGCAGGAGCAATCGTCTTTGTACTCGGTTATTTCGGATTTATATCACTGGCAAGCCCTGTTGAAGTTGGTGTTTTATATGCATTTACGACATTGATTCGTCGTTTATTCCAGCCCGTCCAACAAGTGATGCAAAGATTATCCATTTTTCAGCAAGCAATGGTTGCGGCGTCCCGTGTATTTAAATTAATGGATGATCCGGATATGGAACCGGAACAGAACGATGGTAAACAAGCCGTAATTCAAGACGGTAAAATCGAATTCCGTAATGTATCTTTTTCATATGATGGACAAACTGATGTACTAAAAAATATCTCTTTCACTGCGAATGCGGGAGAGACAGTTGCACTCGTTGGTCATACAGGAAGCGGAAAAAGCTCCATTATCAACTTACTGATGCGTTTCTATGAATATGAACGTGGTGATATTTATATCGATGATGTTTCATTGAAAGAATTTCCAAAAGAAGAACTACGGAAAAAGACAGGTCTTGTCTTGCAAGATCCGTTTCTTTTCTATGGAGACATCAAAAGCAATATCCGTTTGCATAATAAGGATATGACAGCAGAAGAGGTAAGAGCGGCTGCGGAATTTGTTCAGGCCAATGAGTTCATAGAAAAACTTCCCGAAAAGTACTCGCAAAAAGTGACGGAACGCGGTTCTACGTACTCAAGTGGGCAGCGTCAACTCGTCGCATTTGCACGGACAATTGCAACGAACCCTAAAATTCTCGTTCTCGATGAGGCGACTGCCAACATTGATACAGAAACAGAAGTGGCAATACAGACAAGTCTTGGAAAGATGAGGAAGGGACGTACAACAATTGCTATTGCCCACAGACTCAGTACTATTCAAGATGCTGAACTGATTCTCGTCCTTCATAAGGGGGAAATAATAGAGCGCGGAACACACCAAGAATTACTCGGACAAAAAGGTCTATACCATAAGATGTATCTACTTCAAAACAATATTTTGGAAGATGTTATCTAAAAAAACCAGCTTGCATACGCCTTTAACTGGCGTTACAAGCTGGTTTTTACATAGAATATAGAACGTAGACAAACGCTACTTTAAAAGTCATAAACTGTTCACAGACAGAAAGGGCGTATTTTAGTGTTGTTTTTGATAAGATTAAGAAAGTAAAATGAAGGGGAGAGAATAATGTGGGAACAGACATAAATTTATTTCTCGCTTTCGGCGCCGGTTTTTTAAGTTTCATATCACCGTGTACATTGCCGTTATATCCAGCATTCATATCATATATTACGGGCATGTCGCTGGATGATTTAAAATCGGATTCGAAACGCATGAATAGAAACGGTATGCTACATACACTATTCTTTTTAATCGGATTTTCGATAATTTTCGTCGTACTTGGTTTTGCTACATCGCTTGTGGGGACATTCTTCCAAGAAAACCAACAAGTACTAAGACAAGTTGGAGCAATCTTTATGGTTTTGTTTGGGCTGATGATTGCTGGTATTTTTACACCCAAGTTTCTTATGGGAGAAAAGAGATTGCAATTTAAAAACCGTCCTTCGGGTTACTTAGGAAGCACAGTGATAGGGCTTGCATTTGCTGCTGGCTGGACACCATGTTCGGGACCAATAATCGGAGTAATCATGGGACTTGCTGCGACAAATCCGGGGTCGGGCGTCATTTATATGTTAATGTACGTGTTAGGTTTTGCAATACCTTTCTTTGTCTTATCGTTCTTTGTCACACGTCTTGGATGGATTCGAAAACGCAGTGGCCTAATAATGAAAATTGGAGGCATCATCATGATTGCTTTCGGAATTTTGTTGTTCTTCGATGGATTGACATATTTAACAAGCATATTAAGCCCAATATTTGGCGACTTCCAAGGTTTTTAAGTTGAACAAGCAAATCAGTTCATTCAATGAATGGATGGAATAACTGAAGCGTCGGTTGGAGGAAATACAATGAACGAATTAATTGAAACCGTTTTTACAAAGGTACCCTCGGTTTATCTCATAACCGGTTCAACCATACTTGCACTATTCATGGGGACAATGGCGCTGATTGTCAGAACGAAAGCGGCGAAAAGGCCTGTAACGCCGATGAAAATCATCTTGCCTCCCCTTTTTATGTCAACGGGTGCACTGATGTTCATATTCGAGGAATTCAGAGTGTCGTTACCTCAAATATTCGAGGCCATCTTTGTTGGGCTTCTATTCTCGATTATCCTAATAAAGACAACGCATTTTGAACGTAGAGATGACGATATTTATATGAAGCGATCCAAAGCCTTCCTATTTATACTGCTAGGGTTGCTACTTCTCCGACTTGTTGGAAAACTGCTTCTTAGCAGCACCATTGATGTAGGTGAACTGGGCGGAATGTTCTGGATTCTAGCATTTGGAATGATTATTCCATGGCGGATAGGTATGCTGACTAAATATAAACAAATAAAAGGTGTCCGCAGTTAAATGCGGACACCTTTTGCCGTCTAGGCTATAGCGCCTAGCGTTTTTATTTGACTAAAATAAATGTTCGTACTGAGTTAAATCGAACTTCATTTCAGCCAATTTCTTGCGCAGGAACTTATGGTCACGTTTCGGTGTCGCTTGTATATATCCACGGATAATAAGATCGGTATCAATTGCTTTTGCATTTTCCTCAAGTGCAATTTCACCGATTTTTCCTGCGATTTTTTGTTTCGCTACCGGCCGGAATAATTCCGGTACTGGGACGACGAGCTCATTCAGCAAAAGTTTAGCTTTATCATTCCACAGGTGAAGAGAGCTCTCCACGTAATGTTCTTCCCAGTCGAGTGTAGACTTGCCATCCGCTTTCGGAAACACTTTTAAAAACTTTCGGAACATGAAGAAACCGCCGATACCGAATAGTCCAATAAGAACAACGCACCAGAAAATGATGAACCACATAAATAAGTCTTGTTGCAACAATATTCACCTCTTCCGTTCTATTTACCATTATAAGAGCATCCGTGAAAAAACACACGGACAATGTATTGCTTTCTTCTATTTCGGATGAAAGGAGGTGATTGACTTGTTCACAATCGAATATAAAAATACAACGGAACTAGTATATTTCGATGAATGATTAACTAAAGATGACAAGCATTATCTCTTGCTCCGATTCGAATCGAAACTTCTGGTCGTCAACGATGAAGTTAACTTCACAAAACCGTCATAGGTTCGACGAGGGTTCAAACATCACATGCTTGTTTGAACCCTATACTTCCGATATGATAAACGTATCAATAAATAATGGAGGATATAAAATGAGTAAAAAGTTATTGTTGATTTATATGTTACTAGTCATGGTCATTTTGAGTGCGTGTACCGGTGGTGGTTTCAAAGAAGATCACAATTATAAAGTTGCACCTTTTGAATTTACGAATCAACAAAATGAACAGGTTTCATTGGATGATTTGAAAGGGAAAGTTTGGATAGCACAATTCGTTTTCACCGAATGTACGAGTGCCTGCCCACCGATGATGATGAACATGGCGGAGCTAGATAACCAACTTGGGGATGAAGGCGTTGATGACTACAAGATTGTATCATTCAGTATTGATCCTGCAGTTGATACTCCAGAAGCTATGCAAGAATACGTTGATGCGTATGATGTCCGAGATCAGAGTAGATGGGAAATGCTGACGGGCTATAAACAAGAGGAAATCACTGACTTCGCAGCAAAATCATTCAAAACGCTTGTTGCAGATATTCCGGATTCGGACCAGGTAATGCACGCAGTTACTTTTTCCCTCGTCAATCAACAAGGGGAAGTTGTGAAATCATATAACGGAATGACAGAAGTGCCATTCGATCAGATCGTTAAAGACATTAAAGCACTAAATAAAGCAGGTGCATAATTCGATAATGCAAGGCTGTAACTAAAGGTGTGAAGAGATGAAGAAGCGAAAAAACAAAAGAATATCCTTGAAGGCGAAAGCAATGTTCATTATCTTACTTGTCCCTATTGCTGTTACAGTCTTCACGCTAACAGCTATCATTTGGACAGGTCTGAAAAATCCGGATATTATAAAGAAGTCCGCTAGCGCATTGCTGGATATGCAAGACCGTCGCACGGCTAACGAAATACCGGGAGAGTACATACCAGTCTACAAAGAAGCAGCAGAAGTTTACGGTATTCCCTGGACGTTACTTGCAGCGCACCATAGGATTGAAACGAAGTTTTCTACGATGGATCCATTACTGTCACCCGTCGGTGCTGAAGGACATATGCAGTTTATGCCTTGTACGTTCGTCGGTTGGACTTACCCGGGATGTGGAGACCTTGGAAAGGGAGAAATTCCTGAAAAAGATAAAATTAATCCAGTTGTGATAAAAAAATATGGTGGATATGGCGTTGACGCAAATAATGATGGCATTGCCGATCCATATGATTTGGAAGATGCAATTTATAGTGCCGCTAACTACTTATCAAAGAGTGGAGCAGCGGATGGGGAATTTGAAAAAGCAATTTTCAACTATAACCATAGTGACAAATACGTCGAGGATGTTCTTTGGTTTTTTGATGAATTTGAAGCCCAGCGAATTGAAATGGAAAAAAGTGAATAAAAAGATGGACCGCCACGAATGGGGTCCATCTTTTTAGTGTCTATTTCTTAGATTTAAGAAGCTTTACGCATTGATTTCATGATTAGGCTCACAATGAATACAAGGATAAGTGCTCCGATGATGGCTGGAACAATATAGAAGTCAGAAACCCTTGGACCCCATTCTCCTAGAAGCATTCCGCCAATCCATGCGCCGACGATTCCGGCAATAATATTACCAATGATTCCGCCTGGGATATCTTTCCCTAAAATCATACCTGCTAACCAACCGATGATACCACCAATAATTAAAAACCAAATGAAACTCATAACTGTCCATCTCCTTTTTAGTGATTTATGATTACCTCTACAGTATTTGTAATAACCTTTATTACAATACCCTAAACATCAAGAAGAAATAAATTACCAATTTTTTTAAGAATTTTTGAGGATTAATGTAGAACAATAGCATAAAGCGTGTTTTTAAAATGACGTAGTGTTACCTGGGGGACCTATATTATTAGCACACTGACAGCCAGCTATTTTTTTTGCAAAGAGAGTTCCAAAAGGATTGAAACAGGGTATGTATGTATAGGAAGAGTTAGCATCGACACGAATAGTCAATTTCATGCATACAATGGGCGTCTGCACTTTGGTGAAATGAAGGATTTAACAAACCATACAATATTTTTATGGGGAGGAATCTAGAATTTATTTTCATGTATGAAGCGTTTTTGCAAGAACAGAAGGGTCATAACATTAACTTATGATAGACTATAAAGTTAATGTATTTTACTTATGTGTGTAGGTATTATATGATGAAGTAGAGAAAAGACGCTTATTTACAGCCTTTTCAGCAGTTTTTTAAGATAAAAGGAGGAATTCAACAATGGCAAAAAGCAATTTGCATAACAGCCGAACATCATTCGACCTGAATGGGAAGACGTATAACTATTATCGTCTTGCTGCACTCGAAGAAGCCGGCATCGCTAAAGTTTCCAATCTACCTTACTCGATTAAAGTATTACTTGAATCCGTCCTGCGTCAACATGACGGATATGTCATCAAAGACAATCATGTTGAAAACTTGGCGAAATGGGGGAAAGATGCAGACGCTGATGCAGAAGTACCTTTCAAACCGTCACGTGTTATTCTTCAAGACTTTACAGGTGTACCTGTTGTCGTTGACCTTGCATCACTTCGTTCAGCAATGGCAGCTATGGGCGGTGACCCTAACAAAATCAACCCTGAAATTCCAGTTGACCTTGTTATTGACCACTCCGTGCAAGTTGACCGTTACGGAACGGCGGAAGCACTTAACTTAAACATGGAACTTGAATTTGAACGCAACACAGAACGTTACCAATTTTTAAGCTGGGCACAAAAAGCATACGATAACTACCGTGCAGTCCCACCAGCAACAGGTATTGTCCACCAAGTTAACCTTGAGTACTTGGCAAACGTTGTTCATGCAGTTGAAAACCAAGATGGTACATTCGAAACATACCCTGACACACTTGTTGGAACAGACTCTCACACGACGATGATCAACGGTATAGGTGTTCTAGGATGGGGTGTCGGTGGTATTGAAGCTGAAGCGGGCATGCTCGGACAGCCTTCATACTTCCCGATTCCAGAAGTTATTGGTGTAAAACTTGTTGGCCAACTTCCAAACGGAACAACAGCTACTGACCTTGCACTTAAAGTGACACAAACACTTCGTGAACACGGTGTAGTTGGTAAATTCGTCGAGTTCTTCGGACCTGGTGTTGCACACTTACCACTTGCAGACCGTGCAACAATTGCAAACATGGCACCTGAATACGGTGCAACGTGTGGATTCTTCCCAGTAGACGAAGAAGCACTAGATTATATGCGCTTAACAGGCCGTGAAGAGAGCGACATTGCAGTAGTTAAACAATACCTAGTAGAGAATGATATGTTCTTCACTGTAGAGAATGAAGAACCTACTTACACTGATGTTGTAGAAATCGACCTTTCTGGTATTGCTGCTAACCTTGCTGGACCGAAACGTCCACAAGATTTGATTCCTCTTACAGAAATGCAAAGCTCATTTAACGAAGCAGTTGTTGCACCTGAAGGGAACCAAGGTTTTGGTTTATCACCAAAAGAGTTGAAGAAAACAGCTACTATCGAATTCGCAGACGGACGTTCTGTCGAAATCAAAACCGGTGACCTTGCAATCGCAGCAATCACTTCATGTACAAACACTTCTAACCCATATGTTATGTTAGGTGCTGGACTTGTTGCGAAAAAAGCAGTTGAAAAAGGGCTTACACCTCCTGCTTATGTGAAAACATCACTTGCACCAGGTTCAAAAGTCGTTACAGGCTACCTGGAAGATTCAGGTCTTAATGTATTCTTGGATCAAATTGGATTTAATACTGTTGGGTACGGTTGTACAACATGTATCGGTAACTCTGGGCCACTACTACCTGAAATTGAAAAAGCAATTACCGGAAACGATATGCTAATGTCATCCGTACTTTCTGGTAACCGTAACTTTGAAGGACGTATTCACCCACTTGTGAAAGCAAACTACTTGGCTTCACCGCCACTTGTTGTTGCTTATGCACTTGCTGGAACAGTCGATATCGACTTCGAAAAAGATCCAATTGGTAAGGACAAAGACGGCTTTGATGTCTTCTTCAAAGATATTTGGCCAACTACGGAAGAAATTCAAGCAGTTGTTAAAGCAACAGTTACGCCTGAATTATTCCGTAAAGAATATGCGCGTGTATTCACTGAGAACGAAGCGTGGAATGCAATTGAAACAACTGATGATTCACTATATGATTTTGATGAAAACTCAACTTACATCCAAAATCCACCGTTCTTTGAAGGTCTGGCAACAGAGCCAGCTGACATTCAAGCACTTTCAGGGCTTCGTGTCATTGGTAAATTTGGCGATTCAATTACGACGGATCACATTTCTCCTGCGGGCGCAATCGGTAAAGATACGCCAGCTGGTAAATACTTGATTGAAAATGGCGTAAGCCCTCGTTTCTTCAACTCTTACGGTTCACGCCGTGGTAACCATGAAGTGATGATGCGTGGTACATTCGCTAACATCCGTATTCGTAACCAGATTGCTAAAGGAACAGAAGGCGGATTTACGACTTACTGGCCTACAAAAGAAATTATGCCAATCTATGATGCTGCTATGAAGTATCAAGAAGAAGGCACAGGACTTGCTATCATCACAGGTAAAGACTACGGAATGGGTTCTTCACGTGACTGGGCTGCAAAAGGTACTTCACTTCTTGGTATCCGTACAGTTATCGCTGAAAGCTACGAACGTATTCACCGTTCAAACCTTGTTATGATGGGCGTTCTACCACTTCAATTCATGAAAGGCGAAAGTGCTGAAACACTTGGTCTTACTGGTGAAGAGGAAATCAGCGTTAACATCGCAGAAGGCGTTAAACCACGCGATATTCTGAAAGTGACAGCAACAGCGAAAAATGGTTCTGTCAAAGAATTCGACGTACTAGCACGTTTCGACTCTGATGTTGAAGTTGATTACTACCGTCACGGCGGAATCCTACAAATGGTTCTTCGTGATAAAATGAAAGCGAACTAATTTCAATAACTAAGAAGGTGTCCGATTTATTCGGGCACCTTTTTTGTTGTGAAATTATTGCAACCTCGGGACAGCTTTTTCAGAATTGCTTTTGTATAATAGGTAGTGAGGTGATGGTAATGTTTATCAGTGAAAAAGAGATTGAAATCAGATATGCCGAGACGGATCAGATGGGGATCGTCTATCATGCGAACTATTTAGTATGGATGGAAATCGGACGCACGAAACTAATTGAGGACTTGGGCTATACATACGCACAACTTGAGGCGGACGGCTTCTTATCGCCAGTGACGGACTTATCCATCCAATATAAGGCTGCGATGAAATACGGTCAAAAAGCGACTGTGCGGACGTGGGTAGAGTCACACGGAAGGTTGCGTACGACCTACGGCTATGAAATCCTTCATGAAGACGGTACAATTTCAGCAACAGCAAAATCCGAACATGTCGTCGTGAAAAAAGAATCATTCCGTCCAGTTTCCTTAAAGAAAATCGCTCCAGAATGGGATGCTTTATATACAGAAATTAAGCGGTGCAAAGACTAATGGCATTTGGAATTAGACGAGCTGAACTACAGGCATGGAAAAAAGCAGTCAGCAAAGGAGAAATGGCGTTTTTAACCCATTACTGGCTCGATGAACGCTTTCCGGGATGCAAAACAGTAACAAAGGCAGGCTGTGCAGATATGGACAAACTTGTTGAATGGGGAAAACAATATGGTTTGAAGCCGGAATGGATTGATATGCGCAAAGAATACCCTCATTTTGACCTGTTCGGTAAGCATGAACGGGACATTTTACTAAAAGAAGGACTGTTCGAACAGTTAGAACGGTTTGATCTAATCAAAAAAGCGTGAGGCATTGAGCCTTCACGCTTTTTTCTATTGAATTATGATTCTTTCCGACAATAACTATCACCCAATTCAGAACATTAGTATGCTAAACTTATAGAAAAGAAATAATTGGAAGGTGATAAACTGATGACCTATACTCCCGTGCTTCAATCAAAATTAATTCCTCCAATTCCAACCTCAACATACATGCGAAGATCTTCCTTCATAAAAAAAATGAAAACGTCCGAACGAGTAAAATTGACATTATTACATAGTGGGGCAGGATTTGGAAAAAGTTCAGGCTTATCTTCTTACTTCAAAGATACCCGGTCCATTCATTCATGGTATAGCGTTACCGAAGAGGATGATGATATCCTACCTTTTATCACTTATCTGATTCACAGTATTCAGCGCACAATTCCGAATTTCGGTCATTCGTTCGACGATTGGGAAAGCCCTTCGATGTACCCGAAAGAGGAGGACATTAATAGATGGCTTACTTTATTTATAAATGAAATTTGCGAAATTGGTGAACCGTTTTCGATTGTCATCGACGACTTTCATCATGTAGATCATGTCTTCCACATCACTTATTTGATGGAAAAAATCATTGAATTCCTTCCACCCCATATTCACTTAATCATCGCAACTCGGACCCGTCCCAAATGGTCAAGTCTTATCAAGTTAAAAATGACCGCGCAACTATGTGAAATCACGGAGAATGATTTCGTTTTTTCCGATGAAGAAATTGCGGTATTCTACGAGGATTATTATAACAAAGTGTTAACGGAAGAAGAAACGGAAAACATCGTCCAATTAACTGAGGGATGGGCGATAGCGGTCAATCTCGTGGCGGTGCATATGATCGAGTCTGAAATCCCTTCCATAACAGCGATGAAGCTCGCATTGCATGATTTATTTTCTTATTTATCGGAAGAAGTATTTAAAAATATGGCGTTAGAACATAGAGAATGGCTTTTGGCATTTTCCATTTTTCCTGTTTTTTCCGAGCTCCTAGTAAAAGAATTTTACGGAGCAGAGGCGGCTTCAGTACTTCAAGAACTTGCTGGGCAACATGTCTTTATACAATCTTTAGGAGAAGATGGTACATATCGTTACCATGCTTTATTTCAACAATTTCTTGAAGCAAAATGGGAGCCGCTGGATTCTAATCGTTTTATGTTCTTACAAAAAAAAGCAGCGGACTATTACAGTTCAGAAAATAATCCTGTCCAGGCTATTCACCATGCCATTAAAAGCAGAGATGATTTATTTATTGCTCAAAAATTAGCAGATACAGGTATCGCATTAGTGAAACTAGGTCAGTTCGACTGGCTTCTTGATACGATTAAAGAACTTCCGAAAACATTGCGAGATTCTTATTATACTCTTCATTATTATGAAGGAGAAGCCCATCGATATCGCGCGTTCTATGAAAAGGCAAGACAGGCTTACGAGGCTTGTCTACAACTAGCTAAAGTAAATGATGACGCTCATTACCAAAGTCGGGCAAATGCCGGAATTGCTCATATTTATTTGGACACAATCCAGCCCGGACTGGCAGAGCCTTATTTACGCGAGGCTATTTCTTTCGGCCAAAGAAGTGTAAAGACAAATTTTAACGATATGGAAAGGTTAAAACGGCAATTCGCGGAGAATCTTGTAAATCTAGGGAAAGCTGTAGATGCTGCAATTTGGGTAGAAAATGAAGAAATAGATGAAAAAGTTCTTCGTGAAGGAAATCTTGACGCAAGGATTTTACTGCGAACCGGAAAGTTAAGAGAAGCCGAGGCGATTCTAACAGATCGAATTACAGACGATTCGTTCTTGCCAGATTCACATAGAGAAACAGATGTACTTTTATCCCTTATTTATTCTTTGATGGGTCAAGCTAAGTTGGCCATGGATAGTGCGTCAAAAGGCATTGAGGTTGGAGAAAGGGGGAAATCTGGTTTTGTTGAAGCGGTTGGTCGAATCCGGATGGGGCATGCAACCACAATCCATGATTCCTCTGAATTGCACATACCTGAGCACCATTATATGCAAGCAATACATGGAATGGATGAGCTCCGAGTATCAAGAGGGAAAGCGGAACCTTATTTAGGACTATCTTTAATAAAAGCTCGGCAAGGCTTATTTGCGGAAGCGATTCGTTTTGGAGATGCAGGCCTGCGCGAGACTGAAAAAGTTTACGACAGTTGGCTTTCAAGCCTTATTCGAATTGGACTTTCGATTGTTCATTATTACGCCGGCAATTATAATGAGTCGCTTGAGCATTCAATCATCGCGAATCGCCTTTTTAAGGAATGTGGAGACACTTACGGCGAGATGGTTACATCGTTTTGGCTCATGTGTATATATGATAAAACGGAAGATGATGACCGATTTTCAGAGACAGCAAAATCATTTTCCGAGCTTTGCATAAACTCTAACTATCTCTTTTTCTTGATGAGCGAAACACTCTTTTCGCCTTTTGATAGGCAATCGATTTATCCTCTCTTTATTAAGGCCGGAAGTGAATGCAGCAATCATGTAGAAATTCAACAAATCCTTCGCCACTTGAATTTAACAGACGTTTCAAATCACCCGGGATACAAAATCGAAGTTTGGTTATTGGGTCCGTTTAATCTTCATCTAGGAATCGAGGAAGTAAACGACCGTAATTGGCAAAGAGATAAGGCCAAAGAACTTTTTGTTTACTTACTTTTGAATCGGGAAAGATTTGTCACGAAAGAAGAAATCATGCGTGAACTTTGGGATACATCTGATGAAAAAAGTGCAGATAGAGACTTCAAAGTGGCGTTGAATGCATTGTTGAAAGTGTTGGAGCCGCATCGTAGCGCAAGAGGAAATCCCTATTTTATCGTTCGTAAACAGACGATGTATCGATTGAATCCAGATGCGGAAATCAGAACGGACTTGGATAAATTTCGAAAATACGCAGAAATCGGCGTATCGGAACGTTTTCCTTTAATTGCTATTGAACAACTATTAAAAGCGGCCGCACTCTATAAAGGTCCGTTATTCGAGGAGAAGCTATCGATTGGTTGGATTTCTGATGAACGTGAACAGGCGGAACAGCGCTATATTCATGTGATTGAGCGAATCGCACAAACATATACACGGCTCCGTGATTTCGGTAAAACTGTATACTGGACAGAAAAACTGCTGCGTATTGATGAGACATGGGAAGAAGCATACAGACTCCTCATGTTTGCCCATTACCAGCTCCAAAATAGATCACAATCCATTAAGTGGTATAAAAAATGTAGGGTGGTTCTGAAGGATGAGCTGGATATCGAGCCGATGGAGACGACAGAACAGATGTATAGGATGATTATGAATGAATTGTAGGGGGACGTCCTTTAAGTGGACGATCCCTTTTTTTGTCTTATACTTGTTGACTTTGACCAAGTGCTTCCGCTTTTGTTCCTGTAACTGATTTGTAACTGCCATTTTGTAGAGTAATAGTTAGTTAGAAAGCGTTTACAAACGATAAGAGAAAGGGGTTTATTCATGAAAAGGAGAACTTGGTTGGTTTCATTACTTGCCCTTATGTTGGTTTTTAGTTCGGCTTGTAGCAAGGACGGCGGTAGTTCAACGGGTACAACGGACACACCGGATGACGAAGGCATTAAAAAAGTAGAGGAAGCTGGAACCATCAAAGTAGGAGTGCTTGCCTCTTTAACGGGTGCACTAGAGTCGTATGGAAAACAGACAACTCGCGGCTTTGAACTTGGATTAGAGTACGCAACGGATGGCACGATGGAAGTAGCAGGCAAGAAAATTGAAGTTGTTTTTGAAGATACGGAAACGAAACCTGAAGTTGCCGTTCAAAAGGCAACGAAATTGCTAGAGGATGATGAAGTGGACTTCCTTGTTGGATCTTCGAGTTCAGGAGATACACTCGCTGTTTTACCTCTTGCAGAAGAATACGAAAAAATCATGATTGTCGAACCTGCTGTTGCAGATAGTATTACAGGTTCTGAATTCAATCCGTTCATTTTTAGAACGGCTCGTAACTCTTCTCAAGATGCTGTAGCTGGTGCTGCCGCCATTGCAAAACCAGGCGTTAAAATCGCAACATTCGCCCCAGATTATTCGTTCGGCTGGGACGGAGTAGCCGCTTTCAAAAAGGCTGCTGAAGACCTGGGAGCTGAAGTGATTATTGAAGAATTTGCAGATCCTGCAGCAACAGATTTTACATCCAATTTGCAAAAAATTGTTGAAGCAAAACCGGATTACATGTTTGTAGTATGGGCGGGCGCAAACTCCCCGTGGAATCAGATTTCCGATTTGAAGATGCAGGAAAAAGGCATCAAAATTTCAACAGGTGCACCTGACATTGCCGCACTTTCGATTATGGAACCGCTTGTAGGAATGGAGGGTTTCACAGTTTACTATCACACGCTTCCGAATAATGAAGTGAACGACTGGCTAGTCAAAGAACATAAAGAACGGTTCAACGGTGAAGTTCCTGACTTGTTCACGCCTGGCGGGATGTCGGCGGCCATCGCAATCGTTGAAGCGTTGAAAAAATCCGATGGAGATGCTGACGGTAAAACGTTAATTGAACTGATGGAAGGTATGTCATTCGAAACGCCGAAAGGAACAATGACATTTAGAGAAGAAGATCATCAAGCATTGCAAACACTCTATTCCATAAAACTTGAAAAGCAAGAGGGAGTCGATTATCCAGTACCTGTTCTAATCCGAGAACTTTCGCCGGATGAAACCGAGCCACCAATTATGAACGATAAATAAAATAAACGGGACAGTCCAGTTAAACGGATCTGTCCCTCTCCATCTGATGAACGAGTTTCTTCAGGTGGAGAGGGACAGATGAAAGGGGGCTAAATATATGGAGCCGATTATTAGAACGGAAAATTTGACGATTCGTTTCGGTGGTCATATAGCTATAGACCATGTGAATTTTGAAATGCCTGCAAATCATTTCAAGTCAATTATTGGTCCAAATGGTGCAGGGAAAACGACGTTTTTTAATTTGATTAGTGGGGAATTGAAAGCGACCGAAGGAGAGGTTTATTACAAAGGCGAACCCTTGTCTAAATCATCCGCGGTTTCTAGAACACGGAAAGGGCTCGGCCGTTCTTTCCAAATTACAAACGTTTTTCCAAACTTGACGGTTTTGGAAAATGTTCGCCTCGCGGTTCAATCGAAGGAGAAAATAAGGTATCAGTTGTTGCGCCACTTCACCAGTTATCCGCAATTAACTGAAAAAGCATACGAGCTGTTACATCTTGTCCTCTTAACTGGAAAAGAATATGCGATTGCGAGCCAACTGTCCCACGGCGAAAAGCGTAAATTGGAGATAGCCATGCTACTCGCACTAGACACTGAAGTGCTTCTTCTTGATGAACCGACCGCCGGCATGTCTTTGGAGGAAGTACCTGCAATTTTGGATGTTATCCGTCAAATAAAAGGCACCGGTCAGAAAACGATTTTACTAATCGAACATAAAATGGATATGATTCTCGATCTTTCCGATTCCATTATGGTGCTATTTAACGGCAAGCTGTTGGCAGATGGGAGTCCGCAGGAAATTATGGATAACGAACAAGTCCAAAATGCTTACTTGGGAGGGCTTTACGATGAACCCCTTACTGAAGGTTGAAGAGATTCACACGTACATCGGACAATACCACATCCTTCAAGGTATTTCGTTTGAAGCTCCGGTGGGAGAAGTCAGTGTATTGCTCGGCCGAAACGGCGCTGGTAAAACGACTACGTTAAAAACAATAATGGGACTAACGCAAGCTTCAAAGGGCTCAGTCACATTTAATGAAAAAAACATAACAAAAAAAGCGACGTTTGAAATTGCAAATCTAGGCATTGGTTACGTTCCAGAAGATCAAGGCATTTTCGGAGATTTGACAGTAGAGGAAAACATCAAAGTTGCGATGAAAAAGGAAGATGATGCAGCTTTAGAAAGACAGGAATATGTTCTGAAGCTTTTCCCTGATTTAAAAACCTTTTGGAAAAAGGATGGAGGGCATTTATCAGGTGGTCAAAAACAAATGCTCGCGATGGCAAGAGCTTTCGTTAATGACAGCAAGTTGCTACTAATAGATGAACCTTCCAAAGGGTTGGCACCGATTGTTATTGAAAAAGTGATGGAAGCCATTACAGAAATGAAAAAAAGTACGACGATTATCCTTGTCGAGCAAAATTTCATGATGGCGAGTCGCATCGGAGATACATACACACTCATAGACGACGGAAAAACAGTCCATTCCGGTCTGATGAAAGAGCTCGTCCATAACGAAGAAGTAAAAAGAAAATATTTAGGAATAGGATAAGGGGGCTGTGCGATGGAATTGCTAATTAACTTGACGGTCAATGGCTTGGCAACGGGCATGCTTATCTTTCTTTTAGCCTCCGGACTAACATTGATTTTCGGATTAATGAGCGTCCTCAATTTTGCACATGGTGGCTTGTTTGCGTGGGGAGCGTTTTCCAGTGTCTGGTTTTATGGAATTTCCGGAAGTTTTTTCATTGGTATTTTAGGTGCAATTGCTACGGGAATCGTTCTTGGTTTCATTACTGAAAAGATTATCATTACACCCGTTTATGGCAACCATGTCCAGCAAATACTCATTACTCTGGGCTTCATGCTTGTTCTTACTGAAATGTTGAAAGTTGTCTTTGGACCGAACCAGATTGCCGCAAAGGTACCTCCTTATTTGGCAGGTAGTTGGGAATTCGGAGATATCCTTCTAATTAAATACCGTATATTCATAATCCTTGTTGGTTTCCTTATCTTTGGTGCATTTCAATTCATATTGAAGAAAACAAAAATCGGACTTATCGTACGTGCAGGCGTTCTCAATAAAGATATGGTGCAAGCACTCGGCATTAACATTAAACGTGTATTCCTCCTTGTCTTTATGACTGGTGCGGCACTTGCTGCACTCGGCGGTGCACTGATGGCTCCTTATTCAGGTGTTATCTATGCGGAAATGGGGATGGAATTCGCAATTTTGGCGTTCATCGTCGTTGTTATCGGTGGTATGGGAAGTTTTCCAGGTTCACTCCTTGCCGCTATTCTTGTCGGACTCGCGGGAAGTTATATGGCGTATTACGTACCGGCTTTATCACTTGCGGTTAATATGATCCTAATGGCGATTGTATTGATATTCCGTCCGCAAGGTCTTTTCACAGCAAAGGGGTGACGGCATGAAGAGAAAATATCAGTGGAACAACCTATTTCTCGTAATCATTGTCTTAGCTCTTGTAGCCTTCCCATTCGTGTCTGAATCGAGAACGTGGACGATTTTGCTGACTCAAATCTTCATCTTCTCAATTCTAGCTATGAGTTATGACATCTTACTCGGGTATACAGGTATCGTTTCGTTTGGTCATGCAATGTTCTTCGGAATGGGTGCATACACGACAGCTGTTATGCTGAAAAATATCGAGCCAACAATGGGCGTATTTATCCTATCGGTTGCTGCAGGTATGATTCTAGCGGGTATCGTTAGTTTTTTTATTGGATTATTGACATTACGCTTGAAAAGTCATTTCTTTGCGATGCTTACATTGGCCGTTTCTGGATTATTTCTAGTCCTAGCGGAAAAGTGGCGAACCGTGACCCATGGCAATGATGGTTTCACGTTTAAAGCGCCCGATTTTTTCAAAGATCGAATGATGTTTTACTTTGTTGTGTTACTTTTTCTAGTTCTCGTTTATATTTTCTTGCGGAGATTTGTCAATTCTCCACTTGGCAGGGTCCTCGTCGCCGTTAGAGAAAACGAACAGCGAACGAAGTCACTCGGATTCAATACGTTACATTATAAAGTAATCGCTTCTGTAGTTGCAGGTGTCGTTGCAAGTCTTGCAGGCTCGTTCTATGCAATATCACTTCGTTTCGTAAATACAAGTGTTCTCACAATGGATATAACGCTTGATGCCCTTCTTATGACGATTATCGGTGGCGTTGGAACACTTATAGGGCCAATTCTTGGAGCAGGAATTATCGAATTGACACAACACTATTTATCGGGACTTGCAAAAGACTATCCGATTTTCGAAAGATGGATCATTTTCTTCGGAATCGTCTATATAATTGCGGTCATCTTTTTCCCGAGAGGTGTTGTCGGTACGATACGCGAAAAACTATGGAAGCGTAATACACGCAAGTCACAAGCTACAATAAATGCAGGCAAAAAGGAGGTCTTGTGATGGTCGTTGGAATCGTTAGTATAGGTGTGTATATTCCTGAAACTAAAATGACTGCCGAAGAAATCTCAGACCAATCTGGATTGTCCGTCGATATAGTCAAAAAGAAAATGGGAATCACGCAAAAGTCGATCCCAGGAGCGAATGATCATACAGTCGCGATGGGAATTTGGGCTGCACAAGAAGCATTAAGGAAAGGTAATATTGATCCAAAACACATCGATTTGATCATTTATATCGGGGAAGAGCATAAAGAATACCCACTATGGACCGCAGCAATTAAAATTCAAGAGGAGATTGGCGCTTATCATGCATGGGGTTTCGATGTAGCACAACGTTGCGGAACAACCATTACAGCTATGAAAATCGCGAAAAGTATGATGGAAGCCGATCCCTCCATCGAGATGGTCCTTTTAGCTGGTGGATATCGAAATAGTGATTTTATCGATTATTCGAATAGACGCACACGTTTCATGTTTAACCTTGGTGCTGGGGGTGCTGCAATGATATTAAAACGGAACCATCTTGAAAACGTCATTTTGGAATCAGACATTATGACAGATGGTTCCTTTTCGGAAGATGTTGTTGTACCGATTGGAGGAACAAAAACGCCTTTGACGCCCGAAGACTTACAAAACGGTCTCTATCGTCTTGATGTACTCGATCCGGTTGGAATGAAAGCACGTCTCGAAAAAAAGTCGATGCAAAATTTCCTGAAAGTAATTCGTACTTCACTAGAAAAGAGTGGCTATTCGGAAGAGCAAATCGGTTACTTAGCTATATTGCATATGAAAAAGTCCGCCCATGACTTCGTCTTAAGAGAACTGGGTTTACATGACGATAACTCAATCTATTTACACGAATATGGCCATATCGGGCAAATAGACCAAATCCTATCACTCGAACTAGCTGAACAAGAAGGCAAACTGACAGATGGGGATATTGCTGTTCTTGTTAGTGCTGGAATCGGCTATGCTTGGGGAGCAGTCACTGTAAAATGGGGAAAACAGTAAAAGGGGAGAAGTGGATGGAACTTCAAAAGGTTACACTTCTAAATAATGAACAAATTGCTTTTCGGGAGAGACCCGGCGGTGAAAAGATAGTCATTCTTGTGCATGGAAATATGACTTCGTCAAAGCATTGGGATATTCTCATGGATGTGTTAGACGAGAAGTACAAAGTCTATGCACTGGACCTTCGTGGATTCGGTGAATCTTCTTATACCAACCAAGTTACAAGTATTAAAGATTTTTCAGATGACTTGAAAGGCTTTGTCGATGCGCTTGAATTGAAAGACTTCTCATTGGTTGGCTGGTCGACGGGTGGAGCAGTCTGTATGCAGTTTGAAGCGGACTTTCCCGGATATTGCGATAAACTCGTCCTGCTTGCCTCAGCTTCTACCCGGGGTTACCCATTTTTCGGGACAAAGAGAGACGGCAGTCCAGACTTAAGGCGGCGTTTAGTGACCATTGAAGAAGTCGCACAAGACGTAGGTAAAACAGTAGCAATTCAACACTTATATGACACCAACAACCGCGAAGGTTTGAAAGCGGTTTGGAACGCATTAATTTATACACATAACAAACCAGACGAAGAAAAATATGAACAGTATGTCGATGATATGCTAACACAACAAAACCTGGCAGATGTCTATCATGCATTGAACACATTTAATATTAGCGGTCATCATAACGGTTTACATGAGGGAGCAAATCAAGCAAAAGACCTAACAATTCCAGTACTCATTTTAAGAGGAAATCGAGACTTTGTTGTGACGGAACAGATGACTCGTGAGATTGAAGAGGACCTTGGGGATAACGCGACGTATATCCAGTTGGACAACGTGGGCCATTCGCCGCTAATTGATGATTTGGAGAACCTGAAGGAAACGATTGAAAAATTTTTGGAGTGGGAGATGACTACATGAGATTAGATGGAAAAACAGCTATCATTACAGGTGGTGCAAACGGGATCGGCCTAGCAGCATGTGAACGTTTTGCGCAAGAAGGAGCACACGTTATAATGGCGGATTTTGATGAGACAATTGGAGTAGAACGAGAAGCGGAATTTACAGGAAAAGGTCTGGACGTGACCTTTCTGCCAGTCGATGTCGTAAATCGTACGAGTGTGACACAATTGGTAGAAAATACGCTAGAACGTTTTGGTCAGATTGATATATTGGTCAATAACGCCGGCATTACACGAGACGCGACACTTGTCAAAATGGAGCTGGAAGATTTCCAACGTGTACTTGACGTTAACTTGACAGGTGTTTTTAATTGCACACAAGCTGTTATCCCGCATATGATCACAAATCAATCAGGAAAAATCATTAATACATCTTCGGTGAGTGGTATCTATGGTAACTTCGGGCAAACAAATTATGCCGCTACAAAGGCGGCAATTGTTGGAATGACCAAAACTTGGGCCAAGGAGTTCGGGCGAAAAGGCATTAATGTCAATGCCGTAGCCCCCGGATTCACTGCGACTGCAATGGTCAGTAAGATGCCGGAAAAGGTTCTTGATGAAATGAAGGCCTCCACATCATTGCGTCGACTAGGCAAACCTCGTGATATTGCGAATGCCTATCTATTTCTTGCAAGTGAAGAATCCGATTATATACACGGTCACATCTTGCATGTCGACGGCGGTATTATGATGTGAAAAACGAAGGGGGCGGAGAAGTATGTTCACAAACCGTGGATGGATCATGAAAAGAGCCGCTCTTTCTCCTAATCGGACTGCACTTGTAGACGTCCATACTGGAGATAGCTGGACGTACGCAATGCTTCAACAGCGAATTGTTCATTGGGCATCTTATTTCAAAAGACAAGGATATAAAAAAGGGGAACGTATCGCAATTATTGCGCCGAATAGCTCAGAGTTGTTCGCCATTCTATTTGCATGTGAAATGACAGGTTTACTGTATGTCCCACTAAATTGGCGGCTTAGTCGTTTTGAACTCGTCACTCTGCTTACTGATTGCTCCCCCTCCATACTTCTGTACCATGAGCAGTTTAAAACGGTAATTGATGAAATGCGTTTTCCTAATTCAGTGCCACTAATTTCGATTAACACTGTAGACTATCAAGATTTCAAGGTAGAACAACTGATAGGTGAAGACCCATGGATGATGATCTATACAGGAGGGACAACAGGGGTTTCAAAAGGAGTCGTCCTTTCGGCTGACGCTGTCAATTGGAATGCGCTGAACACTATTGTCAGCTGGGGATTAACAGAAGAGGATATAACGATAAATTATATGCCACTTTTTCACACCGGAGGCATGAATGCACTTAGCATACCTATTCTCATGGCTGGCGGCACGGTAATTGTCGGTAACTCATTCGATGCAGAGGAAGCCTTGAGCGCAACTGATACATACGCTGCAACAATTTCACTTTTCGTGCCGACGATGTATCAGTCTATGATTCTCACACACTATTTCCGACAGTCTTCTTTTCCTACTATGAAAGTGTTTTTATCTGGCGGTGCTCCTTGCCCACAGACGATTTATCATGCATTTCATGAGAAAGGATTAAAATTCAAAGAAGGGTACGGACTTACGGAAGCAGGCCCAAATAATTTTTACATCCGAAGCGAAGAAGCTTGTCTGAAAATAGGATCTGTTGGTAAGAGCATGCTATTCAATTCAACAAAAGTATTGAATGAAGAGATGAAGCCTTGTGGTATAGATGAAGTCGGAGAATTATTTATAAAAGGACCCCATGTTTTCAGTTATTATTGGCGGAATCCAACAGCAACGGCCGAAACGTTAGTTGAGGGATGGCTGCGTACGGGTGACCTTGCCAAATGCGACAGTGATGGCTACACCTATATTGTCGGAAGAAAAAAAGATACTATTATTACAGGTGGAGAAAACGTTTATCCACAGGAAGTTGAACAATGCCTCGTCCTGTTTGATGGGGTCAAAGAGGTGGCTGTCGTCGGGGTAAAGGATGACTTATGGGGTGAAATCATCGTTGCATTTATCATCATGGCAGACGGATACCCTTTCGATCGTGACGACATTACCATGCACTGTAACAAGTTTCTTGGATCATATAAAATCCCCAAAAAAGTAATTGAGCTAAAAGAATTGCCTAAAACACACGTCGGAAAAATTAATAAAAAAATACTACAAGAGATGGTTGAAAAATAATAAAAGCGTGAGGCATTATGCCTTCACGCTTTTTCGTACAAATAAATAAGTTCATGCAGTTTAGGATCTACTTTGACATGCAAGTCATGTTCAGTGAAATACCATTTGTCACGGCTTTCAATATAGTAGCGTACACTGCCGTGCTCCGTTTCAACTGCCACTTCGTCAGGTTGTTCTTTGGTCACGCCGAGGGAAAATCCCGGTTGTAGTGAACTGGATCCTCCATATCTTGCAAAAAAACGGATGGCATCACCAGGTTCAACTTCCATCTCTTCTTTAAACCATAATAGCGCTTCGTTCGACAAAATAATCTTCATTGGAAACACCAACCTTTTCCGTTTCTGCTTTCATTGTATTATAACCACTTCACTTTTGGCTCGGTTCCAGCCTTAATCCGGCCAATATTCGCTCGATGTCTATAGAAGATGAAGGCACCGAATAGACCAATCATTACCATCAGATAAATATCACCTGTTCGGAAGTAGTAAAAAATGCTGTATAAAAAGCCTACCACAGATATAATCATTGACGATAAGGACACCATTTTCGTTACTTTCAAAGCGATGAAAAACGTTACGAGTACAAGGATAAAAACGGGCCATTCGTAAGCAAGCAGCACTCCGCCGGATGTCGCGACAGCCTTGCCGCCTTTGAAATGAGCGAAAACGGGATACATATGCCCCACAACCGCAAGTATTCCCGGAATAAGGGGATGGACTGTAATGCTGTCGAAAACAGGGAGTAGTGGTAACAGTGCAGCTACCGTCCCTTTTAAAATATCGAGAATTGTTACGGTAAGTCCCGCTGTTTTACCGAGTACACGGAAGGTATTCGTGCCACCTAAATTCCCACTGCCTAGTTGCCGGATGTCCGTTTTGTAAAAAAGTTTTCCGACCCAGAGTGCTGAAGGGATTGAGCCGATTAAATAAGCAATTACTAAAAGTATGATAAGTTCCATTGTGTACTCCTTTTTTAATTTGTCTATGTATAGACCTAGTTTAGCAGAAGCGTGAAGTTGCGACAATGGGCTTCATGTGGAGAGTAGAGAATTGGCAAGCCAAGTTAAGAGGTCCAGTCAGATTTCGAATTTTCGGGTCTCAAACAGCCGATTTCCGTAACTAACAATTTCCTGTCTTCATTGCAATAAAATGCTTTCTTCTATACAATTAATTGAGCAAGCTTCTGAAAACGTTGATTTGACAACCTTTAAAGGAAGCGGTACGATCATATAAAAGAGAACATTCGTTTGATGGAGGTTGTATTTTGACGAAAAAACAAGAAAAATATACGTATGATGATGATTCAATCCATATACTTGAAGGTCTAGATGCTGTACGAAAACGTCCCGGTATGTACATCGGATCTACCGATTCTCGCGGGCTTCATCACCTTGTCTATGAAATTGTGGATAACGCGGTAGATGAAGCGCTAGCTGGGTTTGGTAATGAGATTGATGTGACACTTCATACAGATGGCAGTGTCAGTGTACGCGACTACGGGCGTGGTATGCCAACGGGGATACACTCTTCTGGAAAACCAACGACGGAAGTTATTTTGACAGTTCTTCATGCAGGAGGAAAGTTTGGTCAAGGCGGTTACAAAACGAGTGGCGGACTTCATGGAGTTGGTGCATCTGTTGTAAACGCTCTATCTGAGAAATTGGAAGTGACCATTTTTCGTGACGGAAAGAAATTTCTTCAACGCTTTGAAAATGGCGGAAAACCGTCTACAACGCTTGAACAAATCGGAACAACACGTGAAAAAGGGACGCTTATCCATTTTAAACCAGATGCGACCATATTCTCAACTTTAAAATATCATTATGAAACCATTAGTGAGCGCTTACGCGAGTCCGCGTTTCTGTTAAAAGGCTTGAAAATTGAGATAAAGGAAGAAGGTACGGACAAACACGATATCTTCCAATATGAAACCGGAATTGAGGCTTTTATCACTTATTTAAACGAAGAGAAAGATGTTCTACATGAGGTCGCTTATTTAGAAGGTGAGTCAGATGGAATAGAAGTCGAGTTTGCATTCCAATTCAGTGACGGTTATTCGGAAACAATCCTTTCATTTGTCAACAACGTCCGTACCAAAGACGGTGGAACACATGAAACAGGGGCAAAGACAGGAATGACTCGAGTATTTAATGAATATGCGAGAAAAACCGGATTGTTGAAAGAGAAAGATAAAAACCTTGAAGGCTCGGATATTCGTGAAGGAATAGCCGCAATTGTGTCGGTACGTATCCCGGAAGAGATTTTACAATTCGAAGGGCAGACGAAAGGCAAGCTTGGTACGAGTGAAGCACGTGGTATCACGGATTCAATCGTATCTCAGAAGCTCCTTTATTTTCTTGAAGAAAATGCTGATTTAAGTGCATCCCTTGTTCGTAAAGCAATCCGTGCGCACCAGGCACGTGAGGCGGCAAGAAAAGCACGGGAAGATGCGCGTTCAGGTAAGAAAAGAAAAAGATCGGAAACACTTCTATCAGGTAAACTGACACCTGCACAATCCAGAAACGCTGCGAAGAATGAATTATATCTTGTCGAAGGGGACTCGGCCGGCGGTTCAGCAAAACAAGGACGAGACCGAGTTTTTCAGGCTATTCTTCCACTACGTGGTAAAGTGCTCAACACTGAAAAAGCGAAACTGGAAGATATTATGAAAAACGAAGAAATCAATCTGATCATTCATGCAATTGGAGGCGGCGTAGGTTCTGACTTCGAAGTCAAAGACATCGCTTACGATAAAGTTATCATCATGACAGATGCAGATACAGATGGGGCTCATATTCAGGTACTGTTACTGACATTCTTCTACCGTTACATGAAACCGCTGATTGAAGCTGGAAAAGTATACATCGCTTTGCCACCACTTTACAAAGTATTTAAAGGGACAGGGAAGAGCGAAAAATTTGCATACGCATGGACGGAAGGCACCGAACTTGAAAAAGCGATAGAAAAAGTAGGCAAAGGGTATATGCTGCAACGATACAAAGGACTTGGGGAAATGAATGCCGATCAGTTATGGGAAACGACTATGGACCCAGGAACACGTACATTGATTCGGGTAACTATTGAAGACAGTGCTATAGTTGAGCGACGTGTGACGACACTTATGGGTGATAAGGTAGAGCCTAGGAGACGCTGGATTGAAGACAATGTCGATTTTGGTATGGAAGAAGACCATAATATTTTGGATAATGAATTTTTACATGTCGAGGGGGATTTTGAATGACACTAACGGAACGTTTCCAAGACCTACCGTTGGAAGAAGTAATCGGTGACCGATTCGGGAGATATAGTAAGTACATCATCCAGGACCGGGCATTGCCGGACGCGCGCGATGGTTTAAAACCTGTTCAGCGGCGTATTTTATATGCAATGTTTCATGAGGGAAATACGTATGAAAAAGCATTCCGTAAATCAGCAAAGACGGTCGGAAATGTCATCGGGAACTATCATCCCCATGGCGACACATCCGTCTATGAAGCGATGGTGCGGATGAGCCAAGATTGGAAATTGCGTCATATGTTGGTTGAAATGCAAGGGAATAACGGTTCAGTAGATGGTGATTCTGCAGCTGCCATGCGGTATACAGAAGCACGTCTTTCTGCTATTTCGGGTGAAATGATGCGAGACCTTGGAAAAGAGACCGTCGATTTCATACCAAACTTCGATGAAACTGAACCTGAACCAACTGTCTTACCAGCAAGATACCCAAACTTGCTCGTCAATGGTTCAACAGGCATTTCCGCAGGCTATGCAACGGATATCCCGCCACACGCACTTCACGAATCGCTTGACGCAGTCCTAATGCGTATAGACAATCCGGACGTTACGGTTGATGAATTAATGACGGTTATAAAAGGACCTGATTTTCCGACTGGCGGTACGATTCAAGGGACGAGCGGTATAAAAACAGCCTATGAAACCGGAAAAGGACGTTTCATCATTCGATCGAAATCGTTCATCGAACCGTTAAAAGGTGGTAAATCGCAAATCGTTGTGACGGAAATTCCATATGACGTCAACAAAGCGAATATGGTCAAGAAAATGGACGAGCTACGTCTGGATCGTAAGCTAGACGGAATCGCGGATGTCAGGGACGAATCGGACCGGACAGGTCTTCGGATTGTTATCGAGTTGAAAAAAGATATCGATGGCAACGCTATTTTACAATACTTACTAAAAAATACAGACTTGCAAGTGACGTACAACTTTAATATGATTGCTATCTCTGGGCGCAGACCAACGTTAATGTCGTTACCAATGCTATTGGATGCCTATATAGGACATCAGAAAGAAGTTGTTACACGTAGATCACGATTTGACATAGGACGTGCACAAGACCGCCTACATATCGTAGAAGGGCTTATGAAAGCTCTATCAATTTTGGATGAAGTGATTATAGCGATACGTGCATCTAAAGATAAACGCGATGCAAAAAACAATATTATTTCGAAATTCGAATTCTCTGAAGTACAAGCTGAAGCAATTGTATCGCTACAGCTTTACAAACTAACGAATACTGATATTACTGAGTTGCAGCAAGAAGATACCGAACTTCGGAAACTTATCGATAAGCTCGATGCAATTTTAAAAAGTGATAAAAAGCTATCTGCTGTCATTAAAAAAGAACTTCTTGAAATCCGGAAAAAGTTTGCTGAACCGCGACGTTCTGTAATTGAGGAAAAAATCGAAGAAATTAAAGTCGATTTAGATATTCTTGTACCAAGCGAAGAAGTGATTGTGTCGGTTTCGAAAGACGGCTATATAAAACGCACGAGCGTTCGTTCTCATAGCGCTTCAAACGGCTCGGGACACGAGATGAAAGAATCTGATTACACGCTATTAGAAGCGCCAATGAACACGCAACATCATCTTTTGCTGTTCACATCAGCTGGGAACTATCTATATCAGCCCGTTTATGAGCTGCCGGATATTAAATGGAAAGATCTTGGGCAACATATCTCAAGTATCATTCCACTTGGGCAGAATGAAACGATTGTTGCGGCAATTGGCCTTGAGAGTTTCGATCAAGAAGCGTTAATTGTAACAGCATCTCAAAATGGGTTAATCAAACAATCAAAACTTGTCGATTTCAAAGTCCAACGCTATTCCCGAACATTTAAAGCGATGGGGATTAAAAAAGATGATGTAATGATTGATGCCAGACTTGTCAAAGGAGACGAGGATGTCATTCTATTCACAGAACAGGCATACGCTCTTCGTTTTCCTCTTACTGAGTTATCCGTAACAGGCATAAGGACTGCCGGCGTGCGTGGCATTAACCTTAAAGAGGCTGATAAGCTTGTTGCAATGGAAATCAATCAAGATGACGGATCTTCTGTTTTAGTTGCAACACAGCGCGGTAGTGTGAAAAGAATGGGCTTGAAAGAGCTTGAAAGTGCTTCAAGGGCACAACGTGGTGTTGTTGTTCTTAAAGAGCTAAAGTCAAATCCATACCGGGTTATCGGGGCCTTATTGGTGAAAAATGATGAGATTATTGTTTTGACAACGGAAAAGGGTAGTAAAATTCCTATCGTAGCGGGATCATTGCGACCTGTCGACCGTTATTCAAATGGTAGTAGCATAGTAGATGAGAAAAAAGAAGGAAGCATCACAATTATTTATAAAGACCCTAAAGCTGAAATCGAATAAAATACTTTACAAGTCATGGGAGTTTTTCCCCATGACTTTTAATTTGCCCTAACGTAAAATATTCGATAAGCGAAATAAAAGTCTGATTGACTATCAATAGGAGAACGGGGATAGTGTATGTGGAAAAATCGAAATATTTGGATTATTTTAACAGGAGAAATGATTGCTGGTTTAGGATTATGGACGGGGATTATCGGTAATCTTGAGTTTATGCAAGAAAAAATTCCTTCTGATTTTGTTAAAGCCTTAATTATGTCGATTGGTCTACTCGCTGGAATTATTGCAGGACCACTTGCTGGTAAAGTTATTGACCAGTCGAGGAAAAAAACTGTACTTCTCATATCAGGAGCAGGCCGTTTACTCAGTGTAATCTTTATGCTCATCGCGATTTCAACTGGATCTGTTTGGTGGATGGTTGCATTCATGATTAGTATTCAACTATCTGCTACTTTCTACTTTCCTGCACTGCAGGCGACCATTCCACTTGTTGTTAAAGATGATGATTTACTCTCTATGAATGGCTGGCATATGAACGTTGCAACGATTTCTCGAGTTCTTGGAACCGCTTTAGCGGGTTTAATGCTTGTCTATTGGTCACTCGCATCGCTTTATTGGATATCGATGATAGCCTATGGAGGGCTTCTATTATTCACTATGATGCTTCGGATCGATGAAGGGAAGGGAACAGAGGCCGAGGTTAAATCGATGGGGAACAAAGGTGGATTCATGGAAGTATTTCCTGTGTTGAAAGCATACCCCGCGGTTGGAATGACGCTCATAATGACGTTGATTCCATTGCTTTTTCTCGGATCATTTAATTTAATCGTTATTAACATTAGTGAAATACAGGAATCTTCATCTATTAAAGGACTAATTTATACATTTGAAGGTATAGCATTCATGGTCGGAACGGTTGCTGTTAAATACATATCGAACAAATGGCGAACGACGACAATCCTATTTTCCTTCGCATCCTTGGTAGCGGTAGCGGAATTCATGCTTTATTTTACAGAGAGCTTGGTTATTGTATTAAGTGCTTTTGCAGTACTAGGATTCGCTCTAGGTTGTTTTTTCCCAACAGCAATGGTCATTTTTCAAAAACAAATGCCAAAAGAGTACCATGGTCGATTTTTCTCATTCCGTAATATGTTGGAACGGGTTATGTTCCAGGTAGTTTTACTGACAGCGGGCGCGTTCCTAGATATTATTGGATTGCAGTCAATGGTGATTGTTTTCGGAGTTATTAGCTTAAGTTTGACGGGAATATTCTTTATCCAGATGAAAAAAAGAAATATCATATTAGAACAGCCCCAAAAAACCGCAAAAAGTATGTAACTAACTTTTTGCGGTTTTTTTCTGTTTTATATAGAGGTTAGTAATACAATGAAGCCGATTTAGATGAAATAACTTTATATATGTCTGAATTCGGATTAGAAACAACCTAAGGTCAAGATGGTCGTAATTCAATTGCTTAAAAAAGTGGAAATAAGGTCATTACAAATTTTAGTTGAAGAATGGCTTTATTGCTAAAAGCTAAAACCGGACACGAGGTTATTAATTTATTGTATTTGAATAAGTGAACAACAGAGCTAATCATTTTATAGGATCAAACACGATTGTAAGTATTACTGGAATTATTAATACACAAATCAATATATCTATATTTTTAGAGGTTTTTCATCATTTACAAGAAACGCTAATATTAATAAATAATACACTATTTTTCGTTTTATCTCACTGATTCAAGTATACTTACATAATGATACGCAACTTCCGATAATTTATATTATGTAAACTAAAATATTTTTAAATGAAAAGAGGTCTGTTCTTAGCCCTCTTTTTTGTAAGAAGACAAATAACTAACTAATTCACGAATGTTCATGGCGAGAATAATTTTGATCAACCTTTTTACTTTGCCTTCATTTCCGGTTGATCAAGCTATCCTCAATTCATATACAGTTATTTCGCAAATGGTTTCTCGTTCAAATTCATCTATGCTATAACATTCTGAACAACAATCGATCCATATTCCAACTGCATCCATTGCCGATACAACATAAAGTCGAAAACGGATTGTTGCTGCTTAAGTGGCGTTTTTTGTACCTTTGCGCTATTTCTTTTGATAAAAGCCATTTAAGAAGCTTTTTTAGAATGCTGAGCTCCCCTTCTGAATCCTAAATAGTCTACACAAAATCACAATTATTAATACAAAAAAGTACATCACTAGGAACAGTGATGTACTAAGAAAAATACTTGATAAACCAATTTATATAGGAGGTTTTTATATATATGAATCGTTTAAGTAGGAACTATTTTCTGAAGATATAATAAGTTGCTAGTTTACCTTCACAGTGGATAGTCCACTCTTTGGGTGTTTACCCTACATAATAAATCTACGCAAAAGCGTTAAGAAGAAACTAATTCAAATTATTTCGAGCAAAATGAAATTCGACTATAAATAAAAAGCTCAAGCTCTTATCCATCTACGGTAAACAAAGAAAGTTCTCAAACATAATACGAAAGATATTTGTTACCTTTCATATTCTTATAAACTTCTTTTGCTTCTTTTTCCGTGTCGAATTCAAACATTTTAATTCTAACTTCTGCGTATAGGGTAATAATCCACATATATACTGCCTCCCAATTATTTAAGCAAGACCATAAGCAAGCTCAATATTTTTCTTTTAATAATTTGCATTAACAAAAGGTGATGATTCTATCTCACAGACACACCCAACTCTTACACTAGAGAGGATTTGCAACATAAATAAAAGGCTTAGATTGGAATTGATAAATCTTTTGTTTTAATCAGATAGATTGGTTATCCAGCTTGAAAATGGATAACTTTTTTCTTCTCACTACAAAGTAAGCAATTGAAAACAATCTTTTTTTTGTACCTCATTCGCAAATTTCAACGATGCATGTTCATCCCGATATGTCCATAAATGCCTTATAATCGGGACAGGATTTTAGGTTTTATTCATGCTGTGTAAACCTCTGACGTCGTTATAGAACTTATTTAATCACCCCCTTTCAGTTAACAATTGTTACACTTATCCATTACTGTAATTAAGAGTATAACACTATGTTTTCCGAAGATACAGCGTAATCTGAAATTAAGTGATCGTAAAGGTGAAATGTCAATCAAGAAGCTCACTACTCAAATTATTGTTTTTTCACTGCAATAAAATTATCTATTGAAAAACAATAATACCTAACAATATTACATATATTGTGAAATAGAACTCCTTTTATGCATCTCAAGTTATTCCAATATGTCCCTAGTGTTTATTTCCAATCGTTATTTTTTCTGCTATCAAACTACAGTGTTGTATATCAAAGATTTTGTTAACTTATAATAGCTTCAGTGCCTTTATTATAATCTGTTTATTCAATTATACATCATCAATTGGAAATTAGGAGGAAAAGTTATATGTGGACTTAAAAAATCATTGATACAGTGAGAGGTTCGTTTGAAGTATTTGTGAAAGGAACTGGTGAACCTATTTGTGTAGCACACTTATAAAGTGCCTACAATAATAATTGAAATACGTTTGCCAATCCATTTGCTCCTAACCTAGTGAATACTGATATTCATCAATGCAAGCAATATTATAATTAGTGTTCAAACACATGATTTGAGTAGGTAATATTATAGCTAGTCCCCTACAAGGGATCGGCACCGGGATAAATAAAATCCATGCTTGATTTAATAGCTCAAGCATGGATTTTTAATGTTTTAATGACAAAGACGCTGCACGTAAATGAATGCGAAATTCAAACCATTTTAATAATATAGTGTAGATATTTACGAACTTGAGTGATTCGTTCAGTCAATGAAGCCGCTACAATCATGAGGAATTGCTCACTCTCCTCCGTTTTATATAATTTGCGAACAGTTCTTCTTTCATCGGGCCAAAATCCAACCAACAAATTTGTTTCTTCCATTTCGCGTGCAATATCGTATAAATAGCCATTAGATGGAGACCAGCCAAACAAACTATTCAATTGCTCCTGAACCTCAGCCATATAAAAAAAATTTCGATCTAAGCTAAATCGTAGTGTCATAAATCGAACAACATCTTTGACGGATAACAGCTTTGATATAAAAGGTCTAAAGTCTTCGTGTAATGGCTCAACTTCTATTTGCGGTGGCTGGCCATTTTTGGTTAGAAAATAATAGAATCGATCTATAACAATAGATACTTCCCTAAACCTATGCGCATAAATTGTTTTGTATTCTTGAAGACGTTCTTTTCCTTTGTCAGTAATTTGAAAGAACTTTTTACGACCTTCTGTTTGAGATCGAAGAAAGCCGTTTCTCTCTAACGTGTTAGCAGTACGTGCAACGTACTCATATGAAACTGAACGTCCTGGGAAATCCAAGTTAAATTGTTCATAGAGAGCTCTTGAATAATTTTTCCGATTAAAGAGACTCCTTAATAAAAACATAGATAGAGTATCTCCAACGCTAAAACCGACTGCTTGTTGAAACGAAGGTATCTTCATACTGAACACTCCTAATATTTTTAATAATCATACACCTCGCTAGTTCATATATCAAGGTATATATGCGTTGCAATATGTACCACCTTCCCCCTATTCCTTCCATTATGTAAACTGTGTCTTGACACTCACTTGAATACTTGTTCGGGAATACATAATAATATTAGAGTAAACTAGTTGCGAGCTATATGTTTATATATGCACTAGCGAGGTTCATTGTAAACGGAATATATACATGGTTAGCAATTTTACTAAAACTCACAGAAATTCCGCTAATCAAAATAATAGACTTTAAAACTAATTGGGGAATTGCAATTAAAAGTTATAGGAAAAGTGCTGTTTTACAGTTATAGACTTTGGTTATGGTAAATAAAAATGGGACACGTTCGGGATTCTGTCTGATAAATTAAATTAATAGCCGACTTACTAAAAAACTTGATAAATCAAAACCCACACCCTGCTTTATTTAAGCTGGGTGTGGGTTTTATTTAAATATATTAACGTTAAAATACTTGATAATTGACCCGATTTGTCTTTTTTAACTCGCTGAGTGAAGCCACTCCTATGCCGAACATCGCCATTCGAAGTTCCAATTCTCTTGTTTCCATCGCGACCAGTACTTCCTCTGCAGACGAAGTTGCCTCTTTTAGAATTGATCTGCCGAAACCAACGATATCCGCTCCAATCGCAATGGCTTTTGCCCCTTCCACACCAGTGTGTATTCCGCCACTAGCGATTATCGGTTGCTTTCCAATAATGCCCCTTACTGAAGTGATACATTCAACTGTCGGGATTCCCCAGTCACTGAACGCCTCAGCGGCTAATTTTTTCACAGGAGATGTTGAACGGAACTTTTCAACTTGACTCCATGACGTACCTCCAGCTCCTGCCACATCTATAAAGGAAACACCTACATCACATAATTTTTTAGCTGTGGCATGATCGATGCCCCACCCGACTTCCTTCACGCCGATCGGAACATCCAACTCACCGCATAATCTTTCTATTTTCTCTAATAGATGTTTGAAATTCGTATTCCCTTCTGGTTGAATCACTTCCTGAATACTATTTAAATGAAGGACAAGTGCATTTGCCCCTGTTATATCAATGATACGGAGACATTCATCTACGCCAAAACCGTAGTTCAATTGAACAGCTCCTAAATTAGCAATTATTGGAATGCTTGGAGCAAATTTACGTACCTGAAAAGAAGCTCGATGTTCCGCACTTTCAATCAGTGCGCGTGTCGAACCTAAAGCCAATCCCCAACCTCTTTCTTCCGCTGCTTCCGCGAGGTTTTGATTGATTGTTTCGGCAAATGCGGCCCCGCCAGTCATTGAACTGATTAAGAATGGTGTTTTGCAGTCATGTCCTAAAAACTTCGTACCAATGGATATTTCACTGAAATTGATTTCGGGTAATGCATTATGTATGAATTTCACCTTTTCGAAGCCGGTTGTGACAGTGTCACCCGTTACATTCTCATTCAAAGTGATTTGAATATGCTCTGATTTTCTTTGGTTGATTGGTTCAGTCAATTTGGAAACACACGCCTCTCATGTTGGTATTAATGATAACGCATTAGTCCTTTTAATAGAAGTCACCGTCCTGCCGTGGTGTAGCTCCCTTACTCACTTTAAGCCATGCACATACACCAATAAACAACAAATTAGTTGTCAGGGTTGAAGTTCAAACGTATAATGAGGATATAGATTGATTACAATAAAAAAGATTGATCGATGTTGTCGCATCGATCAATCAATGCAATAGAAGGTTCCCACCAAGGGGATCAGCACCTACAGAGTGGAATTAACCCAACCCTACGAGCCTCTAACTCAAGGATGGGTTATTTTTTATGGTTAAATGCAAGTATCATTACGACAAATGTTGCAAAAGTAATTGCAAACATTAACGATTCGAATACTGACATTGGCACCACCCCCTTTCGTGCGGGAGTGAGCCGACCACCCTTGAGTCACCTATTCTATTACTCTTGTATTATACCATACATGCGTTCTTGGAATAACGCGTATTTCATAATGAAATAACTCATCCACATTTATCAGAGTAAGTTGATTTATTTTCAATTATTCATATTTATCAGAGCGACTTTTTAAATACATAACTCACCTTGTCATAATCCATCTTCTCTTCATAAAAACGATGTGCATCCATACGCTGCAAGCCTGATGATAACGCGACACTTTCATAGCCATTTCCCTTTGCCCATTCATGGACATAGGTAAGCAGTTTTTCTCCGTGGCCGCTTGAACGCTTAGTTGTGTCCGTTATCAAGTCACAAACCCATACAAATCTGCCATAATAGAGTGTAATCATTGGTTTGAAACCAATTACTGCTACGATTTCTCCTTCAATATGTAATGCAACCAGTTGGTAGTGGTCTTTTTCTTGTGCTTCAAGAACCAATTCCAAGTAGGTAACTTCATCCAAATGTGTTCGTAATTGTTTCATAATCGGATATGCTTCCAAAATTTCATCACGTAATTGAAGTTTCTTAATCGTTAAATCATTCATCACCGCAACTCCTTTTTCATAAATATACCATACGTTTCAAAAAGGCATGATAAAATTGTATGCTATGCTTATTCAGATTAAATACTTGATTTCATTAAAAAAGACTTCCCTTATTGTAAAGGAAGTCTCTCATTGTATTGAAAAATCGCTGAACAATTTGTTGAATTATCTATCTCTGCAGTTTTTACAAACCTTAATGAGTTCTTTTGCTTCTGTTTTATGATTGTACAATAACTTAATGCGATTTCGGTCACACAACGGACAGTCTCCTCTTCCTTTTGAAGGGAGCTTTTTTAATGCTTTTCCTCGGTTTCTTTTCGCCATGACCATCCACCCCCAGAGTGAAAAATCTTCTTTCTCTTTATCTAATGTTGGTCTCGGAAAATGGCATGGGTATTTCACTAAATTCTTTCTCAAAATCTATTCTTAGCAATTCGCTTTCACAACGAGGAAGTCCGTTAATTGCCTTAGTCCGTCATTAATGGGCATAATTTTCTACCAGCAGATTTATTTCCATTAAATCATTGACGATGAAGTCTGCATCAACATCTTCCCACTCTGAATCCTTCTTCCAAACCCCTAGCATTCCTAAATCTTTTGATGCTTTCACATCATTTTCCGGATGATCCCCGACAAAAATACATTCGTTTGGAGAAACAGAAAGTTGCTCTAGCGCTTTCTTGAATATTCGAAGATCTGGTTTTTTTATGCCTTCTTTTTCGGATATTAAAATTGTCTTAAAATACTTTTCAATACCCAGGGCCATTATATTATCCATCTGGAATTGCTCTTTCCCATTACTAATAATCCCCATGACAATCGATTGATTTGCAAGAGAGGCTAACATTTCATGGAGGTTAGGAAATGGAACGCAATACTCTTTAAAATGATTCACATAGTCTTGTAGGAGTTGTCCCCAGGTTAGCCCCGTTATATTAAATTCCGCAACCATTTGTTGATAAACTTTATCTTTCCAAACGTATCCCCTTCGATCTAACTCAATAAACCTTAAAACATACTTCTCTTTTTGAATATGTCCGACCCACTCATATAAACGTTCGTATTGTGCATTTATGAACTTTTCTACAGATGCATCACGATTTAATAAAGTACCATCCAAGTCAAAGAGTACTGCTTTTATCATTTTAACTTTCAATTCCCTTCTACTTTCCAATATGAATACGGATTATATTTATCATTTTAATTATACAAGACTTGAAAGTTTTCTAGTCTGCCTACAAAAAATAGTACACCACCTGTAAGAAGTGATGTACCATTTGTTTTCATTAACTACCTCAATCCATATCCACAATTTATAATGAAATGGCTCCTGTTAAAACCGCCGTAATGGTCATAATTATGGTTGTTCCAAAAGCCCATTTAAACAGGAACTTTTGATGTTCTCCAAATCCGACCCCTACCAAACCAATAAGAATGAACGTAGCAGGAACTAAAGGAGATAATGGGAATCCTGCTGTTGAATGGCCTAATAAGGCAGCTCGTCCGATTTCAACAGGATCTATGCCAAATCCAGCCGCGGTTTCACTAAGGATGGGAAGAATTCCAAAGTAATAGGCGTCAGGTGAAAAGACAAACCCCATAGGGATACTGGTAAGTGCAACTAAAATAGGCATATGTGATCCGAGCCAGTCAGGAATAACGGAAACCAATGTCGCCGCCATCTCATCCATCATGTGTGTTCCTGTAAATACACCTGTAAAAATACCAGCTGCAAAAACCATCGTGCTAATCATGACAAAGCTATTTGCATGGCTTAAAATCTGTTCTTGTTGCTTTTGGGCACTAGGGAAGTTAACAAATAATGCGATTGCAAATGCCACAGCGAATAAAATTGCGATTGGCAATACATCCATTACGAGTAGAACCATAAGAACAATCGTCAAAAGTAAGTTAAACCAATATATTTTAGTGACTCCTTTATTTACTATAGATGTAGCCGCTAGCTCTGGAATAGCGTTAAAAGAATCATCTAATTTAATAACTCCTAATCTCTCCCTCTCTTTTCTACCAAGTAAATAGGCAGAAAACAGTGTCCACAAAATCCCTGAAATCATAACGGGAATCAGTGGTATAAACAAATCAGAAACCTCCACTTGAAGACTAGCCGCAGCTCTAACTAAAGGACCTCCCCATGGAATGATGTTCATTACACCTGCTCCTAAACCGACCACACATGCTAATATTAGACGATTCATGCCTAACCTCTTGTATAGCGGTAACATTGCCGAAACAGTAACCATAAATGTTGAAGAACCATCTCCATCCAAACCGACTACTATTGTAATAATAGCAGTGGCTAAAACGACTTTTAATGGGTCACCTTTTACTAAACGTAGAATCCGGTTAATCATAGGGTCAAACAAACCAACATCAATCATCAATCCAAAATATAGAATAGCAAAAACAATCATGACCGCGGTAGGTGTAACTTTAATAATACCCGCCATCATCATTTCACCCATGTCAGCGTAAAATCCACCGATTACGGCAAAAGCTACAGCTACAAAAATGAAAGCTACAACTACTGACAGACGCTTAGTAATAACTAAGATAAGAAAGGTAGTAATCATACAAAATCCCAAAAACGACAACATCTCAAAAATCTCCTTTTTCTGTGCTGACTAAAAACACACATTATAGTAAACTGTTACAATTATTACATTACTTTAATTAATATAATATGTTTAGTCAAGTCGAACTTTGCAGAAAACTCTCGAATTTCCAATTATGCTAATTAATTTACTACTAGAAATGTATAGATGTTAATCATTTAAATGATTATATCTCCTTGTCATTTTGAATAACATGTAAGATATGAATGCTAAGGAGTGAGCTATATGCAAATCCATGTGGTACGCCCAGGGGAAACGTTATGGTTAATCGCCCAGCGGTACGGCGTCACAGTAAGCCAAATTGTAACGGCTAACAAATTGGAGAATCCAAGTAAATTAGTAAGCGGTCTAGCCCTTGTCATTCCCACAGCATCACGTACACATACAGTTGAGCCTGGTCAGAACTTATCCGAAATTGCACATCGCTACGGTACAACTGTAGAAGATATCGTACAAGCGAATCAAATACAAAACCCGAATATGATTTTATCGAGTACACGTATAACCATTCCCGTCCATAAACCAGTTATAGACGTAAATGCTTATACCATCAATACTGGAGAAACCGGAGCGAGGGAAATTCAAGAAGTTGGTCGGTATTTATCGTACTGGATGCCTTTTGTCTACACGATACGTGAAGATGGCGGACTAAATTCAATTGACGATACTGAAATGCTTCGATCCGCCGCTGCCGAGAAAATCGTTCCTGTGATAGTTATCACGAATTTCAGTGCCACGGCTGCCGGATCTGCTCTTGCACATACAGTCCTAGTAAGTACTGATATCCAAGATGTTTTATTAACCAATATTTTAAACGTCATGAAAGAAAAAGGGTATCAAGGTTTAAACATTGATTTTGAAAATGTGTTTCCGGCAGACCGTGAGTTATATAACCAGTTTTTGCAGCGGGCGGTTGATCGCTTGCATCCCGAAGGCTATTCCGTCTCAACGGCCCTTGCCCCGAAAATTAGTGGTGAACAGAAAGGATTATTATATGAAGCACATGATTATGCAGCACACGGAAGAATTGTTGATTTCACTGTGTTGATGACTTATGAATGGGGTTATCGATTAGGTCCGCCACAAGCTATTTCACCCTTGAACGAAATAAAAAAAGTGCTGGATTACGCCGTTACCGTGATACCAAGAAATAAAATTTTATTTGGTTTTCAAATCTACGCACGAGACTGGCTACTTCCCTACGAGGAAGGACAAGAGGCAGAAACCTTCAGTCAACAGGAAGCCATTCGCCGAGCACTACAGTATGGAGCGTCCATTCAATATGACTTGATAGCTCAGTCCCCTTTTTACCGATACACTGATGCGGAGGGGCGTATTCACGAAGTCTGGTTCGAAGATGCCCGCAGTGCACAAGCTAAGTTTGATATGGTTAAAGACTATAATTTACGCGGGATTAGTTACTGGGTTCTTGGTTATCCATTTCCGCAAAACTGGTTACTACTGGAAGACAACTTTACAATTAGGAAAAGAAGCTAGTGCTGAATAGCTAAAGTAGTTGTCAGAACAATGACGGGATGACCCATCTGAGCCGATAACTCATGGATGGGTTATTTTTTATGCTTAAATGCCGCTATTACACTGACTGAACAATTTACAGCATTCAGTACCGCTTTAAACGATGCAACAGGTCATACAAACGATTTGGCAAGACACTTCTAGTTGGCGCAAGCAAACCTTCCACTAAGGCAGCATCAGCGTCACAGATGTCGAATCAGGTGTAAGGAGCTGTGTTGACGCAACCTCTTCATCTCATTCAATCGTTGAACAACTGTTTTTGCGGGAATGTCACTAACGAATAGAAGGTTGACTAGATGGCGATAGTTGATAAAAGGAAATTAAGTGAGAGTATGTGGCTAATCAAACAGATGATTGAAACTGGATTTACACTTACTTGGTAGTGGAAATGATCGCAGTGAGATGGAGGGAAAAGGTATGAAGATTGTAGGCATTTACCTTGCAGCTGGAAGCAGCAGCCGTATGGGAAGCGATAAATTGGCTCTGCCTGTCGGGACAATGACAGTAGGTAGCTTGGGGCTTGAATCAGCTTTGAAGTCGCCGCTCGATGAAATCTATGTCATTACAAAAGACACGGATGATGCAAATTGGTTGCCCGCAGAAATGAAGTCGGATCCTAGATGTACAATTATACAATGTTCCACGGCTCATGAAGGCCAATCTGAATCATTGAGATGTGGGATTCAACTGGCCCAAGCTAATCACGCGGATGCCGCCCTCATCATGCTGGCGGACCAACCCTTCATTACCGTCCAAATGATTAAAGAAATGATTACGTGTATGAAGAACAACCCGACATGCAGGTTCGTCGCCACCGCATTTGAACAATCAATAACGCCGCCTGTTCTTTTCTCGTCAGTTATTTACAATGACCTTTTAACACAACGTGGGGACAAAGGAGCGAAAGCGATATTACATGGGGATTTTCTTCGAAAAGGAAAACTATTGCCTTGCATTGATAAGAGGCTTGTATTCGATGTTGATACAAAAGATGATTATCAAAAACGCTAAATAATAGAAAAAACGAAATGATAGAATGTCTCCTATCATTTCGTAACAGTTACTCCCCCATTATCCGTTCTTAATATAATCAAATTTTCACCCTTACCAAACTTAGTATGTTTGTTATCATATCCAAAAACATCGATTCTTCCGTTATCCGTTTTCACATCAATCGTAGCATTCGTCGGTTCTTTCTCGGATTGAATTTCGATTCTGCCGTTATCTGTCGTCAACTCAATCGAACAATCCAAATCGTCAGTGACAAGTATAATTCTTCCGTTGTCTGTTTGCCCTTGAATCTTGCCCTCGACCGATTCAAGGAGAATTTTACCGTTATCCGTTTCAACATCGGTTGTAGAAGTCTCTACGTTTATTAGTTCTATCGTGCCGTTATCTGTTTCCAACACTATTTCTTCCGCTTGGATATTTTCCACATTGATCCGTCCGTTATCGCTTTCCGCTTGGATTTTGTTATATTGTTTTTGCGGTACTTCTACTAACAACTTTAAGTCGTTGTTAAAAAATCCGAAGCTAAAGAAACTTCGTCGCTTTTCTTTAAATTGAATAGACAGTGTGTCTCCGTTTATATCCGCCTTGAATACATATTTCGATTTTTTCTTTGTTTCACCTATATATTCTACTGTTGTTGCCGAATCATTGGTCGGTACGATTTCCACCGATGCGTTGCCGGCCGTAATTTCAATATTCGTGAACGAGGAATCATCCACTACTATTTTTCGGGCATTATTTCCTGTTGAATCTCCTAATGTAATCACCAACGATATCCCACCTATAATAAGTAACACGAGCACTAAAACGATGAACAATTTATTTTTGAAAAACATCTACTATTACCCCACCTTTCAAAAGGATTATAATAAGCGTATCCGATATGAATTCATTGCCGTTTCCCCAAGTTGGTCAAGTAGATTATAGTTAGCGAACGCACCGACAATTGCCCCGAAGCCAGGGATTAATTGAAACATCTTCACTAAATCGATGTGATCCCGATACTCTTGTTGAAAGTCCTTCCAGTCCATGTCCGCAATTAGGTGTTTCTCAACCTCCCAATTTTCTATGATAATCAAGGTTTCTCTCCGTTTTTCTTCACTTGAAAAAGCGAGTTGGAAGACATGCAAGAGAAACAAACGCTCTTCGTAATTATCCGTGTCAAAACCGTAAACGCTAGCAGCTTCAAACAAAAACTTCATTTTAATTGATAATAGAAGTGGAAAGTCAACAAGTCCAAGCATAATGCCGCCCGCCCCTGTTCCGGCTCCTTCAATAACAGCCGTTTTTCTAAAAATCGAGAGTTTTTCCTTAAATAACTTATCGCGTTCAAATAAACTTAATACGGTTGTTTGTGGTTTTTTCGTCGTCATATTTGAACCGAAGAGCGTTGCTTTTACCATGTTTTTAATACTCTCTGTCATTACTGTATGAAACTTCTCCGGAATCAAACCATTTATCTTGTTCTGTGCGGTCTTGGATGTACGACTAATAAAACCTGACCTTCGAGTCATTTTTTGCTTCCAAAAATCAATTTCCTCTTGAACCTCCATCGCATAATCAACCATTTTTCCCCTCCTTCTGTATTTTTCAATTATTCAACTCATGTTATCAAGTATAGTCGAATGAACAGTTTATTGAATAGACTTTTGACGTAAACCTGTCTAAGTCTTCGGAAGTAGCTGGGCTTTCCTAATCAACAGCCACAAAATGATAAATGTAATACCTTTATGTGGGAAGATTAACGGTATAAAAATAACGCCAATCCGGACATCTGGATTGGCGTTATTCTGGTTTGAAAGGTTAATTAATCTGCATTTGTTTCTTCATGATCCACACCATTTTGCGCAATATGTCTTAATTCATTTAATGCTACTACTAAATTATCGGTTAGCATCTTTGCACTTTCTTTTTCCGAAGAATTACATGAGATGTTGATGGAAATGGTTTTGGCTAATAAAATATAGGCTAATCCATATCCTCTCTCAACGACTGGTCCAAAAATCCGATATTTAACATTGTCGTATGCCATGCCACTTGTTGAAATAAAATCATGCCTCATCGTCAAATAACCTATGTCGTTAAAAACTTCCGGCAGTTCTGTTAATCCTAGGTTTGCTCCATTTAAATAATACATTTGTTCAAGGCCAAACATATGCCTTTCAACACCTAATCCTTTTCGACATTCTATGATTCGGTTTGAATGGGCTGCACCCGCTTTTTTCATTAAAGAATATAGGATTTCATTACTTTTTTCACCCGCTTCAAGCGCAGTCACCAATTTCAGTTTTTCCATACTTGTAGCTCTTGCGCATTCTGTCCTTCCCTCATGAAAGACACGTACTGCAACCGGTTCATAAACGCTCCTCAGTATACCGAAGGTTCTATATTGCGCAATTTGCAACGCCATATGGAAAAAGGCATCGGGACTTATATTCAATTTCTTTATTTCATCTGAACCAAATTTTTCAAAGGTTTCCGAATTTACATGAAACTCTTTTCTGGTTTGAATGTTATCATTTTGAAACTTCGTTAAGGTTCCTTGAAGTTCCTCTGAAATTTCCCACTCCATTTTTTCTGCTTCGGTCTTCTCTTTGGTGTAAATAACTTCGGTGTCTTCTTTGCAGAGCCCGGCATTTACATGGCTAATAACCGCAAATATCGTAGTCCCGTCTACAGCAGAATGTTCAATACTGTATCCTAACTCTCCATTTTTAGTAATGACAATTTGAATTGTCTTATCAAAATATTTGTTAGTACCATCTAACATCATATTTTCGATTGCTTCTTTGGAATCATCACTTTCTTCATCAACTGAGATGACTATAAGCGAATCTGCAATGGTCCGAAGGTTATCAGCATTTACATTTGACACAATGAGTTGTTCGTATGCCTTTGCAGCCTGGTCTCTCTCAGCAGTCGTAAATATACCAATATTTTCACCATCGCCGTTCTCATTCGAAAATGCCCTTTCGATTGCCTTTGTGATTTCATTACTTTGATAAATAACCCCTTCGTTATTCGATACATTTACTTTATAAAAATTTTTCTTGTATAAAATAACGACATGATTATTCTTTTTATCAAATTCAGCAACTTTGTATTCGTCTATTTTTAATCTAGGAATACGGACAGATCGGAAGAACTTCTTATATTGACTCATATCTAGGGGGATTTCATTAATCGATACTGGCCCTACTTCTCCATCAATAATTCTATGGTAGAGCTCAGTAATCAAATAACCAATTTTCCCAATCAAATCCGCCGTTGTGTAGTCTTCTCTATACTTTTTATTATCCAATAAAACATTAAAGTTCATACCAGTTGACAAAGAACCTCTATATTTTAAATAGGATGCATTCCAAAATGGTTTAAGCCAACTTCCTTCTATGCTTTTATTCCATTCATATAACTTTCCTTGCAGTTTTTCAGCTTCTCCATTACCCTCAAAAAATCGAGTGATTACTTTCGTCGTTTCATGAAATTGCTCTTCGCTTACTAGGGGCTCAATCCATTCGAGAAGCTTATCTTTCGTGTCATTCAATTGCGGAATGGGTAAGGATGGTAATTTATTTTGGATATCATATGTATTATTTATAATAATTAGTCCCTTCTTCACCCATAAACTTAATGTCTGTGGGCTGTCTTACTTGCGATAGATTGTGAGTAGTGTCCTCGTTCTTTTCTAATACATCTTAGGGTATTATTTTGTCGTTCAATCTCAAATAGAGGGAAGTTTGAGCATTGTTAATCTTTTCTCTCATAGACAAATGAACCTGTCTTTTTAAATTGTAGGTTTTTCGGAGTAATAGCACGGCATTGGCATTAAGTATAACATATGACCATTCCATTGAAGTAATTCCGACAACTTAAGAAAGCCTCCTACCTTAGGAATTATAGGTAGGAGGCTAACAATTTGTATTCTTAGTTAGATATTGGATTCCGTTCTCGTGAAATCTATCTCAGGGTAATAGGCGTCTTTTACCAAAAGATTTGGTCCTAAGCATTTCACAGCGGGACAATGACAACTGATTGTCTTTGCAAGTGGCCGATCAAGCCAACGGTCTAACATTATTGGAAGTGCTTCGGTTTGAATATTGCCCATTGGTGGAGTGTCTCCGAAGTCAGTTACAATCACTTCGCCAGTGAAGATATTTACGTTCAAACGGGATCTGCCATCCGGGTCATTACGAACGGACACATTCTTACTGTTGTAAATCCTGTTTAACAGCGTCAAATCTTCTTTGTTGTTACTACATGGATAAAAGGGTAGTGTGCCAAACAACATCCAGACGTCTTCATTACGGTGATCCAAGAGGTCATGAATTGCATTTCTAGTTTCCTCCAACGAGAGCACTTCTAATTGTGAAGCAAAATCACTTGGGTTCATCCCTTGTAGAGAATCTTGCCTCTCATTAGTGGCAGTCCCTCTATCATATCCTGGCTCATACATAGGATGTATCTCATGCCTTTTACATCCCATTTCTTCTATGACTTGCTTATGTATCTTTTCTAAATGAGGTACTGTCCTACCATTGAGCATTGTCTCAGCAGATACAAATACTCCCATTTCAGATAAAGCCTTAGAGTTAGTAATCATCCTGTCAAGTAATGTCTTTCTCTGTTCTCTAGTAGGCTTTCTTTCCATCATAGCAAAACCAGTATCTATAAACTCATCCTCTGTAGTCCAGTTATGAGAGATATGTAATACATCTAAGTAAGGTGCTATGAGCTTATATCTGTCTAATTCTAATGTCAGATTAGAGTTTATTTGAGTGTATATCCCTCTCTCGTGAGCATATTTCAATAGAGGCAGTACATAATTTTCTACTGACTTTAAGGACATCATAGGCTCTCCACCTGTAAGGCTCAGTGTTCTAAGTGTAGGAATCTCATCTAATCTTTGCAGTAATAACTCTATAGATAGAGCTTTAGGGTCTTTATGGCTTAGAGTATGTCCTACTGCACAATGTCTACACCTCATATTACAGAGATAAGTGGTAGTAAATTCTATACTAGAAAGAGTTAATCTACCATACTGCTCTATATCTTTATAAGCCTCCCATGGATCATTTTTTGGAGACATTTTGGATTTAGAGATAACTTGATTATTCATATAAACTACTCCTATCTAATTAATACCTCTTTATTATGAGTGGGGGTATAATTTATGTCAATGTGAGATGCCATTATGCATCATCTGTCTCTTTACAGCAAACAAAAAAGCACCAAACCCTAGAGGCTCAATGCTTTCCTTATTAGCTTATCTACATTAAGAGTACCTATCTCCACCATATACAGTAATCTCCTCAACCTTTGGATAGGTTTCACATAGTTGGACAATTAAATTAAGGGAAAATAGAATAATACACAAGAAGTGAGGAGATCTACTATGTCCGTAAAAAGTAGAACGTTATCTACAGATTTCAAAAACAGGTGGTAGCCCTATATGAAAATGGAAAAAGCCGACAAGATATTGTCAAAGAATATGAATTAACCGCATCTGCACTTGATAGGTGGACTACACAATTCAGACAGTCAGGTTCTTTCTTAGAGATAGAGATACACAATAAAAAAATAGCAGATGCCTCAGCACCTACTCAATCGCCATATAGTGGTCCAACGGCATTGTTAAGTTCGAATTCATCTGTGTACGCACTCCACGTTCATGCGTGTACGTCAATAATGGTAAAACGTAACGATCTACCGATTTTCTAGAGAACATCGGATCGCCACCTGTGATACTTATGGACCACAAATGAGAGATCTCCTCTAGCCTGGACATAAGTAATTATACCTTAAACCCTTCTAGGTCTTTACACCTCCACACATAACCTACCGCATAATGTTCACAACGCATATTGCATAGGCTTCCCATGGATCATATGCAGGTGACATCTTCTTTTAAAATGCTAAATCATTTATCATTTGTTTATTAACCCCTATACGAATTAAATTAGCTACTCAAATAGTATGCACTTTCAATACAACTTTCGCATTAGCATTTAGATTCTCGACCTGAAACATCAGCTTGAAATTCGGGAAATTTATTATTGCTTTTTCTATGAATAATTAGTTGCACAATGCAAGCACCATCCCTTTTATCCTTAATTAGGAAGCTGATATCACCACTTACTTGCATAATGCAAATATTCTAAAAACAATACTTGTATTTTGCAATTACAACCCCTTACAATAATTTGTAAAGTGCAATTAATTAACAAATGAAGCTTCTTTTAGGGTACCCTCAGTAAATTCCAAATTAAAAAGCCCAACTTCTCTGCAAATGAAAACAGAGAAAATGGGCTTTTCCGTTACTTTATTAAAGCAACCGATTGTTGAATAATACTTTTATATATTTCGGATTTCCTTCTATTAATTCGAGTCTAGACCTGCAATAAATTTCGGCCACAATAATTCTACTTTAATTATTGTGGTCAAGGCATTGATAAACCGCCAACAAATCTTGTTTATTTAACTCACGAATACGATTGAAGATTGGAATATCGGCAACAGTCTCAATATATAAGCTTTCATCAACTATATGATTTACATTTCCATTTAGCCATGTTTCTACTGTTATGCCTTCGACAACTTCCTGGAGTCCCTCATCATTGATGCCACTTGCATTACAGCTCACACAAGGTATCGTTAATTTATTTACACCCTCATGTAGATTATCTTCAGTAATGACTTTCTTCCCTTTGCAGAATGGGCAAGGCTGACTTTTCTTTATCTTATTAATTTGGGTAATAAGTTTTTTGTAACCAAACGCTTCATAAACATATGTTAGTTTTTTGTATTTTCCATTAGTGAAATACCTATCAATGATGTTTTCTCTCGTCTCATTGATATTGTCAAAATCACAAATAGTTACTTGATTATTGTTGCTGATGGATTCGATATTTCCTTTAATACTGTCCCAGAATGGCAATACATTTTGCAGTACCATTTCATACCCAGCAAAACTTGCTAATTCTAATTCAAGCATTTTCAAAGCGACTTGCGTTTCCCTACTTAACAGTGAAACATCTTCTGTCAAAGTCATATCGCCGCCTACAATAGCTTTCAATTTTACCAGTTCCGGTAACTCCCCTACTGTTTTCAAAACTTGATCAAGTGGCTGCTTTATTATTTCACGAATATCCGTGTCGCCAAATTTGAGCTGTTTGTGATGATTTAACACGGAACCTTTGCAAATCGGACATGAAATCATCTCTTTAGATGCTTTCATATGCTCTTTAATAATGGATTTCGAGATGAACATATACATCCCAATTACATTATTAAATCCTTGCCATGTTCTCTGTGCCTTAGCTGCTTTGTCATAAAATGACTTTTCCCAATACCCATATAAAAAAGTATGCTTTTCTTCTGCTGTCATTTCATTATAGCTTTTACTCATATCGTGACCAAGCTCATTCTTAATTTCATTAAAAATGAATTCCAGTCTTGGATATTGATAATATTTTAATACCTCCATCACGTCTGGATGCAATTGGCCCTCCCAGAATGGCACGGTTTTGTCCTGAATAACAACATCTATATCAAATTCTTCTATCACCCCACGGCCCGAACAGCTTGGACAATGATTGTCTTGATAATAGAAATCGAAGCTTCGCGTATCTTTATTGGTAGAATGCGACGCCACAATATGGTTGATCAAGCCGCCAATTTCATAGAGAAAACTATATTGACTATACAAGTGACGTTCCAGATCAATGGCAATGACAGGTGCAATTGTTTCAGATTCGTACTCCCCATATATCAAACGAGCCATTGAGGATAAACTTTTTAAGATTCCGCCCTTATAGACGTTTTCTGCATTTTTAAAATAGGCAATTTGATTTTCATTCAAGCGGTTAATTCCATGTTGTTGATGGATGGTTGAAGAAATTTGCACCGGTGCAACTCTATTCGCGCTGTTTGGTTGACGATAATATTCATCATGACTGACAACGTCAAGGTGCTCTACAGGCGCAAGCTGTCTTTCACCAAAATCAACGATGAAATCAGAGTTTTCCATCATATAAGCATTATGTTCAATCATGATTATCGAGACGGATTCATCCTGCAAAATAAGCCTGACACTATCAATGAATTGATTTAATATATTTTGCGATAACCCTTTTGAAGGTTCGTCAAAAATAAATAATGTATGTGGGTTCCTTGAGTTAGCAAATAGCTCAGAAACTAAATGGACACATTGAAATTCACCATTCGATAATGACTGTGTTTTTCTTTCTAACGTCAAATAACCGAGTCCAAGTTTCACCAATAAACTCAAGCGTTTATGAGCGATATCTTCATATGGCAATTCGTCAATAATATCTTCAATCGAGCGCTGAAAAATATCATCAATATCTTCACTATACTTTGCGAGTTTTCTTTTAATATCTAGAAAAGTTGCAACTGTTGACCGACTAGTAATCGATTGGTTTCGATTTTGCCCTACCATTACCAGCTTATCTTTTGAATATCGCTTCAGAAAGTCCTTGGCCATACATTCATTGACAAGAGTAGATTTACCACATCCCGACTCACCCGTAAAGGTTACAAGTCTATTTCTCGGAATTTGAATTTCAGCCATTTGAATATTACGACAGTATAAATCCTGAAACTGATAGTATTCTGTTGGCATTTCCTGATTTCGTTCCGAAGAGATTGGTTTTGGACGTGGAGATTCTTCAACAATTTCCCCTCCGTATTTACCACTACCAGGTCCAAAATATAATTGTTCATCCGTTGTGTCCAGTACCGTATCAGAATGATCAATGAGCCATATTTGATTCTTATCCCCTAATTGTTTAATCTGTTCTAAAATTTTCAATAGGGTTTGGTGATCAAGACCCACGGAGATTTCATCAATAATAATAACGGTGTTTTCACTTGTTGCCATGAATTCAGCCAAGTAAAGACGTGTTAATTCTCCGCCTGACAATGTTCCCATAATGCGGTTTAATGTTAAGTAACCTATATTCATATTGATAATATTTCTAAGAATATGCTGTTTCGCTTCTCCAATATGTAATTCCTCTCCAAGGGAAAGAATCGATTCAATGCTTAAATTGTTGATGTCAGAAACACTATATGGTTGACCCAATAATTCTATTCTTTTCTGTAAAACGTCTGGATTATAGCGTTTACCCTCACACTTTTTACATTCTACATTTTTGGTAGTACCGCGTCCTTTACAACCTGGACACCAGCCTAGCTCATTATTAAAGGAAAAAACTTCTGGAGAAAGATTAAAATTTTCAGCAAGCGTATCACGAATCTCTTTAAACACGCCAGTATGTGTGCCAATTGTTGAACGTGGATTGGACGATATGGACGATTTTCCTAGAAAAAGGACTAGAGGCATTTCTCCCATCTTGATGGCACTGAAATTTGTTTGCATAATATCGGGGAATAAATACTGATATTCAGCCTTTGGCAATAAGGAAACGAGACGCTTCTTAGATTCCTCACCAATTGTTTGGCAAAAAGTTGTTTTACCAGAACCTGATAAACCAGCAATTCCTAACGATTTATCTACTGGTAGTTCTGCATCTAATTTGTTAATATTGTTCGCAATTAATTGATTGATCTTCACAGTGATATCCTCTCCGTTCTGTAAAATTAGTATTGCCATGTTAGTAAAACTTCAAATGAATTTGTTGTATTTTTTTCGAATCGACAAAACCATTCCAAATTCATGCGATAGTAGGCTTAGCGTTGGAAATCCCCATTTTGCCAACGGAGCCTCTATTAGTGAAATGGTTTAGGACTCCCGCAGTTTAACTTCCAATACATGCATAGAACGAAGTACTGTCTCGCGCTCAAAGTCGTTCATAGAGGAAAGAGCATTTTCCATTTTATTTAAAATTTCACCATTGATAGTTTCTACCATACCCCACCCTTTACTTGTTAAAGAAAGTAGATATATTCTTCTGTCCCCTGTATATGGTGTTCTAACGAGCATCTCTTTCTTTTCAAGCGTACCAATTTGTCTGGAGAATGTTGTGATATCCATACTTACAGCATCAGCAACTGTCTGCATGGATGGCTTTTTTAGTATTGATATCTCATATAGGATTGAACTTTGAACAACAGAAATCGCAGAGCAACTCGTTTTATGAATGTTACGCATGCTTTTTGATAGCGAGTGGAAAACAGGAATGATCTTATCCATTATGAATCTCCCCCTATGAACCCTTTTCGCAATTATACAGGAAGAAAAGTTACCTGCCCAAATGAAAAAGAAAACGCACCCTAGTTTAATAGGGTGCGTTCACCGTCATGCATAGATAATTTCGTCTTCGTCTTGAATATCAATCCCATTTTTAAGATGTACGATTGTTTTTAATTTGAGCAGCTGGGATTCAGCTTCTGTCTCCCAACGCTCATCAGGTACCATCTCAAAAGAAATCATCCATGTTTCTTTTGATTTGATATCACTCATCATTTCTATCGATTGTTTTGCAATGATAACTTCCTCAGTTTCCGTTTTCTTTAACAATTCAATAACGATAAAATCGACAAGTTCATCACTGTTGTCACCTTCAATATAAACAGTTCCTGATAGTGTTTCTCCAAAAGCAATATTTGGTCCATCAACATTTGTATTAACAGTCATTTCGCCGTATTCGATTGTTGACGTAAATTGCCTCACCATAGTCTATTCCCCCGATTCTTGATTAGCAATATCATTATAATGCAGATTCTCATTATCTTCATACTTATTATACCGTAATTTCAACAATTTAAATAAATGATTTACAAGGACTTTTAATAATGCATAACCCGGAATTCCTAGGACGACACCCGCAACCCCAAACAATGAGCCTGCCGTCAATAGCACGAAAATAATCGTTATGGGGTGGATACGTAATGATTTACCCATAATTTGAGGTGATATAAACTTCCCGTCAATCAGTTGAACAATTGTCCATACAGCAGCTAATTTGAAAAGCATTAATGGTGATGTGACAATCGCAATAATGGCGGCAGGTATAATCGCGATAAGAGGTCCGAGATATGGAACTACACTCGTAAACATCGCCAGAACCCCTAGCAATAATGCATACTCCATTCCAATTATTAAAAAGCCTATAGAAACCATAACCCCAATACAAATCGCAACCAAAATTTGTCCTTGAATATAGGAACTGATTTGGTGATCTGCATCATGGAAAATGACTTTAGCATCTTTGCGCATACGAGGCGGCAACATCTTAATAATGAGCTGTGGTAACTTTTCTCCATCTTTCAACAAATAAAATAGGATGAAAGGAACCGTTACAATCGCAAGGATGAAACCCGTAAGCGCTGAGATGAATGAAGTTACACCACTTGCAATTCCGCCAACTGTATCGGTGAAGAACTTGCCTATATTACCTTGTACGGAATCCAAGAGTGTATTAACGTTAATATCCAAACCTTCATAATAAGAAGCAAAGATAGAAGAACGTAAAAAAGCATCCGTATTGACTAATAATTGACCGAAATATGTAGGGAATTCTTCAATAAGATTATGAAACTGTATTTTCAGAAAAGGCAAAACTAGAAAGACCAGCAACGTTATTAGACCAATCACTCCAATGAAAATGATTAGTATTCCCCAAATTCGGGGTATTTTCACTTTTTCTAACAGACGCAGAATCGGTCTCAATAAATAGTAAGCAATTGCAGCAAGAATGACAGGCAACACAACAGTGGAGAAGAAAACCGTTATCGGATAAAAGATGAACGATATTCGATTGAAGATAAAAATGATTAAACCAATTAACAAAATTGAAACGAGGACGAATAATGTACTTCGTCCTCCGAAAAACCGAATTACTTTTGAAGTCATTCCATCGTTTTTTTTCGTTTCTAGGGCTGTAGTCGACAACTTCTCTTCATTCAACTCCATAAGCATCCCCTTTTCTGGTTAACATTGTTCTACTAATTCAGTTGCATTGAGAGGAATTTTGAGATTGCCTCTTTGTTTTTAGCGATATCCAGCTCAATGACGGACCCTGCATGTGAATAGGAATTATAGGAATACGAGCCTTTCACAGGCACAGTCATTGTTTCGACTTTCGCACCCTTCTTCATCAAAAGTGAAATTGCTCTTGAAATTTCGTCTTTTGATGATAAATCGGTATTAATGAATCCGGACAATGCACCAGAAAGTTTTGGGACATTGGCTAACATTCCTGGACTGACTAATTCATCTTTCATCGCGGAAATCACTTCCTGTTGACGTGCAACTCTTCCAAAATCACCTTCTTCATCTGCGCGAAAACGAGCATAACCAAGCAATTCCTTACCGTTTAAATTCTTCTTGCCGGGCAATAGTGTAACGCCGATTTTCTCAGACATTTCTTTTTTGACATCGATTTCCACACCTTGAGGGAATGCGATATCAACAATTGATTCGAAATTAGCAAAATCGACAATTGCATAATGGTGAATAGGTATACCAAACATGCCTGTAATGGTATCTTTTGTCGTCTGTAATTTACCAAGATAATAAGCGGTATTTAGCTTATATGATTTAAAGCCCGGGATTTCCGCATATATATCACGCATGAAGGAAATGACTCGCATTTTCCCTTCACTCTTGTCCCATGACAAGACCATCATTGTGTCAGTCCGGGATCTACCACTTCCATCATCGTCTACACCAAGTAACAAGTAGTTTTCAATTGATGTATACTTTGGATCCACCGCATCGCCCTTGAAAGGACCTGGGTCGATCCCGTTGCTTTCAGCCAACGATTTTCCTGCATTGTATTCAATATACGAATATAGCCCGATTCCTATAAAACAGAGCGTAACTATTAAAAATAAGACCCTGCCGATACGAAGCTTCTTCTTTCTTCTTCTTTTAGGAATAGGTCCTTCATAATTATCTTCCATAAGTAAATTCCTCCAAAAAATGATATCTAAGTTAGGACGAACAGGAGGCCACTTGGTTGCAGTAATCTATCTCAATTATACCATGAAGCCCCATGGTGTTAACGGTTATTGTTTGATTAGCAATAAACATTCGTTTATTTGGGTAAATTGACCTGAAATTCACTTACTCAGGAAGATAAATGATAATTCCCCCACTCCCTATTACGCACTCATGCATATGTTACATAGATGTTCGTATAGGAAGGCGGTGTATGGTATGGGACGTGATTACAAAGGAGGCGAAAGTAACTCTTTCGCTCTGATTGTTGTGCTTTTCATTCTGTTGATAATCATTGGCGCAAGCTTCATCTGTTAATAGAATAAAGCTTTTTCAATCTTAATTACCCATTGAACCACTCTGCTATAAGAGCGCTTAACTCGCGCTCTTTTCACTTTAGTATCAAATTTAATGCAATCAGCTATTTCCTCCAATTCTAACTATGTCACAATTAAAATATGTACATAGGAAAAGTGGACGATGAATCAGATATAGTATCTGGCTCATCGTCCACTTTTATAAGTTTTATTTACTTTTTGTTTGATACTTTTTTATCTCCAATCTTGAATGCCAGAATGAACATCAATACATACAAAGATAAAATGATGACCAGTGTGTAATTATGGTTTGCAGTACCATCATAAACAATAGCGATCAAAAGAGGTAATAATCCACCCATGATGAAACCACCTGTTTGCATCATAGCGGTCCACGAGTTTGTTTCTTCCACTGTGTCTGTCTCATCAAGCGGTAAAAGAAGTGCTACTGGAAACAATCCTCCAAGCGGTATCCCCATTATAAACGCGCCTGCGTACATCAGTGGATGTATGCCAGTCCATAATAGACCTAAAGCTATCATACCTGCAGTAAGCATTAGAAAGAGCCAAAACTTACGGGCTGGAAATTTTTGCATTAATAAAGGAATAATGATATTTAAAAAAAGTTGAACTGTTGTCATTATAGAGAGTAACAGTCCAGCTTGTAACAATGTCATTCCGCTTGAAATTCCGAGTGGAGCGAGCCATGTAATGATAGAGAAAAAAGCAGATGATTGTAAACCAAAAAACAGTAAAAATAACCAGGCTTTACGTATTTTCCACGGAGATTTCAGCGTTTTTAAATTCAGCCGGGCAATTTGGGGATTAGACGGAATAACGCTCATGCTTGTTTTCGTTGCCTGGTACCAAACAGCTATACCAACAATAGCAAGTATAGACCAGATACTTAGTGAAAATGGATAAGACTCAGTTGATTCAAAAAATACTGCAGTTAAACCCGCACTAGCCGCAGAACCTACTCCCATTCCGAACGAATAGATTCCAATAACTGATGCAGTACGCTCGGGGAAATACTGTTTTATCATCGCAGAAAGAAGTGGTCCAATAATAGCGATGGCAATCCCGATAAAAAACGCTGTTACGATAAGCACTGGGAAACCGGAAACGAAACCACGCAATCCAGTCATTATCCCAATAATAATTATCATTAAGTAAATTGTACGTTTTAAACCGAACTTACGGCTCATTATGGGGGCCAATGAGGCAAATAACCCCATACAAATGACTGGAACTGCCGTCAAAAGACTTACCTGTGCGTTCGATAACATCAATTGCTCACGAATTGTTTCCAGCATGGGACCAATCGAGGTAATTGCTGGTCTCATATTAACGGAAAGAACAAATATAGCGATAATGATATAAATATTCTTTCTATCTATCAGTTGTTTCGGCATTTCTATTTCTCCTTCAAAATTCAGATTTACAGACTTGTACCCGCTTCAACCAAAATACATAATTTCTTATGAAAGTGTAAATGATGTAATAGTATGTGCAGTAAAAAACAATTGAGGAATACTCCTTAGCTTACCACCTAGAAAGCATGTATTGCTACAATATACCTTGATTTCACACAATCTTTGCGGGCTCCTACGAAATCAGTATTTCTAAATTCAGCAACATGATTGTTTGTAATATAGAAGCATTCCTAAGAGATTTATTTTTCTGAGTTATGTGGTAATTCAGAACTGATACGATTAATCAGCGGCTCCGAATTGTTGATATCATATTAGGTATTTCAGATATATCGATTATAGAAAGCATATCGAATTAGCATTGTTGCGTATGCGTTTTCTTTCGTGCTATAATAGGAGCATTGTGAATTTAGGAGGATTTTGAATGATAGCAGTCAGTAATGTAAGTCTTCAATTCGGCGATCGCAAGCTTTTTGAAGATGTGAATATACAGTTTAATCCTGGACATTGTTACGGTCTAATTGGTGCAAATGGTGCGGGAAAATCTACATTTCTTAAAATCTTGTCAGGTGAACTAGAACCTCAGTCAGGAAATGTCATTATGGACAAGGAAGCACGACTAGCATTCTTGAAACAGAATCACTTCGAATACGAAGAAAGTGTCGTTCTTGATACAGTTATTATGGGTCACAAACGTTTATATGACATTATGATGGAGAAAAATGCTATCTATGCAAAAGAAGATTTTTCAGATGAGGACGGCATGCGTGCAGCTGAACTTGAAGGTGAATTTGGCGACCTAAACGGTTGGGAAGCAGAATCCGAAGCCGCTATTCTATTACAAGGTCTAGGCGTCGCTGATGAATTCCATCAATTGAAAATGGCTGAACTAAACGGTTCCGATAAAGTGAAAGTTCTACTTGCACAGGCATTGTTCGGTAAACCTGATGTACTTCTGCTAGATGAGCCTACAAACTCACTGGATTTAAAAGCAATTCAATGGCTTGAAGAGTTTCTAATGAATTTTGAAAACACGCTTATTGTCGTATCTCATGACCGTCATTTCTTAAACAAAGTTTGTACGCAAATTGCAGACGTCGACTTTTCGAAAATCCAGGTTTATCCGGGTAACTATGATTTCTGGTACGAGTCAAGTCAACTTGCACTGAGAATGTCACAAGACCAAAACAAGAAAAAAGAAGAGAAAATCAAAGAACTCCAAGCATTTGTTGCTCGCTTTAGTGCCAATGCTTCGAAATCTAAACAAGCTACTTCTCGTAAGAAAACGTTAGAAAAAATAGAGTTGGATGATATTAAACCATCATCTAGACGTTATCCGTTTATCAACTTCCAAATAGGTCGTGAGATTGGGAATGACGTACTAAGCATTCAGGATGTTAGTAAAACTCAAGATGGAAATGTGTTGCTGAAAGATGCTTCATTTACTATTTCTAAAGAAGACAAAGTTATTCTTCTTGGAGATCCACTTGCTAAGACAGCACTTCTTCAACTGCTTGCTGGTGAATCTGATCCGGATTCTGGTGTAGTTAAATGGGGCGTTACGACAACTCATGCATACCTACCCATCGACAACAGCGAATACTTTAGAGGCTCGGAGAAATCACTTGTTGAATGGTTACGACAATATTCACCTGATGACCAAACCGAAACATTCCTACGTGGTTTCCTTGGACGTATGCTGTTTTCTGGTGAAGAAGTGAACAAGGAACCATCCGTTTTATCAGGTGGAGAAAAAGTTCGTTGTATGTTATCAAAAATGATGCTAACAAGTTCAAATGTACTCCTTCTGGATGAACCTATGAACCACTTGGACCTAGAGTCAATTCAAGCGCTTAACAACGGCCTGATTGCATTCAAAGGCGCAATGATATTCACATCACATGACCAAAAGTTCATTCAAACTGTCGCAAACCGAATCATTGAAATACGTGAAGACGGTTCGATTTTTGATAAACTAATGAACTACGAAGAGTACCTTGAATGGAAAGACCTACAAGAAAAACAAAATAAAAAGAAATAAGCAATTGCCGTTTCCTCTTTACTGGAAACGGCAATTTTTTAACTAAATGGTGTTGGCTGTCTAATTGGAATATAAACAATTCTGTATGATAACCGCATAAATGGGTATAACCATATAGAAAGGAGTGTTTTTCATGAGTAGAATAAAGTTTCCCATCTTTTTGTTAGTGATGATCTTAGTCTTTTCAGGATGTTCGAAAAAAGAGCCAACTGCCCTTGATAATTCCGGATCAACTCATGGTACAGTTGGTGACAATGTCGTTAACGAAAGTAAAAATGAAAATGACGGTGAAATTCCACTGTCAGACCTATTTATGCCAGATGGCTCAAAAGCGCATTATCTAGGTGAAGGAAATGAATTTGCAGAACTAGATGTTCAAGTGACACGTCCATTCGAAAATTATATTATTATCCATGAAAATAACGGAGGTTCACTGGTTAGACATATCTATAAAATTGAAGCTGACAAAATAAGTATCTTAGAAGAAATGACTGTTGAATTGATAAAAGATTTCCCTTCCCAGGAAGAATTGGATAAGTTGAATCCGATTGGTGTTTATCTACAAAAGCCTCTTGAAAAAGGAACTACTTTTGATACATGGACAATTATTGATACTGAAACAACGATAGATACACCGTATAAAAAATTCGAACATGCGATTGTCATTGAGGAAAAGACTGAGGATTATACCAACCGAAAATATATTGTTGAAGGTTATGGTGAAGTTAAACGGGAATCTATAATGCATATGGATGATGGTGAAGTCGTTGTTACTTCAACTTTGTCAACAATCGAAGAATAGGCTTGAAAAAAAGGCGTCCCTTCACAGGACGCCTCTTTAAATCAAAGTACGTTTCTTAAGTCCAAGTACTATAAATTCTATTTATCTTAACAGAAAGCATCGGGCTTCCCGTCTTTCATCAAGATAACTCCGTGATATAATTGTAGATCTTCATCACAGCCATCACAGAAATTTATTTCATCCTCAGACCAAAAAGCATAAAAGCAATTTTCTTTCATAGCTTCCCTCTTGTGCTTTGTTCTTAATTCGCTAGTCAGTTTTTTAAAATGAGCCTCAGCTAAAACAATATCGTCGAATGAATGGCGTGAACGGATTGTTTCCTCCCATTCATCAAACATCCACCAAGGTTCATAATCAGCTTTCATATATATAACTTCAAACATTTTTCGAAACCTCCCTATGTAACTCGTAGGTGAATGTCCTTTATTTTAACAAACTCCTACCTAATGTCCAATTAATTGCTTTTACATGCAAATTCAAATGGTAGGTACACAGTGCATTTATCGGGTATAATTGAAGTACTGACATGAAACTTTATTCGTTTTCAAACGTATAAAGTATAAGGTCAAAGGAGGTTTGAACATATTATGAAAGAAATCCAACAATTTTTAACCAGACACTTTATCACTGCACCGATCAGCTTTGGATCCTGGCTATTTTTCGTTATGGGATTAGGTTTGCATATTGTTGTGGCCACGGGCCTTCTCGTAGCAATTTATCTTGGCGGAAACTTCGCTTTGAAGCAAATTCAACATTCATCCAATTTAAAAAAACTCGGGATGTCCCGTTCTGAATACAGTCATATAAAAGACCAAATTACAGGTGCTAAAATTAAAGTCAGAAAACTAAACAGTCTATACGGACAAGTACGCTCAGTCCAAGCATTTAAGCAACTGCATGAAATGAATAATCTATCCCGAAGGATTCTTGGTATTGTCCGTACCAACCCAAGAAAGTTCTATTATGTAGAAAAGTTTTTTTATGCCCATCTTGATTCAGCAGTTGAACTGACTTCAAAATATGCTTTATTGGTCAATCAGCCACTAAAAGATAAAGATCTTCGCATTGCTCTTCAAAATACGCGCGAAACGCTTGGCGACGTTAACAAACAACTAGAGCAAGACTTGAAGAACGCATTATCATCTGATATTGAACAGCTCCAAATGGAGATTGACTTTGTCGATATCTCGATGAAAAATAGTAAAACACCGCTTGAACTGAAAGGAGATACAAACAATGACAGAAAATAACACTTCAAAAACCATTGATGATTTACTAAATAGTCCTTTTGATGTTAAAGAGCCACTCCTCCCCCAAGAAATGCAAACTAACAATAAAGAGCCTGATAAAAGTCTTAAACTGATTGATCGTTTATCAAGTGAGGAAAGAGATAAAGCAAAATTGCTTGCTGAACAAATTCCAGTTGGCAATTACGAGGCAATAATTACGTATGGAGCAAGTGCACAAGGCGAACTCTCAAAGTTCTCATCGCAGATGCTTGATCATGTTCAAAGTAAAGACATCGGTCCTGTCGGTGATGTTTTAAAAGACTTGATGAACAAACTTTCGGAAATAGATCCAGACGATTTGTCCGACAAGAAAAAGTCCGGTTTAAGCAGGTTATTTAATAAGGCTACACGATCTGTACAAGAAATGATGACGAAGTATCAGAAACTAAGTACACAAATTGACCGGATTGGTATCCAACTTGAACATTCAAAACGCGGCCTATTAGACGATGTTCAGATGCTTGAAAATTTATATGATCAAAATAAAACATATTTTCAAGCATTGAATATTTTTATAGCTGCGGCTGAATTAAAACAGGAAGAAATTGCTAATGACATTATTCCGAAAATGCGTAAAGAAGCCGAATTATCCAATGACCAAATGGCATTTCAAGAAGTGAATGACATGGCTCAATTTCTAGACAGGTTGGAAAAACGATTGTACGATTTGCAATTATCACGACAAATAACGATTCAGAGCGCACCACAAATTCGAATGATTCAACAGACAAATCAAACACTTGCAGAAAAAATCCAATCATCCATTATGACATCCATTCCCTTGTGGAAAAACCAAATCGCTATTGCATTGACATTGAACCGACAAATGAAAGCAGTCGAGTCCCAGAAACTAGTTACCAAAACAACAAACGATTTGTTACTGAAAAACTCAGAAATGCTGAAAATCAATTCTATTGAAACTGCAAAAGAAAACGAACGTGGTATTATTGAAATCGATACATTGAAAAAGACACAAGAAAACTTAATTCAAACGATTGAAGAGACGCTTGTTATCCAAGCAGATGGTCGTGCAAAACGAAAAGCCGCCGAAGTAGAAATCGGTCGTATGGAAGAAGAACTAAAACAGCGACTTCTTGCTGTCCATGACAAAACACAAAACCGCCCAGTTTGAAGGCGGTTTTTTTCTCGAAAAATTATATTTCCACACAGTGTATCCTTTCTATCTTGAGATTTCACCAATTTAAGACTTACATTAAATAAACTAGCTAAACAGTCTTCCTAGGCTTTGACTATAAAACTTACGTATTTCGAATAACAATCGAGAGAAGTTTTCGCAATATCCGTAATGTCTGATCAGTAAAACTATCTACGGAGTTGGAAGATGCGGATTTATTACCAAACATCATTGAAAAGATAGCCTTTTCATCATCTGTGGGTTCTTCAGTCGAGAGAAATAAATGGATGACGGAAATACCTTTTTTTTCAGTTTCCATCACTGCTTCTGCTGTATCAAGTATTCCATTACGATCATAGCCAAATGCAGAAGGTTCTCCATCCGAGAAAACAAGCAGAAATTTATGCTTTTCTTGTCTTTCTGCCAGCTGTTTTGCAATCCATCTAATCGCAAATCCATCGCGATTGTCTTCATTCGCATCGAACGATAAAATGGAAAGTCCGTTATCATTATAACTATCATTAAATGTGTGCATTAGGCCAAAAACATTTGGCTGTACCTCCTTCGTCGCATGGTATGCATCCTCATAATAAGATGAAATTAAATGTTTTATCCCAAGATGACGGAGTACGTCATGAAACAATAGTACAGCTCCCTTTGTTTCGTCCAATTTATCAAGCATGGATGCTGACCCATCAACGAGCAGACCAAACACGGCATCCAAATTGACAGAAGGTGCATTTTTCCTGTAAAAGGGTTTGGGTCTTTCATCAACGACTAATGTCGTTAACTTTGTTGAAAGCCGGCCTTTCATAAGTCTCTCTCGTCTCGAATCTTCTTTCAAATCGATACGTTTTTTTATTTCTACTACAAAAGATCGGACATATGGCCTTTGATTTTCACGCCAAATGGACAACTTTTGACGATTGTCAACCTCATCCACTACTTCTATCCGTTTCGCTTCGTATACCACGTTCATATGCTCTTTACCGAACATCTTTCCCGCTTTAATTCTGTGATCCTTTTTTTCAGTTTTATCACTCGTATCATCTGTCCATTGGTTATCATCATTACCTTCTGAATTTCCAGATCCAGTTTCTTCAATTGCAGCCCTTTCATCTCCACTTGCAGCATCGTTGGCATCACTTTTCCCGGAGCGTCCATGTTCTAGTTCAAATTCCAGATGAATACCTGATTCACTTTCGCTCTCACGATGCCAAGAACGGAATACTTCTTCAATTGTTTCTTTTGGAGCCTCCTCCCCCTGTTCGGCGTCAGCCATCCCTTTATGATAGTGGAATACCGTATTATCCAGAGTAATGGAGTCTCCTGCTGAATAGTACTGATGCATCAAGTCTTTGCTAAAAGACATCACAACAATCTGTAAAATTCTTTCAACAATTATAATATTGTCTTCGGTACTTCTTGAATCGTATGCTTGTTGTAAAATAGTTTGAATCGTTATGAAATCGACACTGTGTGGTAATACTTCCTCATTCCAGTCAATCGTCATCTCCGTAAATATGCCTTCATGAAGGCATATAAATAGCTGATTCATCAAAGCATCTGCATAGTGGTTTTTATGTATATTTGATAACAAAACACCACGATGGTAATGTACATACGCTTCCCTTCTCACATCAAAAACGCTTGTAGTCCCTACTCTTTCTTTAATAATTAAATCGCTTAATCGAAACTCTTCCAACATCATTACTAGTTCTGAGGCGAAATTTCGCAGTGGTTGTGAGGTGTTTTTTATGTTGAAATTAATCCACGCATTAACGCTGAAATGCTTCCAATAACCCAATGTCAGTAAATATATATCAGAGAGTCTTCCAGCATGAATTATTTCTTCTGTTCGATGACGCCAAAATACGCTCATTGAAATAATTGACTCTTTAGGTCGGAATTCAAGCAACTTTCTCTCGGTTAACTCAAGAAAGGGTGCATCCGCCAATGCACGCCCTAACCGTTCATATAATAAAAGAGTTTTTGCATCAACAGTTTCATCATTGAATTGTATGAATCGATTCATTTTCACCATACTAATCGCCTCATTTCACCCAAGTATCTACTAACTCCATGACAAGTCTGCGTTCGATAACATCATCCATTTTTTCTGCGATAGCGTACTGAACAGCACGTTTTGTGGGTATATGTTCCGCTAAGCCGATTGCATCCAGCAAACTTCTAACTGATGCTGCTTCATCGGACAGCAGTCCATTCATGACTTGTTTTTTTAAATCATTACTGATATGAAGGAATGTCTCGATAAGTTTCTTTGATGCATTCGGATGAGAATTTGTGATGACTGCTTCCAATTGTGCTCCACTCAAATAAGGCACTGTAAATGATACAAAACGATTTTTCAAGGCCTCGTTCATTGGAGAGGTTCCTACATACCCTTCATTTATAGCGGATATAACGGTAAAATCTTCATGTGCAAAAACCACTTCACCAGTAAAAGGATTCGTCAGCATGCGGCGATGATCAAGGACACTATGAAGAATAGGCAACGTTTCTGGCCTAGCCATATTGATTTCATCGATGTATAAGATATGTCCTTTTTTCATGGCTTGCACTACAGGACCTTCAACGAATTCTATAACCGTCTCCCCTGCCTTACTAATAATCGTTTTAAAACCAAGAAGCGCTTCCGCATCTAAATCGACAGAACAGTTTATACTTTGCATTGGTTGATTGAAATAACTTGAAATTGTCTGCGCTAATTTCGTTTTTCCAGAACCAGAAGGACCTTTCAATAGAACAGGTTTTTTTAATACGATACTAATTAGCACATCTTCCCATAAATTAGGATTAGGGGATACATAACCCCCTTCTTGTATTAATCGAATCGCTTCTTGACCATGTGCCTTTTTCGACCGAATTTGCTTTTCTTTTTCTACGAGAGCGTTCATGGGTAGTCCTCCTATTAAAAAGGCCGCATGCCATAGAGTGGCTAGCGGTCTTTTAGTTATTGTATTGTAAATAAATTTCAACATAGAGACTTCACATCATATTATTCAAAATATGTTTTGTAATAGCCCCCGACTTTCCCAGAGTTATCAAGTATGAAAATGAACTCATCAGTTTCATTTTTCACTTCATACTCTTTACCAGGTGTCAGAACGTTTGTAACTACATACTTTTCAGCCTCTGCATGTTTACAAACAACAGTACGGATTGCAGGTGCAGTAGTCCAATCTTTGAATGTCATAGCCAATCACGCCTTTCTTGTGGAATGAATAAGGAAAAATCGACCCGCTAACAGTAACGGGTCGATTAGTAACTATTTCTACGAATTAAGAACCAAGAAGAAGATCTTCAGGATTTTCAATTAATTCTTTTACCATTTTCAAGAAGCCAACTGAATCTTTACCATCGATAACACGGTGGTCATAAGATAGGGCCACATACATCATCGGACGGATTTCGACATTGTCTCCAACCGCAATCGGACGTTTTTGAATTGTATGCATTCCAAGGATTCCGACTTGAGTTCCATTCATGATTGGCGTTGACATCAATGAACCGAAGACTCCACCGTTTGTAATTGTGAATGAACCACCTGTCATGTCAGCAATCGTAAGTTTGTTATCGCGTGCTTTTTTCGCAAGTTCAACGATAGAACCTTCGATTTCAGCAAAGTTTTTACGGTCTGCGTCAATAACGTTCGGTACAACTAATCCTCCATCAGTTGAAATAGCGACACCGATATCATAGAAGTTCTTAAGAAGAATTTCATCTCCGTCGATTTCTGCATTAACGTAAGGATATTTCTTAAGCGCTGCTACAACTGCTTTTGTGAAAAATGACATAAAGCCTAAACGAACATCATTCTGATCGAAGAATTGGTCTTTCTTACGTGAACGAAGTGCCATAACGTTTGTCATGTCAATTTCATTAAACGTTGTAAGCATTGCAGTAGACTGCCTTACTTCAAGTAAACGTTTAGCAATTGTTTGTCGACGACGCGTCATTTTCTCGCGAGTTATACGACCATCATCTACTACATCTGCTTTTGGAGCCGCTGCTGCAGCTGGTGCTGCTTTCGGAGTTGTACCATGAGCTTCTACGTCTTGAACACGAACGCGTCCCATTGGATCAACTGGTGATACTGCTGCAAGGTCGATGCCTTTCTCGCGAGCCAGTTTACGTGCTGCTGGGCTGGCAATCGTTCGTTCAGAACCGCTTGCATCTTCGGTAGCTGTTGAAGCAACTGGTGCTGCTTCCACTTTTTGAACAGTTTCTGCCGTCGGTGCAGTTGGAGCTGGAGCTGCCGCTGCTGGTGCGCCTGATCCTGAACCAACAATTGCGATGACTTGTCCGACAAGTACTGTATCGCCTTCTGCTGCAAGGTGCTCTTGAACAACTCCAGCTTCTTCAGAAATGATTTCAACATTTACTTTATCTGTTTCAAGTTCAACGATGAACTCACCTTTTTCAACACTATCACCTGGTTGTTTCAACCATTGTGCAACCGTTCCTTCTGTAATCGATTCTGCAAGTTCTGGTACTATAATTTCTGCCACAATAAATTCCTCCTCTAGTCTACCGTTACAATGAGTTATAGCTGTTTTTTAGTATAACTTCACTTTACATTACTTCTTCAATGCCTCATCCAAGATGCGGTTCTGTTCAATTTTATGAGATTCTCCGTCGCCTTCAGATGGGCTCGAACGGTGAATTCTTCCTACGTAAGAAACTTTCTTATCGCCTGCAATTTCACGGATATAATTGTTTGCAAAATGCCATGATCCCATATTCTTAGGTTCTTCTTGTACCCAAACGAGATCTTTTACATTAGGATAACGTGCAATAATATCACTGATTTTTTCAGCTGGGAACGGATAAAGTTGTTCCACACGGACGATATGCAAATGATCATAGCCTTTGCCATCTTTCACTCGTTCAGCAAGATCAATTGCCACTTTACCACTAGCGAACAGGACTTTCTCGACTTTGTCGGTCTTCTTGCCTGTTCCTGGTTGTTCGAGCACGGTTTGGAAATGACCCTCTGTCAAATCGTTGACGTCAGCACCGACAAGCGGGTGACGAAGAAGTGATTTAGGCGACATTATCACGAGCGGACGCATTGACTTTTCTCCAAGCATTTTTGCTTGTCTGCGAAGAATATGGAAATAGTTTGCAGAACTAGAAAGATTTGCGACCGTCCAATTATTTTCAGCACATAGTTGTAAGTAACGTTCGAGCCTAGCACTTGAATGTTCAGGTCCTTGGCCTTCGTATCCATGCGGAAGTAGCAAGACTAATCCAGACTGTTGGCCCCATTTCGAGTAACTAGCCGAGACGAACTGATCGAACATGACTTGCGCCATATTTGAAAAGTCCCCGTATTGCGCTTCCCAAATAGATAACACTTTTTGGTCTTCTAAATTATAGCCAAATTCATAGCCGACAATTGCTGCTTCAGTCAAAGGACTGTTATATGCAACGAATGAAGCTTTTGAACCGCTGATATGATGGAGTGGCACTAATTCATCACCAGTTTTTTCGTCATGTAGTACAACGTGACGATGCGCGAAAGTTCCACGCTGCACATCCTGACCTGTCATGCGAATTGGGTTTCCATCTTGAAGAATAGCACCAAATGCTAGCGTTTCAGCATGAGCCCAATCGATTTTTCCTTTTCCATTGAAAGGTTCTTCACGGCGTTTCAGAATTTTACCCAGTTTTCCGAACACATTAAAGCTGTCAGGGTACATGAGCAACTCCTCATTCATGCGACGCAAGTTTGCCTCATCCGTACCAGTTTCAAGGTCTCTTGGATATCCTGCGAGAACTGCTTCAGGTGTAGCATTTGAAAGAAGTGTTTTTTGTGCTGTTTCTTCTTTAACCCTGTCGTATGCAGCTTGCATCGTTGCAAAAACATCTGAATCGAGTTTCGTCACATCTTCTTCAGTCATGATGTTAGCTGAGGCTAGTTCAGAACCGTAAAGTTCACGAACCGTCGGATGCTCATGTATTGTATGATACATTACCGGGTTCGTAACAAGGGGCTCATCCATCTCGTTGTGTCCATAACGACGATAGCCGAGAAGGTCAATCAGAATATCTTTGCCAAACTTTCTACGGTATTCAAATGCGAATGAAGCTGACGCGATAACTGATTCTGGGCTATCCGCATTGACATGCAGGACGGGCACTTCATACCCTTTTGCAGGATCTGATGAATAATGCGTCGATCTAGAATCGTAATATTCCGTCGTGAAGCCAATCATGTTGTTCGCAATGACGTGAATGGAACCGCCTGTTTTAAAACCGCGCACACGGCTGTAATTGAATGATTCAGGAACAATACCTTGTCCCGGGAATGCGGCGTCTCCATGAATGAGTACAGCGTACGCAGCATCAGGGTCTTGTACAGGAATACCAGGATTATCCGTGTTTTCCTGTGCAGCTCTTGTCTGCCCTGTAACAACGGGATTGACGACTTCCAAGTGGGACGGGTTATATGCAAGAAAACGTTGCATACCTGATTCGCCTTTATAGAGAGCACCCATATGGTATTTCACGTCACCGAACCAGCCCCGTGTCGTTTCAAGTGAACCGTCGGCAGGAAGGAACGGGTCTTCAGGGACACCCGCAAATTGTGCAAACATCATTTCATAGGGTTTATTTAAAATATGTGTTAGTACATTCAAGCGGCCACGGTGGGCCATCCCGATCAATACTTTTTTCATTTTTTGTTCTTCAGAAAGACGAACGAGTTCGTCAAGGAAGACGACTAGTGTATCAAGACCTTCAATAGAGAATCGTTTCGCACCGACGAAAGTACGATGGATGAATTTCTCAAAACCTTCAATTTTCGTCAATCGTTCGAGAAGTGCTTTTTTCTCATCAGCGGAAAATACTGTGGATACATTTCCGTTCTCTATTTTGGATTGAATCCAGTTTCGTTCTTCTTCATCAATTACGTGATCGAATTCATAGGCGATTTTACCCGTATACAAGGACTTCAAGTAGTTTACTGCTTCAAGTCCGTTTTCTACACTGGATGGGACATTTTTGAAGAAGAGTGAAGCCGGCATTGCCTTCAAGTCATTTTCAGAAAGTCCATAAGTGGAAAGCTCCAGTCGTGTTGAATCTTTTGGACGATCACTGAGCGGATAGATATCTGCTGCTAGATGTCCGTATGTACGGATGGCAGACTGCAACTGATAAGCGGATAATACTTTTCCAAAATCTCCGGTAGATACTGCTTCCACCGATTTGTTATGTCCCAAATCGTTCATTTCAGGCGCACCAAAACGGCTGAACATCTCGGCAAGTTCAGCATCTACAGACTCAGGTGACATTTTGAAGAGTTCGTACATTTCCATTATATACCCAAGGTTCGGACCCGAAAAAGCAGCATACGGGGAACGATGGGCGTCAGCATTATTCGACATGTAAAATGACCTCCACATTTGCCAACAGGCATATTGTGTTTATATTTTAATTCTTGTTAATATTACCACGCAAACACTTTAACTGAAAGGGTTTAGCGTTAAAATCATTAACTTTATTACCACGAACAAGAATACACCGAATTTTCATGCCTTGCAACTATTCGAGATATAAGTGTCGAATGAGAGAATCTCCGTTTCTACTATTTCCGGTGTGACAATATCATTTCAACCATTTCTTCCGGTATTATAGGAGTAGCAACTTTTTTCATATTCTCTATCAAGTTACCCTTCTTTTCTACAAAAGTGAAAAATTCATCGGATAATGGGTGTAGCCCTACATCTTCTTCTTTTAACACATGCGCAAGACCGAGTGATTCGAAATAAGCAGCATTCAAAATCTGATCCCCTCTACTCTTTGCAGCGGAGAGTGGAATAAGTAGCATTGGTTTTTGTAATGCCAGCAATTCAAAGATTGCATTCGAACCCGCTCTTGAAACCGCAAAATCAGATGCCGCCAATAAATGTGGCAGATCGTCCGTCACATACTCGAATTGACTATAGCCGGAGGTACTTTCGAGCGTTTCATCAAGGTTCCCTTTCCCGCAAAGATGGATTATATCGAACTTCGACAAAATTCGAGTTAGATCTTGCCTGACAGCTTCGTTTAATACGGCCGAACCTTGACTCCCCCCCATAATGATCAGCACGTTTTTTTCTCCTGTTAGACCCGCAATACGCAAACCTTCTTTTCGGATACCATCGAACAATTCTGGTCTAATGATGGCGCCTGAACACGTCGCTTTCCCAGTAGGAACATAATTCAGCGTCTGTTCGAACACCGTAAAGATATGATTTGAAAAAGGTAATGCCATTTTGTTAGCAAGCCCTGGCGTCACATCAGATTCGTGGATAACGACAGGCACTTTCGTCATTTTCGCAGCTAAAACGACAGGGACTGAAACAAATCCGCCCTTAGAAAAAATGATTTCCGGTTTGATTTTCCGGATGACCGCTAATGCCTGGATAACACCAGCCCCGACACGAAAAGGATCCGTGAAATTTTTCATAGAAAAATAACGACGCAGTTTCCCGCTTTGGATGGCATGATAAATCACTTCAGGATGACCATCACCAATCAATTCCTTTTCGATGCCTTCGTGGGAGCCTATATAATGGATTTCATATCCTTTTTCGCTGAATACAGGGATAAGTGCTTCATTCACAGATACGTGTCCTGCTGTACCGCCCCCTGTTAATAATATAACCGGCGTTTTAATGTCCACTCACCTCTTCTACATTAAGAAATATGCTACAACTTTACGTTACCTCTTTGCTATTATAGCAAACGTAGCATGGTATAATAGTGTTTAATTGAAGAATAAAGGGTGATTTGTTTGGAAACAGCAGTTCCACTAAAGCAAAAATCAGTTAGATTGGCGACAATCGTATTGCCGATACTGGTTACACAGGTCGCTCTATACATGATGACGTTCTTCGACATCCTTATGACAGGTCGATATGATACATACCACCTTGCAGGCGTCACAATCGGTTCTTCTTTCTGGGTACCCGTCTATACAGGGCTCGCTGGAATTTTGATGGGGCTTACACCAATCATTGCTCAGTACATTGGGGCGCGACGTAAGGACGAGGTCCGGCCTTCCGTTCAACAAGGTCTTTACGTCGCGGTCGTACTAGCTGCAATTGTCTTTGCCATCATTCAGTTCGCAGTTGCCCCTATACTAGAAGCAATGCCCCTCGAGGATGAAGTACGCATTGTTGCAGCCGCTTATTTGAAAGGGATGAGCTTTGGTCTTCTTCCTCTCTTTGCCTATACAGTGCTCCGATCGTTTTTTGATGCACTTGGGGCGACACGCGTCTCGATGTTCATCATTTTATTATCTGCGCCTATCAACATCTTCATAAACTATTTGCTCATCTACGGAAATTGGGGTTTCCCTGAACTCGGCGGGGCAGGGGCAGGATATGCATCCGGAATAACCTATTGGCTCGTTTTTTTCATTGCTTGTTTAGTCGCGTGGAAACGTAAGCCGTTTAACGAGTTTATGCTTTTTAAAAGATGGGAAATGGTATCATTCAAAAGATGGAAAGGGATCTTACTCATCGGTGTCCCTATCGGAATTTCAATATTTGTAGAGACTAGTATCTTTTCTGCTGTCACATTAATGATGAGTAACTATTCGACAGCGGTTATTTCCGCACACCAGATTGCACTTAATTTCACATCGCTTCTATACATGCTACCACTAAGTATTTCAATGGGTGCTACAATACTCATCGGCCAGGCCGTGGGTGCTAATCAGATGCGAGACGCAAAACAATATAGTTATCTAGGTGTTGGTTTAGCAATTGCACTCAGCTTTGTATCAATTGCAATTCTACTGGTGTTCAGGACGCCGATTGCTTCCCTTTACACGACGGATGGACAGATTATCGGTTTAGCAACACAGTTCCTCATCTTTGCTGCATTATTCCAGTTTTCAGACGCAATTCAAGCTCCTGTGCAAGGCGCACTACGTGGCTATAAGGACGTTAATATGACCTTCGTCATGGCGATTGTTTCCTATTGGGTGCTTGGTTTGCCAATCGGTTATTTGACGGCGACGTACACCGATCTGGGGCCGTACGGTTATTGGATAGGATTGATTGCCGGGTTAACGGTTGGTGCAGTTACACTTACAACAAGGCTTGTCTATATTCAAAAACACAAATTCAGTTAAAAAATAAAACCCGCGATGGCTGCATATAAGCTCGCGGGTTTTATAATATTTCAATTCAGTATACCTGTCCGCGTAATTTCCGCCTCGACTTTTACTTTTATGTCGAGCTCCGAAAACGTATCATGCCATTTCCCTTTGTTCCATAAGTTAGGATGGAAGGCGCGAACTGTCCTGCCGAAACCAACGGCATCACTTTTAGCTTCTTGCAATTTTTTGATTACCTTATTGAAATCCTTTGTTAGTTCTTTCGAGAGAAATTTTTCTACTTCTTTCCTTATTTTTTTTTCATCCAGATGATCGTAAGGAAATTCCTCTACATTGAATTTCATTTTATAAGTTGCATCGATCTTGCCGTCCCGAATGTCCCATTTCCGTTTATATCTGGACAGCTCAACCGTAAGTGGATAAGATTTACCGTCTTTTTTCCACATATATGTGAACAGCGAATACTTTCCAGGTTTCTTTTCAAGAACTTGGACGATTATAGATTCCTTCTTGTCTAATGTGTGTCCCGTGAAAACTTTTTCACTGAATAAAGCTAAACCCGACACTTCAGGAGTACCCGTCTTTTCGGACATTTTAATGAAAGGCAGTGTAAGGGCAATTCCTTCGTCAATTAGTCTTCTAGCAGCGTTCTGGATATCTATGTCTGGCAGAACAGATAAAGCTAAGTCAGTTTCTAAAAGGTCGTGATAGTAATCAGGTAATTCTATGGTAAGCTTTTCTGACTTCTCCATATATGGAGCCATTTCCCCTTCTACAACCGCCACTTTAGTGCTCATCCGGTTACGTGGCGTTCTGTAGATTGCATCAAAAGTCTTTGCTATATCCGACTTCGCTGTCCCTTCAGTAATGAGTAGTACTTGCAAGTTCGACAAATCAAGAGTTTCACTGGTCTTTACATTTGCATCAAATCGCGTATCCCTTGCGGAAACACCGGTTCCTTCAACAGTCGCATAACTGATGGATTCATTGGCTATCTCGGAGAAGGAGTAGTATCCCGTGAATTTCCCGTCCTCTTCCTCAAGACCAAAGAGCGGGACGATGGAGACCTCCTTGTATAATTGTTCATCCCAACATCCTGCCAACAGGAAAGAACATGTGATGAAAATGACTGCAATTTTCTTCATTTCTCTTTCCTCCTATTCGCAATGATGACGATGGTCGGAATAATGATAGTAAATAGGAGATGCACATAAGGGATTACGTCATTCAATATTTCTATATACTTTTTTGACACAAAGAATAAGGGCAATAAAACAAGCAAAACATGCCAAATAATTGTATCCCTTTTGTGATGCTCGTTTGCATGGAGCCGGTGAACATACAAAGCGGAAAAAGAGAGGATTGCAACGGTAATGATGCTCCAAATCATCCAAATGTAAAGGAAAAACAAGTCGAGACGCTCGACAAAAGTTACTTCCTGGGATTTCAAAATATAAAGAAGCGGTTCCGGGATCGTTTGCAAGCCGGTGAACGTGAAATATAACATTGTAATCATGATGGATATAAAGAAGAACGAAAACCACGTCATTTGGTAGACGAATAACGGGAAACCTTTTATTTTCTCCTTTACATCGACGTGCCCTCTGAAAAACAAATATAATTCAATTCCTAAGAAAGCAATCTGTGCCTTTATAAGACCTCCAACCCATTCCTTTCCAGTCGATTCCCCTAAAGGGAAAATGTTCGTCCATACGAGATCACCCCAAGCAAACTGCAGAAATATCATAAAAAGAATGATGAGCGGGATAAGAATGACCGTTAAATTAATGACAGTTTCTGCCCTGCTCAAATTTGCATACAGCGATACACTAACCATCGCCGCTAGGGCGATAAATTGAGGTGTTTCCGGGAACCCCCAGACTGCAAGTGTATAGTCGATGTATGCAAGGTATGATACCGCAACAAAAAGCCAGTACCCTTTATACAACCAACCGACGACAGGACCAATAGTAAAACGCTTATAATACCGTTCATAAAAGAGTAGTAGCAAGTAGTGAAGGACTCCGGCAACGAGAAATACAAGCCACGCATCCCTGCCCGACGCAGTAATGAACGGTGATGGAAAGGAAAAGAATGACGAACCGGTCTGTACAATGAAAAGAAGTAGAAAAAACTGAACTCTCGACAAATTGAAATTCAAGTTTCTTCACCGTCCTTTTGCTTCTGCTTGCCCCCTCCTCCGTGCGTTAATGTCTGTTGTTGCTTATGGTTTTTATAATATGGAATCCTAAAGAATACATTTTTGAATCGGGAAGGGTCGAATGGAATCAACGGTGACAAATAGGGTTGTTTCAGTGAAGACTGATTCATCATATGGATAAACAGGATGAGTGTCGCGATAGCGATGCCAAAAAAACCAAAAAGAGTTGCTGCAACCATCATCGGATATCTGATGAGTCGTATTGCCGTGTTCATTTCAAGATTTGGTACGACATAACTTGCAATTGCAGTCATCGCCACGACAATGACCATCAAATTTGACACGAGTCCTGCAGTAACGATTGCATCTCCGATAACGAGGCCTCCTACAATACCAATTGTAGGCCCAATCGGTGCCGGTAGCCTGATTGTCGCTTCGCGGATGACTTCTATGAAAATCTCCACAATAAGCGCTTCAGCAATAGGCCGGTACGGAATATCTTGTACAGCAATTTTGACTTTTTCACTTAGTTGAAACGGCAAAATCTCAGAATGGAAACCGACTACCGCAATATAAAATGAAGGCAAGAAAATAGCTATCATGAAACAAAATAATCTGAGTATACGAAAGAAAGTACCGACATAGACACGTCCATTAAAGTCGTCCGGTGACTCGAAAAACGAAAAAAAAGTAACCGGCGCGACGAGCACTGCAGGTGATTGGTTGGTGAAAATGGCTATCTTACCTTCCAGCAAATTCGCGACAACACGGTCTGGCCTTTCCGTGTTAAGGAACTGCGGGAAAGGGGACCAAACGGAATCCTCCAAATAATCTTCGATTTGTCCAATGCTGTGTACTTTGGGTGCATCGATATCTTCCAGACGACTTTTAACGTCTTGAACAACATCTTTATCAGCGATCGACTCAATATAGACATACGTGATTTTCGTATTCGTTACTTTACCGATCCGAATATCCTTTACGACTAAATCCGAAATTGCAAGATGCTTGCGAATGAGGGATATATTTTTGTCGGTGCTTTCTACGAAGCCTTCATGGGCACCCCGAATGACAAATTCATTAGTGGGTTCAGACGTTGATCGAACTTCATAAGCTGGTATCGTAATTGTCATAATCAGGTTGGTCGCAGGGTAATAGATTGCAACAAACCCGTTTGTAACACTTTCGATCAATTTCGGTACTGAAAATGCTTCCACACTCGATACGGCAGTTACACCCCAATCTGGAAGCTCATCAATCTCGCGTTTCCCTATAATATCGATTTGTCGATTCACTTCACCACTATCCATCATCGTATTAAAAAAGCAGACGATACCGAGCCCATTTTCCCAATTGACTTCCCGTACGATAAGATCCGTAGAATCATGGAATAAATTTTTTATGTATAAAATCAAACTGTCATTCGATTTCACTTCACTCATCACACTCACCTCTATAAGAGTATGCGCAACGCAAAAAAGTTTTAAACTTTTTCTGAAAGTGAGCTTGGGTTGCACTTTTCAGTTTACATAACTATATTATATGACCCATCTTGGAAAATTTGAAATGGTTAAAATCGTAATGTATACAATCAATTTAACTGGTTAACTAAAACTGTAATAAAATAATAAAAGAGTCATCCTCTGTACTGGAATGCTTCCAGTGCAAAGGACAACTCTTCGATTATATTATTTTTGGATAAACTGTTGTGTCCAGTAATTACCGTTTTTGTCATAACCGATACCAATGTGAGTGAATCCAGGTGTTAAGATATTTTGTCTATGTCCTGGTGATTCCATCCATCCTTTTACAACCTCTTCAGCTGAACGTTGACCCATCGCAATGTTTTCTGCT
>NZ_JBXCJE010000011.1:0-130223 GCF_056786535.1 Sporosarcina sp. Y352
AAATCGACTTACTTCGAAACGTTTTGCTCAAGTGCGTTCACACTCTCGCGATATCTCATTGATGTTTTGCTGTTCAGTTTTCAAGGTTCATTTGGCGAGGAACTAATTTGCTTTCCTCTTTATTTGCTTGCCGCTTGTTTCAGTGGCAACTCTTACATCATACCAAGTTGCGTCGTCCGTGTCAACAACTTTCTTTAACTTATTTTAAGTTGTTTTCAATATGTCGGATGTGCAACGTTATTAAATATAACATCTTATCTTGTTAATTGCAATGCTAGATTTAAAATAACTACACTTTCTTTTTAAATGGTACTGCAATGCGCTATCTAAAGGGTTTTTCGAGTCTACTAATCCAAAAACTTAGTACTCTCTTCTATTAGAGTACTTTTTCTATAGCTAGATGACGATTGATTGTTAAATCTAAAATAGAATTATCTTCAGTTATTTTAAGCATTGGCCGCAGTCTCGCATCTCGGTGGACAAATATAACCTCTCCTACCACGTCATTTGTCAGTTGTACTTTTGCTCCAATAGATAGATTCCCTACTATATCAAGTAATGCTTGTACGACTTTGATATCAAATTTTCCAAACTCTTCTTCTTTAATCATTTCAATTACCTTAAAAGGTGATTCCTTTGATCTGTATATCCTTTCAGATGTCATTGCGTGAAAGACGTCCGAAACGGCAAGGATTTGTGAATGAACAGAAACTTGATTCATCTTATCACCTCGCGGATAACCGCTACCATCCAGACGTTCATGATGTTGAAGAATCGCCAACTTCATTTCATGACGCAAAAGTGGCGTATCTTGAAGCATTTGATAGCTGTATATTGTGTGTTTTTTCACTTCATTAAACTCATCCTTCGTAAGGAATACTGCCTTCTCAGTTATTGACACTTCAATTTTTGACATTCCACAATCGGCTAACGTACCCGCAAGGCCCAGCTGTAAAATCTCCCCTTTGGGGAATCCGACTTGGGCACCAATGGCTGAAGCTAGTAACCCTACGGCTATAGAATGATGATACATATAGTCATCGGGATTTGAATGTTCATTTAAAGCTGCTAATTTACCTTTCTGTTCACTCCACCTTTCCAATAAAGGTATGACCATTGAACGGACTTTTGCTATATCAGGACGAATGCCTGCACGCCATCCAAGAAATTCTTTTTTATACTTTTGGACAGCTTCACTATACTGTGTTTGTAAATCTGTCTGCTTCAAAGATGTTATCGTAAGAATTTCATCTGGATCCACTGTACCTTCACTGTCGTGTTCAAGCATTTCTTCTTTTTTAACGATTAAGCGTTCTTGAATTTTTACTTTTTTCACGCCAAATGCATTCAAAACTTCCAAGTGCTCTAAGGAGAGTTCTGTGCCCTTCCTAACAATCGGGTATCTCGTATTTACAAATATATCTTCACTTAGGATAATACCTGGACGTAGGTCACTTGTTTTTATATACGTTTCTGTCATTGATGTTACCCGCTTTCATCAGATAGTTATTTCTATTGTACTTTAAATATTTCAAACAAACGATAAAAATAAAAAGGTTATTGGAATGGCCAACTTGGCCATTCCAATAACCTTTTGCTATTTCTAGCTTTTTCACTCATCATCCTCTATAGGCGACGATATTTCATCTTCTGGTATTTCAGAAGGAGCTGTGCCTTCTTCCGTACTACTGTTGTCGTTCTCTAGTTCTTCAAGTTCCTCTTTTTCAACTTTGGCAACAGTCGCAACAAGTTCATCTTCCCCTAAACGGATTAAACGAACTCCTTGTGTACTGCGCCCAATAACAGAAATGTCTTCTATATCCATACGAATCAAAATGCCGTGAATTGTGATTAGCATGAGATCTTCAGTGCCATCTACTGTCTTCATCGAAACAAGTGTCCCATTTCGCTCTGTTACATTTAATGTTTTTAATCCATAACCGCCACGTGATTGGATACGGTAATCTTCTTCAGGTGTCCGTTTTCCGAACCCTTTTTCTGTTACAACTAAGATTTCATCGCCTTCATCCACTGTATCCATACCAACAACGATATCACCTGTTCGTAATCGGATACCGCGGACTCCGCCCGCTATACGACCCATTGAGCGAATATCAGTCTCATTAAATTTAATTAACATTCCATCTTTCGTTCCAATAGCAATGTTTTCCTTACCGCTTGTCAATTTGACTTCAATAAGTTCATCATCACCACGGAGCGTGAGTGCAATTAATCCATTTGAACGGATGTTACCAAATTCATTTATAGGTGTACGTTTAACGACTCCATTACGAGTGGCAAAGAATAAGTAATCATCTTTCTCGAATACATCTACAGGAATCATTGCTGTTACTTTCTCATCTTTGTCGACACCTAATAGGTTAATGATTGGTAACCCTTTAGCAGTCCGGCTAAATTCAGGTACTTGATAGCCTTTCGTACGGAATACCCGTCCTCTGCTCGTGAAGAACAAAATGGTATCGTGCGTGGACGTGTTCAAGAGGTGTTCTACGAAGTCGTCATCATTGGTGCCCATACCTTGTATTCCACGGCCGCCGCGTCGTTGGCTTCGATAAGTGTTAGCAGGTAAACGTTTGATATAACCATTATGTGTAAGAGTCAATACCGAGTTTTCAACTGGGATCAGATCTTCATCCTCAAACATTTCAGCGCCGCCCAGTGTAATTTCCGTTCTGCGTTTGTCCTCAAAACGAGTTTTCACTTCAAGTAATTCCTCACGAATAATCTCTAGCAGTTTTGATTCATCTGCAAGAATGGCACGCATTTCAGCCATAAAGACTAGGAGAGCTTCATATTCACTTTCAATTTTGTCCCGTTCAAGTCCCGTTAATCGTTGAAGACGCATATCAAGAATAGCTTGGGCTTGACGATCAGATAAATTGAATTGATCCATCAATCCTGTTTTTGCCTCATCTGTTGTTTTCGATGAACGAATAAGCGTAATGATTCGGTCGATATTGTCTAGTGCAATACGGAGACCTTCTAGTATATGTGCGCGATCTTCTGCTTTTTTCAAGTCGTACATAGTACGTCTGCGGATAACAACTTTTTGGTGTTCAAGATAATGATATAGAATTTCCTTTAGTGCAAGTACTTTTGGTTGACCATCGACCAGTGCAAGCATATTGACACCAAAGCTTGACTGCAGTGCTGTCTGTTTGTACAAGTTATTCAATAGCACATTGGCATTTGCATCACGTCTGACTTCCATAACAATGCGCATTCCTGTTCGATCTGATTCATCCCGTAAATCAGTAATACCATCTATTTTCTTATCTCGTACTAGTTCAGCAATCTTTTCAATAAGACGTGCCTTATTCACTTGGAATGGCAATTCATGTACAAGGATTGTTTCCTTGCCGTTGGACTGCTGTTCAATTTCAACTCTTCCGCGAATAATGACTGAACCCCGTCCCGTTTCATAAGCTTTTCGGATTCCACTACGCCCAAGAATGATCCCGCCTGTCGGAAAATCCGGACCAGGTATTATTTCCATCAATTCTTCAGTCGTAATAGCGGAGTTGTCAGCCAGCGCCAGGACAGCATCAATCGTTTCTCCAAGATGATGTGGTGGAATGTTTGTTGCCATACCAACGGCAATACCGGTTGTTCCATTGACAAGCAGATTTGGATAACGGCTTGGGAGAACTATCGGTTCTCTTTCCTGCCCATCGTAGTTATCTTGGTAATCCACTGTATCTTTATTGATATCGCGAAGAAGTTCCATAGCAATACGTGACATTCGTGATTCTGTGTAACGCATCGCAGCTGCACCGTCACCATCTACTGAACCAAAATTCCCGTGACCGTCGACGAGCATATAACGGTAGTTGAAATCCTGGGCCATCCGAACCATCGTGTCGTACACAGCACTATCACCATGGGGGTGATACTTACCGATAACGTCTCCGACGATACGTGCAGATTTCTTATGCGGTTTATCTGCGGTATTTCCAAGATCCTGCATTGCATACAGAATACGACGATGGACCGGCTTTAAACCATCCCTCACATCGGGGAGCGCACGTGAAACAATGACACTCATTGCATAATCGAGAAATGAGGTCTTCATTTCTGTACTAATGTTAATCCCCTTTACACCACGTTGAGGCATATCTGCCATGTTATTAGACTCCTTTCAACTCATAAATCCGTAACGATAAACTTAAATTACCTAATGAATCCACTGTGGCGCAAGGGGATGCCTCCCGCTGTAAGCCAAGCAATTTTAGCTAACCCTTGTAAGGCTTTTACGCTATATTTATTTGTTCAACAAAACAAGTTCCATTTGACTTTTGATTTAGCTAACTTATCAGGTATCTATATTTTTCACATACATTGCATTTTCTTCGATGAATTTACGTCGCGGTTCGACTTCATCTCCCATTAGCTGCTGGAACGTCGAATCCGCGTCGAATGCGTCTTCAAGATGAACTTGAAGCAATGTACGTTGATCAGGATCCATTGTTGTATCCCACAATTGTGTTGCATCCATTTCTCCTAGACCCTTATATCGTGTAATGACAGGTTTAGGTATAGCCGGGAGCCGTCCAATAATTTCTTGGAGTTCTTCCTCAGTGTAGCAATACTCCTGAGTTTTCCCTTGTTTCACACGATAAAGAGGTGGCTGGGCAATATACACATACCCCGCCTCAATAAGCGGTCGCATAAAGCGGAAGAAAAAGGTTAAAAGAAGGGTACGTATATGGGCACCATCGACGTCTGCATCAGTCATAATAACAAGTTTATGATAACGTGCCTTAGCAAGGTCAAATTCTTCTCCGATGCCAGTGCCCAGAGCTGTAATCATTGCACGGATTTCCAAGTTACCTAAAATCCGATCTAGACGTGCCTTTTCAACATTCAAGATTTTGCCTCGAAGTGGAAGAATTGCTTGAAAGTGTCGGTCGCGCCCCATTTTAGCAGAACCACCGGCCGAGTCACCTTCAACGATATATAGTTCACTTATAGCTGGATCACGTGAAGAGCAGTCCGCCAATTTCCCTGGAAGGCTTGATACTTCAAGTGCAGACTTTCTGCGTGTAAATTCACGCGCATTTTTCGCCGCAAGACGGGCACGTGCTGCCATGAGACTTTTATCGATGATTTGACGCGATGTTGTCGGATTTTCAAGCAGGAACCTTTGGAATCCTTCAGAAAATAGTGAGTTGGTAATTGTACTCACTTCAGAGTTACCGAGTTTCGTTTTAGTCTGTCCCTCAAATTGCGGGTCAGGGTGCTTAATCGAAATAATAGCAGTTAATCCTTCACGTACATCGTCGCCTGATAAGTTTGGATCGGCTTCTTTCAATACACCGTTCTTCCGTGCATAATCATTGATGACACGTGTCAAGGCTGTCTTAAAACCTGATTCATGCGTACCACCCTCGTATGTGTTGATGTTATTGGCGAATGAAAACAGACTCTCTGCGTAGCCGCTATTGTATTGCATTGCAATTTCAATTGAAATACCATCTTTTTCACCTTCAATGAAAATTGGTTCATCATGAATAGGCTCTTTGTTTTTGTTCAAATGTTCTACGTATGACTTGATGCCGCCTTCGTAGTAATAAACGTCGCTTCGCTCTTCTTCGCTGCGCTTGTCTGTAATCGTGATCCGAAGACTGCGGTTGAGATACGCAAGTTCGCGAAGGCGATGCGCTAAAATTTCATACTCATAAGTTGTTGTTTCCGTAAAGATTTCAGGGTCTGCTTTAAAGCGGATTCTTGATCCAGTTTCATCAGTTTTACCGATTACACTTAGTTCTTTGGTTACTGCACCACGTTGAAACTCGATGAAATGAACTTCACCATCACGTCTAACGAATACCTCTGTTGTCTCGGACAATGCATTTACAACAGACGCGCCAACGCCGTGCAAACCGCCCGAAACTTTATAGCCTCCGCCACCAAATTTACCGCCTGCATGAAGTACCGTCATAATAACTTCAACTGCTGGTCTGCCTGTTGACTCCTGAGTACCTACCGGAATTCCCCGACCATTATCGTCGACACAAATCCAATCATCTTTTTCTATCGTTACTTCGATATGGTCACAGTAACCTGCAAGAGCTTCATCAATACTATTGTCAACAATTTCCCATACTAAGTGGTGAAGTCCTCTAGAACTCGTTGTCCCGATATACATACCTGGACGTTTGCGGACAGCTTCCAATCCTTCTAAGACTTGGATTTGATTTTCATCATAGGCCATCTGCATATCTTTCTCTTCCATTGCCAAACTGTTCACCTTTCCTTTCAGAACGTCTAACACTTTTATAACCTGAATTTATAAAACAGGATTACTGCAATTGTCAATCATCTTTTCTGGCCACTTCACCCGCTGTTACTTCAAATATATCTGCTTGGCGAATTGTGTCATGGTCGATTCCCGCTACGTTCGTCGTAGTAACAATTGTCTGCACTTCTCCTTGAATTGTGTTTAGAAGATGAGATTGTCGGTAATCGTCAAGTTCGGATAAGACATCATCCAGAAGAAGGATGGGTGTTTCTCCGACTTCTTGCTTGACGAGTTCGATTTCCGCAAGTTTAAGGGACAGTGCTGTTGTCCGCTGCTGTCCCTGCGATCCATACGTTTGAATGTCATAACCGTTGACAATAAAGTGGAGATCATCTCTGTGCGGTCCAATTAATGTCATACCTCTATCCAGCTCGCGTTGTCTCACTTCAAGCAAGCGCTGGCCTACTATTGACTGCATCTGTTCCACAGTCTGTCCGGAATCGAGTTCTTTTAGCGTTCCATATGAAACTTTAAGAAATTCGATACCACGGGAAATGCCTTGGTGGATCGGTTCAGCCCATTTCTGTAAAAGTTCCATAAAATAAAACCGTTTGCGAATAATTTGAACGGCCAATTGAATATACTGTTCTGTATAAATATCAAACATGACATCGTTGAGTATCGATTTACCCCGATTGTCTTTTAAAATGGCATTACGTTGTTTCAATATCTTTTGAAATGTTAAGAGATCGTGTAAATAAGTTGGCGAAATTTGTCCGATTTCCATGTCTAGAAACCGTCTTCTCACCTGGGGACTGCCCTTTACAAGATTCAAATCTTCCGGAGCGAACATGACGACATTTAATTGACCGATGTACAAGCTAAGGCGTTTCTGTTCAAGATGATTAACTCGCGCTTTCTTGCCCTTTTTAGAAATAACTAATTCCAACGGTAGTCGTCCGTACTTACGCTGTATGTCCCCTTCTAGTTTACCATATTCTTGTTCCCAACGTATCAATTCACGATCATTGGATGTTCTATGCGATTTTGCCATGGAGAGGACATAGATCGCTTCCATGATGTTTGTTTTACCTTGGGCATTTTCGCCGATTAATACATTAATTTGCGGTGAAAATGAAAGTTCGAGTGATTCATAATTCCGGTAATCAGTTAGTGCCAGACGTTCAATATGCATCCGTTTGACCGTCTAATTGTCCAATTACTTTATATGTGCCTACATCAGGGATTTTGATAATATCTCCGTCACGGAGTTTCTTTCCTCGGCGCTGTTCCTCCTCACCGTTGACATAAACAATGTTTTCTTCTAGGAACCATTTGGACATGCCGCCGGAACTGATTAAGTCAGTCATCTTTAATAATTGTCCAAGTGTTATATATTCTGTATCGATCGTTACATTTTCCAATGCTTCTCAACCCTTCGTCAGTTAGTTTATCCTTCTATTTTAGCTGATTTTCGACCGTAAGTAAAAAGGATAGTCAAATTAGTGACTATCCTTCAAAAATCAGTATGTCCTTACAGGGAGTATTAATTGCAGAATCGAGTCGTCGTCAACCGATTTCAAGATGAATGGGCGCATCGCCCCTGTAAATTGAATGGTTACATCCTGCCCATCGATTGCTTTCAATGCATCCATCATATATTTGGCACTAAATGAGATATTCAGTCCTTCGCCTATTACTCCGATTGCTTCTACCAATTCTTCAACTTTCCCCACTTCAGGAGAATTCGAAGAGATTTCGATGACTTTCCCTTCATCTGCTGAGAAGCGGACAATGTTATTCCTTTCTTCTCGTGCGAGCAGTGATGCCCGATCAATCGCTTGTAGAAGAAGTTTCCCATTCACCGTCACCGATGTTTTGTATTCCAAAGGGATCAGTCGTGAAGTATCTGGGTAATTGCCTTCAAGTAAACGTGAATAAAATAATACACCACGTGTTTTGAATAAAACTTGTTGATCGGCAATAACAATTTCCACTAGTTCAGCATTGTCAGGAAGAATTTTATTTAATTCTTGTAGACTTTTACCTGGGATAACTACACTGAATGGAACTTCCGGCATTTCTTCTGGAATTGTCAATCTTCTTGCCAATCGGTGGCTATCTGTAGCGACACAAGCAAGTCCTCCATCTTTCGCTTCCCAGTGAACCCCTGTCAAAATTGGTCTTGTTTCTTGTTGAGAAACCGCGAAAACCGTTTCACGAATGATGGATTTCATTAAATCTGCAGGCAATGAAAACATATACTCATCTTTTACATTTGGCAGTATCGGATAGTCTTCCGGATCTAATCCAATTAGATGGAATTCCGACTTCCCTGATTGAATATGTGTTTGAAGCCCATTAGTCACTTGGATGGTTACGTCATTCGTCGGGAGTTTTCGTACAATTTCGCTAAAAACTTTAGCTTGCAGCACAATACTGCCTTTCTCCATGACTTGAATAATTTGTTCCCCGTTATCTTCAACAGGTATGAATGTACAAATCGTTATATCAGAATCGCTACCTGTTAAAGTCATTCCTTTTTCGTCCACTTCAATTTTGATACCTGTCAAAATCGGGATCGCTACTTTATGACTTATGGCTTTCATTACATCGCTTAATCCGTCAAGCAGCTTGTCTCTCATAATCTCAAATTTCATTCTGTAACCTCGCTTAGTATATATATTATTAGTTATTAATAGATAGTAGTAATAGTAGTAGGGCCTGTGGATATGTTTATAAGTCTCTTTTCCTTAGTTGCTCGAACGTTTTGCACATGTGTATAACATGTGCAAGTTTTGTATTCTCTATTCTACGTTGTCCACAACTCATCCTCTGCCAAGCACATTACGAATATCTTGAACATCCTGTTGAAGCGCTTGTTCTTCTTTCAACATTTTCCTGATTTTCTCATGTGCATGAATAACAGTTGAATGATCACGACCTCCGAATTCAGATCCGATTTTAGGCAAGGAAAAGTCCGTAAGTTCTCTGGATAGAAACATGGCAACTTGTCTTGGAAATGCAATTGCCCGGGTTCTTTTCTTGGCTGTGAAATCCTCTAATCGAATATTGAAATGCTCTCCAACAGCTTTTTGAATATCGAGAATCGTTACTACACGCGGTCGGGAATTGGGAATGATATCTTTTAATGCCTCAGCAGCAAGATCCGTATTAATATCCGAATTAACCAAAGATGAATAGGCAACAACACGTATAAGTGCGCCTTCAAGTTCACGTATGTTTGAATCTATCTGGTTTGCAATGTATAGCATAACCTCATTCGGGATATCAATAAGCCCATCAGCTTTCGCTTTTTTGCGCAAAATTGCAATCCGTGTTTCCAAATCCGGAGGAGCTATATCTGTAATAAGACCCCATTCAAAGCGGGATCTGAGCCTGTCTTCAAGGGTTGGTATCTCTTTTGGAGGACGGTCACTTGAAATGACAATCTGTTTTGACTCTTCGTGGAGAGTATTGAACGTATGGAAGAATTCTTCTTGTGTTTGTTCTTTTCCGGCTAGGAATTGAATATCATCAATTAAGAGCACGTCCACACTCCGGTATCGATCTCGGAATTCAACGGCCTTGTTATCGCGAATGGAGTTGATGAATTCATTCGTGAATTTTTCAGACGATAAATACATAACTTTTGCCGATGGATTTTGTTCAAGCACATAATGACCGATTGCATGCATTAAGTGAGTTTTTCCAAGCCCGACACCACCATAGATAAACAGTGGATTATAAGCTTTTGCAGGGGCTTCAGCCACAGCGAGCGATGCTGCGTGGGCAAAACGGTTACCTGAACCGATGACGAAAGTATCGAATGTATACTTTAGATTAAGCATACCTGGAGCTGAGGTTAGTGGAACCTTTTCTATTGGTTTAACAGTAGGTTTGGGAAGCATAAAATCATTTTCTTCCATATTTTTAGGGACGACAAACTGAATGATCCGGTCTTCTCCGGTCAGTTCCGATAGAATTCCAGTAATTAGATGTACGTAGTGGTTTTCCAGCCAATCTTTAGCGAATGAATTGGGTGCTGCGATGGTGACATTCTCTTCGCCGTAGGACATTAGCTTCGTGGACTTCAACCAAGTTTCGAAACTGGGCCTTGAAATTTTCTGTTCCACTTTTGATAATACTTCAATCCATAGTTCTTCCAAATGTTCCAAACGTGTGCCTCCTTTGCAGTGTAAATAAAAAGCCTGAAGATATGTATTATACACAGTTTCCACTTACGTGGATAACTTTCATACAAAAGTGTTGAAAAAAGTATCCACAATGTATTAACAACTGTGGATAACAAAATCGTTATAAAAATATGTGCACAACAAATACAATTCATTGTAACAGGAAAAACGATGGATTACAAGGAGTCTTAAACCTTATCCACAGCATGTACAGATGTGGATGAAACCTTTATCCACAGGCATTAATATGTGAAAAAGCTGTCGATAAGAAGTGTGCATAAAAATATGTCCTGAAAAACTATCAACACTCAACTTCTCTATGGCCTAGAGAAACCGTGGATAACTTCCGGGACAAAAATCAATAGATATAATTAGGCAGAATCTCTGTTGAATAAAAAAAGGTTGACTTTTGTGATGGAAAACCGATATACTATTCAAGACTGTCACAGCAATTAAAGGACAATCAATGCAGGAGGTGTCTTAAAAGATGAAACGTACTTACCAACCAAATAAACGTAAGCGTAGTAAAGTTCACGGTTTCCGTGAGAGAATGAGCACGAAAAGCGGACGCAGAATTCTTGCAGCTCGTCGTCGTAAAGGAAGAAAAGTGCTATCAGCATAAGGCCACTGACATTCAGTGGTCTTTTTTCTTGTTTATAATGAAGAACTATAATCATAGATGACGGAGCAGGTGGAATAGATGAACAAACGTCAAAGGATAAAGAAAAATGAAGAATTTCAAGAAGTATTTAAAAAAGGGAAGTCGTTTGCCAATCGGCAATTCGTTGTGTATTCCTATAGGAAGGAAGACCAGTCCGAATTTAGGATTGGTTTATCAGTCAGTAAAAAGGTAGGCAATGCAGTGGCCCGAAATAGGATTAAGCGGTATTTAAGACAATCCTTCTTGGAAATGAAAGATGAATTGCGAAATGACATGGATTATGTCATCATCGCCAGACATCAGGCTGCCACATTAGACTTTCACGAAACGAAGAAAAGTTTACAACATGTCTTACGTATTTCAAAAGTGTTAAAGAAGAAGTAGAAGGAAACCAATGGACATGATAAACTGAAATTATTGGCCAATAGGCTATCTAATTGAATAAGATAAGATTTGGGGGAACTGATTTGAAAAAGAAATTAGCGTTAATCCTCATACTGACAGCATTGTCGGTATTTCTTGCGGGATGTTCGGAGTTCCAACAACCTATTTACGAGGACAGTGAAGGGTTTTGGAATAAATTTGTCGTTTGGCCGTTAGTTTCTTTAATAACGACATTCAAAGAGTTACTCGGAACATACGGTTACGGAATTGTTGCGGTTACGATCATCATCCGACTTGTCTTGCTTCCATTAATGATCAAACAGACACAGAGTTCAAAACGGATGCAGGAAATACAACCCGAACTGAAAGCTCTAAAAGAGAAATTCAAATCCAAAGATGCGGTCACTCAACAAAAGTACCGTGAAGAAACGCAAAAACTCATGTCAGAACGAAAAATCAATCCTGTTGCAGGCTGTTTGCCAGTTCTCATTCAAATGCCAATTCTTTTCGGCTTCTATCACGCTATCAGCCGAATGAATGTAACCTATGATATTGGGAACTTTATGTGGTTTGAACTTGCAGCGCCAAGTATTACACTTTCAATTTTAGCTGGAGCCATGCAGTTCATCGTTCTGCGTACTGGTCCTGCAATGGACAACCCCCAGATGAAAGTAATGATGTACATTATGCCGTTCATGATTATGATCTTTGGTGCATTCTTGCCGGCAGCACTTTCACTTTATTGGGTAATCGGTAATATCATTTCAATCATCCAAAATATCTTCATTTACAAACCATTTAAGAAAAAAGAAGTGGAACCTGTAAAAGTGGGAGGGAAACGGAAATGACAAGGATGACGCGAAGGGGAGCCACTGTTGAAATAGCGATTTCATCGGCATTAACAGCACTTGGAGTTACGCGGGATGAAGTAGAAGTCGAAGTGATCAATCAGGGAAAAAAAGGTTTTCTTGGTTTCGGTGTAAAAGAGGCTGAAGTGGCCGTAACCATTATAAATGTTGAAGAACCTTCCGTCCCTGAAAAAGTGACATTGTTCGAGGAAGCAAACCCTATAAAGGATGTTCTGCTGACCGATATGGAACTTACTACCGATGAATCCATTGGTAAATCTGCTATTGAAATAGAAAAAGTACAAGTTGAAGGACTTCCTGATGAAATAGCCGTCGATGAGACGAAGCACTATTTGACAAAGGTTGCGACTGCAATGGGTATAGATGATATTCAAGTAAATCATGTAATTGAAGGCAAATATGTCACTTTCCATATGGAAAGTGCAAAAGCTGCGCTACTTATAGGTAAGCGCGGGCAAACTTTAAACGCAATTCAACAATTAGCGCAATTAGTCACGAATAAGTCATCCAGTCAATTCAAAGTTGTCCGGGTGGATGTAGGGGATTACCGGGAGCGGCGCGAACAATCACTTGAACAATTGGCAGATCGCATGGCCGACAAAGCAGTCCGAACAGGTCGAAAAGTACAACTCGAGCCAATGGCTTCCTATGAGAGAAAAGTAATTCATAATGCTTTATCAAGACGATTGGATATTGAAACATATTCAGAAGGTGTTGATCCTTACAGGTATCTTGTCATTGAATCAGTTAGATAATAAAATAAAGTCCCGCAAAAGACGGATCCTGTCTCTGCGGGACTTTTTCATGGATTCGTTTTAATTTCGAAAACACTTATCCACAAAAAAACACTTACAGCGCTATGAGAATGAGCGGATTTGTGATAATATATTATGTTAGATAGTCGTGTCCGAAATAGGTTATCCACATGTGCGTAACCAAGCCAGGAAGGTGAATTTCATGCATTTTGATACAATAGCCGCCATTTCCACTCCAATGGGGGAAGGCGCAATTGCCATCGTCAGGTTAAGTGGGGATGAAGCTGTCCAAATTGCGGATCAAATATTTCGTTCGCCGTCCGGCAAGAGGCTGAAAGAAGAATCATCACATACAATTCATTACGGACATTTAATTGATCCGGGAACAAATGAAACGATTGAAGAAGTAATGGTTTCTCTTATGAAAGCGCCAAAAACATTTACCCGTGAAGATGTAATTGAAATAAATTGCCACGGCGGAATCGTCGCGGTTACTCGTGTTCTAAGACTTGTTCTAAAAGAAGGCGCTCGTCTTGCTGAACCGGGAGAATTTACAAAACGGGCATTTCTTAATGGTCGTGTCGACCTATCACAAGCGGAAGCGGTCATGGACTTAATCCGTTCGAAGACAGATCGGGCAATGGATGTTGCGCTCAATCAGATGGAAGGTAAGCTTTCACGATTGATCGGGGAATTAAGACAAGCGCTTATCGAAACGTTAGCGCAAGTTGAAGTAAATATTGATTACCCTGAATACGATGATGTCGAAGAAATGACAATTCCGCTTATGATTGAAAAAAGTACATGGGTGAGAAATGAAATTGATAAGTTGTTACTTACTTCATCCCAAGGGAAAATTCTTCGAGAAGGCCTGTCTACAGTTATCATTGGAAGGCCAAACGTAGGGAAGTCCTCCTTGCTAAATAGCATCATTCAAGAAAATAAAGCGATTGTAACTGACATAGCAGGGACAACGCGTGATATTATTGAAGAGTACGTTAATGTACGGGGTGTTCCACTTCGTCTTGTTGATACAGCCGGAATCAGAGAAACGGAAGACATCGTGGAACGAATCGGCGTCGAAAGATCCAGGAAAGTGTTGAAAGAAGCAGATTTAATTCTGCTTGTACTAAACAGTTCTGAAGAGCTTTCTATAGAAGATGAACGCCTTTTTGAAACGGTAAAAGGAATGGATACGATTTTTGTTATTAACAAAACCGATCTTCCGCAAAGAATTGATATGCAAAAAGTGATGGAACATGCCGGAACAGGCAAAGTCGTCACAACCTCCCTTTTGAAAGACGAAGGGGTGGATGAATTGGAAGAAGCAATTGCTGGACTCTTTTTCGAAGGAAATCTTGAGTCAGGCGATTTCACATACGTTTCAAACGCAAGACATATCGCACTGTTGCACAACGCACGTGCCACAATTGAAGACGCACTCGCGGCTGCAGAAGCAGGCGTTCCAGTCGATATGATTCAAATTGATGTCACTAGAACTTGGGAGATTCTCGGAGAAATTATCGGGGATACGGTCCAAGACGGTTTAATCAATGAACTTTTCTCTCAGTTTTGCCTCGGAAAATAAAAAATAGAAGGAAGGAATAGAACATGCCCAAATTTGAAGCTGGCACGTTCGATGTCATTGTTATAGGAGCCGGTCATGCCGGAGTAGAGGCGGCATTATCCGCTGCTAAAATGGGTGCAACGACGCTTGTACTTACAATGAATCTAGATATGATTGCCTTTATGCCATGTAACCCATCACTCGGTGGTCCTGCTAAAGGGATTGTCGTACGTGAAATTGATGCACTTGGTGGCGCAATGGGGAAAGTGATCGACAAAACACATATCCAAATGCGGATGTTGAATACAGGAAAAGGACCAGCAGTACGTGCACTTCGTGCGCAAGCCGATAAAGTCCTTTACCAATCAGAAATGAAACGTCTTCTGGAAGAACAGGAAAATCTGACACTTCATCAAGGTGTTGTGGAAGAATTGATTGTGGAAGATGAAGAAATTAAAGGAGTAATTACACAAGTTGGTGCCGTCTACCGTGCGAAGACAGTTATTATTACAACTGGAACATTCCTGCGTGGTGAAGTTATTATTGGCGACTTGAAATACTCCAGTGGACCGAATAACCAAATGCCTTCAATCAAACTTGCAGATAATATTCGTGAACTTGGCTTTGACATGGTGAGATTTAAAACGGGTACGCCACCGCGTGTCAACAGCAGAACGATTGATTATAGTAAAACTGAAATCCAGCCTGGGGATGATACAGCATGGGCATTCAGTTATGAAACAACTGAATTCATCACGGACCAATTGCCATGCTGGCTAACATATACGTCACCGAGAACACATGAACTAATTAATGAAAACCTCCACTTGTCCCCAATGTATTCAGGGATGATCAAAGGGAAAGGGCCACGTTATTGCCCGTCCATTGAAGATAAAATCGTTCGTTTTGCAGATAAGTCACGTCACCAAATCTTCCTTGAACCGGAAGGCCGTAATACCAAAGAAGTGTATGTCCAAGGATTATCAACGAGCTTGCCGGAACACGTTCAGAAGCAATTGATCGCAAGCGTACCGGGACTTGAAAACGCGGAGATGATGCGTGCGGGTTATGCGATTGAGTATGATGCAATCGTTCCTACGCAACTTTGGCCAACACTTGAAACAAAAAGAATTCGAAATTTATATACTGCTGGTCAGCTTAACGGCACATCCGGCTACGAAGAAGCTGCAGGGCAAGGGATTATGGCTGGTATCAATGCGGCTTCCCGTGCTTTAGGAAAAGAAGAACGTGTCCTGGGACGTGCTGATGCATATATAGGTGTTCTCATTGATGACCTTGTTACAAAAGGGACAAGTGAGCCATATCGACTTCTTACATCACGTGCGGAGTATCGACTTTTGTTGCGTCATGACAACGCCGATATGCGTTTGACCGAAATTGGCTATCAAATTGGGCTGATTACTGAAGAACGACATGATGCACACGTTTTAAAGAAGCAACAAATTGAAGATGAAATAAAAAGACTTCGGAAAATATCGATAAAACCTGACAGTCACGTACAAGAGATTATACGTGAAACGGGTGGTTCTGAACTAAGAGAACCAATGAAGGCAGCTGATCTTCTGAAACGCCCTGAAATAAAGTATAGCCAAGTGGAAAGAATCGTCCCTCCTACGGAAACGGTTTCCGAGGAAGTGAAAGAACAGGTTGAAATTTTCATTAAATATGAAGGTTATATTGAAAAGTCATTGCAACAAGTAGAGAAAATGAAAAAACTGGAGAACAAAAGAATACCTGACAACATTGATTATGATGCAATATCTGGTATCGCAACAGAAGCTAAAAGCGTACTGAATGAAGTTAGACCTTTATCCATAGCGCAAGCGTCTCGTATATCCGGAGTTAATCCAGCCGATATTTCAATTCTTCTCGTCTATATTGAACAAGGAAGAATTGCTAAAATATCAGTTTAAGCTATTTAACTGGTGCGGAATTCAAGTTCCCACCAGTTTTCCTGCTTTTGCGCCTAGAGGCTAGGGTCATAAGTCGATCTGACAAAGGAAGGATTGAACTGCATCCTTCCAAGGCGGAAAAGCACCGCGACGTCAGCCCGTCTTATGCCTGTCGCCTCTTAACAGGCGCATACGCTTTTCTTATTGGGGGGAATATTGATGGATGTTGAACAATTTATTCAAGCTTTGAAAGACAAAGGTATTGAGTTGACTGAAATGCAAATAATGCAGTTTAGCCAGTATTTCAAACTTCTGGTAGAATGGAATGAAAAGATGAACTTGACGGCAATTACTGATGCGCCATCGGTTTATCTGAAACACTTTTATGATTCCATTTCTGCGGCATTTTATATTGATTTAAATGATAGAAAAACAATTTGTGATGTCGGGGCAGGTGCTGGATTTCCAAGTATTCCTTTGAAAATTTGCTTCCCAAACCTTGAAGTAACAATTGTTGATTCGTTAAATAAGAGAATTGGTTTCCTCAAAGCTTTGGCCGAGGAACTTCAACTTGAAAATGTAAACTTTGTCCATGCACGAGCAGAAGATTTTGGACAGGATCAACAATATCGCGAACAATTTGATATTGTTACTGCTCGAGCGGTTGCACGTCTTTCTGTTTTAGCAGAATTATGTGTTCCACTTGTTAAAAAGGGTGGCGTATTTATAGCGATGAAAGGTGCAGCTGCAGATGATGAATTAGCAGATGCGAAAAAAGCACTTTCCGTTCTCGGTGCTTCCATTAAAGAAGAGCATTCTTTCACATTGCCATTTGAAAATAGTGAACGGAATATCTTTGTTTTCGATAAAGATAAAATTACTCCTAAAAAATACCCTCGTAAACCAGGTGTTCCGAATAAAACACCAATTCAGTAAATTGTTTCACGTGGAACAGCGAGAAAAGGTATACTATCACTATGCATAAATAGTAGAAGTAGGGAGCAGTATTGAAAAGGTGGTGCCGGGAATGAAAAGTCCGTTTTCACGATTTTTTGGAAGTGGGGAGAAAGAATTAGAACCACTCGTTAGCGAAGAAATTCAGCATGAAGTAATAGAGCAAGTGAAAATAGATTCTATTAAGCCCAACAAATATCAACCGCGTACAGTTTTTTCTGAAGAGAAGATTGAAGAACTTGCTAGGACAATCCACACGCATGGTGTCATCCAACCAATTGTCATAAGAAAAATTGACGAAGAGCAATATGAAATTATTGCGGGGGAACGTAGATATCGAGCCATGCAAAAGTTGGGATGGTCGGAAGTTCCGGCAATTATTCGAAACCTTGATGATAAAGAAACTGCATCTATTGCTTTGATTGAAAACTTGCAGCGTGAGGAATTGACTGCAATTGAAGAAGCGTATGCATATGAGAAACTTCTGGAACTTCATTCACTAACACAAGAAGCATTGGCACAAAGACTAGGAAAAGGCCAATCTACTGTTGCAAATAAATTGCGGTTATTGAAGCTACCGGATGAAATAAAGAATGGCTTACTGGCAAAAGAAATATCCGAGCGACATGCAAGAGCTCTAATTCCTGTCAAAGATAGTGAATTGCAATCAAAGCTGTACAATGAAGTGATAGAACTGCAGTTGAATGTGAAGCAACTTGAAAATAGAATCTTACAAGTCCTGCATCCAAAAGAAAGTACCAAAGAGAAAAAAGCAGGACCTAAAAGAAAATCTGTCAGTAAAGATGTACGAATTGCTCTAAATACAATTAGGCAATCGCTTGTTATGGTAACAAAAAGTGGAATTGATGTGAAAACCGAAGAAGAAGACTCGGAGGACTTTTACACAATTACTGTAAAAATTCCGAAAAAGAAATAAAGGAAGACTCTTGCTTGACTCATGCAAGAGTCTTTTTGCTACATAATTCTCTACAAAAAATGCTTTTATTGATAGACTAGAAGAAGTAGATAAATTGATATTAAAAGTGCAGGAAGCAGGTGCAGATTTGGGCAGAATTATAGCAATTGCAAATCAAAAAGGGGGCGTCGGAAAAACGACAACATCCGTGAATCTAAGTGCTTGCCTTGCTCATATAGGCAAAAAAGTTCTTTTGATTGATACTGATCCGCAAGGGAATGCAACGAGCGGAGTAGGTGTCAATAAAGGGGAAGTCCAGCAATGTATTTATGATATTTTAATAGATGATGTTAATATAAAAGATGTAATTCGCTCTACTAAAGTGGAAAATCTTGATATCGTTCCTGCAACAATCTCTTTGGCAGGAGCGGAAATTGAGCTAGTTTCAACGATTTCAAGAGAAGTTAGGATGAAGCATGCCATCCAAGAAGCGAAAGATATATACGATTACATTATCATTGATTGCCCGCCTTCCCTTGGATTACTCACTATAAATGCCCTAACTGCATCAGATTCAATTATCATACCTGTTCAATGCGAGTATTATGCACTTGAAGGGTTAAGCCAACTGCTAAGTACGATTCGACTTGTACAGAAGCATTTAAATGAAAATCTAATGATTGATGGCGTTTTACTGACAATGTTCGATGCAAGGACAAATCTAGGGATTCAAGTGATTGAAGAAGTGAAAAAGTACTTTCAAGATAAAGTATATAAAACCATTATCCCAAGAAATGTTAGGTTAAGTGAAGCACCGAGTCATGGTGAACCGATTATTGTCTATGACTCCCGATCACGAGGTGCTGAAGTGTATTTAGAGCTGGCAAAGGAAGTGGTACTCAATGGCTAAGGGTCTTGGAAAAGGGTTAAATGCTTTATTCCCTGGAGAGTCACTGACAAAGGCAGAGTCGGTCGAACATATTCATGTAAAAAGTATAAAAGCGAATCCATACCAACCTAGGAAAATATTCGATGAAAGCGCTATTCAAGAACTAAGTGCATCAATTAAAGAACACGGTATCCTTCAACCAATCATTCTAAGAAAAGTCGGTACAACATACGAAATCGTAGTGGGGGAAAGACGATTTCGTGCAGCACAAATGGCGGGTCTGTCAGAAATCCCTGCAGTTGTCCGTACTTTAACTGACGTAGAAACAATGGAGTTTGCCATACTTGAAAACTTACAAAGAGAAGACTTAACCCCAATTGAAGAGGCTGAAGCTTATCATAATCTAATGGAGAATCTGGGCCTAACACAGGAGCAGCTCGCATTTAGACTTGGGAAAAGCAGACCTCATATCGCAAATCATGTACGATTGCTATCACTTCCAAAAAAAGTACGAAACTATATTACTGAAGGGAAACTTTCAATGGGCCACGGACGTACATTACTTGGTCTACGTAAAAAAGAACAAATTGCAATTGTGGCAGAACGGGTATTAAAAGAAGGTCATAATGTTCGACAACTTGAAAAACTTGTCCAAAGAATGAATGAAGAAGTTCCACGTGAAACAAAACCGGAAAAAAACAAAGATTTGTTCCTAGCTGAAAGTGAATCTAATCTTAGGGATTATTTCGGTACAAATGTATCAATCAAGAAAACAAAGAACAAAGGAAAAATTGAAATTGAATTTTTCTCAGAGGATGACCTGGAACGTATTCTTGAACTATTGAATGAATAAATATGTACCTATTTTGCCAACTGTGCAAAATAGGTATTATTTTTAACGGGCGGAAGTGAGAATGTGGTTTTGTTCGGAACAATTGTAAATGTCATTTTAATCGTTGCAGGTGCATTCATTGGACGATTTTTACACAATATACCAGAACGAATGAAAGAAACAGTCATGTATGGAATCGGGCTGGCAGTTGCAGTTATAGGTATACAGATGACCTTTGAAAGTACGCAAGTTTTGATTGTTATTATAAGTATCGTCCTCGGGGCTGTAATTGGTGAATGGATGAATTTAGAAAAGAAAGTGAATGACTTAGGTTTATGGATGGAAACTAAGATACCCGCTGGTAAAAAAGGTCCGGGTATTGCACAAGGGTTTGTCACTGCTACGCTTATTTTTGTTGTCGGATCGATGGCGATTATTGGTGCCATTGACAGTGGACTGAGAAATGATCATGATGTCTTAGTAATGAAAGGGATTATTGATGGTTTCACTGCTATCATATTAAGTTCTACACTAGGAATCGGTGTTGCTTTTGCTGCAATTCCTGTACTCCTCTACCAAGGAATTATCACTCTGTTTTCCACTCAAATCAGCAGATTCGTTCCTGATGAATTGCTGGCGTTCTTCATTTCAGAAATGACGGCAACGGGTGGATTAATGATTCTTGCAATCGGGTTAAACTTAATTGGTCTGACGAAAGTGAGAGTTGCAAATCTAATTCCGGGTATTCTTGTAGTAGGTGTAATCGTTACAATCATCCACTATCTATGATCTGTGACGACCATGTGCTAACTGCAAAGCACGAGAAATAATGCGACTCATTTCGAATGGCAGGTATAGTCGTGTACTCTGAAGAACAGCATGTTCCATAAATCCGGCAATATTGACGATGCCTTTAATGGATACATCTCCAACAGGAGGTAAAACTTTACCTACAGCTTTGCCAGGATGGATAGGTCCACTATTAAATAGTAATTGTCCAATGGAACCGCCTTGTCCAAGGCAAGCATCTATTGCTACGATAAATGCAGAAGGATTAGAGCTTCGGGTTTCATCGATATGTTGTTGTAGATTAAGGGCATGTAACGGACTTTCTAACGTTCCGATTACGGTGAATGGGAACAGGGGAGACTCTGATAGAAAAGAACCGGTCAGTGGACCTAATGCGTCTCCCGTGGAACGGTCAGTTCCGATACAGAAAAAAATGAGATCTTGAGCATCAAACGGAATGCGTTCGAGAAACAAAGAACTAAGTTTCCAAACAGCGCCCGTTTCCTTGTAATGAATTCTGTAGTCGTATGGTAATGGAAGAGGATCTCGCATGAAAAAACTCCATTTCTTTTTTTATAACTCAGTCTACGCTCGCAAGTGATTTATTATACGAAAGGAAGAGGATTGTGGCAGTAACCTTAAATGAGGACATTGAAAAGCTGAAAGAAGAAGCTGAAGAAGTAGGACAAATACTGTTTAATACAAAAACTTGGATTGATATTGGTATGCTGGGACTTAAAGTTGTCTTCATTATCCTGCTATCCATCATTGTAGTCAAAATAGGTAAAAGCGTTATTAGCCGCGCATTCAAGGTCAAACTGAAAGGTGCCTTGCGCCATACAGAGCGCCGAGAAACAACGTTGGTTAAGTTGCTTCAAAACACATTGTCATATGTCGTCTATTTCGCAGCAATACTAGCAATTCTTTCCGCATTTGAAATCAATGTTGCAGGAATTCTTGCGGGGGCTGGAGTATTGGGCTTGGCAGTCGGATTTGGTGCCCAAAGTCTTGTGAAGGATATCATCAGTGGATTCTTCATTATTTTTGAAGACCAATTTTCAGTAGGCGATTATGTTGAAATTGGGGCAGCGGTTGGGACGGTCGAAGAAATCGGTTTACGTACGACGAAAATAAGCGCATATGGTGGGGAAATACATATCATCCCAAACGGAAATATTACAGAGGTCGTGAATTATTCAATTAATAATTCACTCGCTATAGTGGATATTAGACTAGGATATGAAACGGATATTGCCAAAACCGAAAAACTGTTGGAAGCGTATCTTGCAAACTTATCTGTTGGATATGAAGCACTGATATCACAGCCGACTATCGTAGGTGTACAAGATTTGGGAGCGTCTGAAATTATCATGAGAATTACAGCAGAAACCCAGCCTGTGATGCAATATGCAATTGCCAGGCAATTACGCAGAGACTTGAAAGTATTCCTGGATCAAAACGGTATTGAAATACCATACCCGAAAATGATTATGCATCAACCGAAAAATGAGGTGTAGATAAATGGTGGAAAAAGTTTATGGGTTAAATGACATTGTTGAGATGAAAAAGCAGCATCCATGCGGAACGAACGCATGGAAAATCATTCGGATGGGGGCAGATATCCGCATTAAGTGTGAGGGATGCGGTCACAGCGTTATGATCCCCCGCAATGAATTTACAAAGAAAATGAAAAAAGTACTTGTCAAAGCGGAGTCTTGACCTTTAACTAGGACCTTGTTCCTCAGGCAGATGGACAACTGAGCCTGCTGTCCTTATAATGGAAGAGTTGCATACAGCATAACTTGATTCAGCAGAAGTCCCCACTTCTATTAGTGGCGTAATTGATATGAATGAGTGAATGAACATATAATGGAGGCTTCTTTAAGCGAAAGTACCGCTTAAAAAGCTCAATGAAAGGTTGTGGGATGAATGGCATTAACAGCTGGAATTGTCGGTCTACCAAACGTGGGCAAATCTACATTATTCAATGCGATTACAAAAGCAGGAGCAGAGGCGGCGAACTATCCGTTCTGTACAATTGATCCGAATGTTGGCATCGTAGAAGTTCCTGATGAAAGATTAGACAAACTAACGGAGCTAGTGACACCGAAAAAAACAGTACCAACGGCTTTTGAATTTACAGATATCGCAGGAATTGTTGAAGGGGCAAGTAAAGGCGAAGGATTAGGAAATAAATTCCTTATGCACATCCGTGAAGTGGATGCAATTTGTCAAGTCGTCCGTTGCTTCGTTGACGAGAATATTACACATGTATCCGGTAAAGTAGATCCAATCGATGACATCGAAATCATTAATTTGGAATTGATCCTTGCTGATATGGAAGCCGTTGAAAAACGATTGGCTCGTGTAACAAAAATGGTGAAACAAAAAGACAAGGTAGCAATGGCAGAAGAACCTATCCTGATTAGATTAAGAGAAGCATTTGAAAACGAAAAGCCTGCACGTTCAATTGACTTCACAGATGATGAATTTGTCTTGGCTAAAGGAATGAACCTTCTCACTATTAAACCGATGCTCTATGTTGCAAATGTTGCGGAAGACGAAGTTGCAGACGCGGAAAACAATGAAAATGTTAAAGCCGTTCGTGAATTTGCTGAAAAAGACAATGCGCAAGTAATTGTTGTCTGTGCAAGAATCGAAGAAGAAATGGCTGAACTTGAAGATGATGAGAAAGCGATGTTCCTTGAAGAACTTGGTATCAAGGAATCAGGACTCGATCAACTCATTAAAGCATCATATAAGCTACTTGGCTTTGCTACCTACTTTACGGCGGGTGTACAAGAGGTTCGCGCTTGGACATTCCGTAAAGGGATGAAAGCACCACAATGTGCTGGTATTATTCATACTGACTTTGAACGTGGATTTATCCGTGCAGAAACAGTTGCATATGATGACCTGGTTGCTACAGGGTCTATGACAGCTGCCAAAGAAGCAGGCAAAGTCCGCCTTGAAGGTAAAGAGTATATTGTTAAAGACGGCGATGTCATGCTGTTCCGTTTTAACGTATAATAACTGAAAAGCCACATTGGGATAATTCATATCCCAATGTGGCTTTTATTAATTTACCAATTCGCTCGACTTGTTGGGCGAATAGACATAGAGCTTTGGCAATTCAGGGTCGTCCTTGACAACCCAGTCGTCTGGTAGCTCCTTCAATTCTTTATACATGGCAAAGTCACCAGCTGCTCCGCCTATCAATAAAGCAGAGAGACTGATTAACAAGCCGCTCCCCATATAAAGGCCGACAACGGCAGGTAGAATACCTGTCATCCAAAAAGGAAGTAGCAGTGCTTTGCGGATAGCCCGATTCGTCATAAGTTGAGTGGTGGTTGCGTATGCAATGCCCAATTTCAGATTGACTCCGACGACCATCTTTCTCCAGGGGACACCTCCGAATAACCGAAAACCTAAAAGATGAAAAAATTCATGCAGAATAATTAGTAAGATATATCCGATAATGAAGAAGACAATCGCCCACCAGCTGAATGAAGAAGGAAAGCTTCCCTCTATACCAATTTTAAGAATCCACAGTAGTAAGAGAGCGGAACCGGTTAAAAGTAAGCTGTTTTTTGCCACCTTAGGTAAATCAATCTCGATTACTTTATCGGGTTCAGGAAATTCAATCAAAAATATCACCTCTTTGTAAAAGTATACAAGAAAATAGTTGAAAGATGAATGAAGTTATGCTAACATGTACTGATGTGAGTAATATAATTACTTACTCCTTGCCCGCTGACATCAGCAGGGCCCAAGTCCATAAGGAGGTGACTACAGATGAGAAAGTACGAAATTATGTACATTATCCGCCCAACAGTAGAAGATGAAGCGAAAAAAGCGTTGATTGAACGTTTTGACGAAGTCCTAACTACAAATGGTGCAGAAAACATCGAGTCGAAAGAGTGGGGCAAGCGCCGTCTTGCTTACGAAATCGACGATCTACGTGAAGGTTTCTATCAACTAATTAAGTTGAATGCTGAAACTATAGCAATCGATGAATTTACACGTCTTGCGAACATCAACGAAGATATCATTCGTCATATGATCGTTCGTATTGAAGACTGATCCATATATAAGTTGAAATCTACAAAATAATGAGGGAGGTTGAATTCTAATGATTAACCGAGTTGTTTTAGTAGGACGCTTAACGAAAGACCCTGAGCTTAAGTATACACAAACTGGTATCGCTGTAACACGTTTTACGTTAGCAGTGAACCGGGCCTTCCAAAGCGCTTCAGGCGAAAGGGAAGCTGATTTTATCAGTTGTGTAGCTTGGAGAAAACAGGCTGAAAACGTTGCGAATTTCTTGAAAAAGGGAAGTCTTGTCGGAGTAGATGGCCGTATTCAGACGGGTAGCTTTGATGGACAAGATGGAAAGCGTGTTTATACAACAGAAGTTGTAGCAGACAGTACGCAGTTTCTTGAACCGCGCAATGCATCTAGCGAAAATAGAGCGGGAGCTGGCGGAGCACCTTACCAAGGTTCTCAACAAAGCGAACAACCGAGCTATCAAGATAGACAGCCAAACCAACAATATCAACAACCGAATCAGCAAAATTACACACGTACGGACGATGATCCATTCTCGACAGGCGGAGGTCCGATAGAAGTATCAGACGACGACCTGCCATTCTGATGATCAAACCGTTTTAAAAAACATCGATAAACTGAAAATGACTAACGTTAGGAGGGGAACAATTATGGCAGTACGTCGTGGAGGAAAAAGACGCCGTAAGGTTTGTTATTTCACATCAAATAACATTACAAAAATCGACTATAAAGATACAGATATGCTTAAGAAATTTATTTCTGAGCGTGGAAAGATCTTGCCTCGCCGTGTAACAGGTACAAGCGCGAAGTATCAGCGTAAACTGACACTTGCAATCAAACGCTCACGTATCATGGCACTTCTTCCATTCAGTTCGGAAGAAAGATAATTTTATTTAGATGACCGCCTTGTCAAACCGGCACAACCGGGATGGGGGCGGTTTTTTTATACAAACGAATCTAGTACATATGTTCCACTTTTGGTCTAAAAACAATAATCATGATACAATTGAAGCAACTGTCCATCTAGAAAATTGGATTAGGAACTTAAACAAGTGGATAGAAATCATCATCCAGTGAAAGACCGGAGGAATCTTATATTATGCAAGACAACTCAAGAAAAATTACGTACGGAGCAATGATGATTGCATTGTTTGCAATCTTACTTGCAGTATCGCTATATGCACCGCTAATCGGTAATATAACGATGTTTTTCATACCGTTGCCAATTATTCTTTACAGACTGAAGTATGACCGCGCCTCGTCTCTTCTTGTGCTTGCAACCGGAGTCATACTGTCCTTACTAATTGGAGGCATCTTGCTTGTACCTTTCGCTCTCATCCACGGGCTCTTAGGCTTTGTTATGGGAGAAACTGTGAGATTGGGAAAAACAAAACTTTATATCTTTATGGCTTCTGGCCTGACACTGCTTATTACATCGCTCGTAATGTACGTGGGTGCTGTTTTGTTATTCGGCATCAATATGATTGAAGAATTAATGAAGGTCATGGAGAGTACGCAAGAGCAGGTAACTACATTTATGAAGCGAGCTGGTGGAGTACCAGACAATTACGATGAAATTGTTGCTTCAACATTTACAATGTATGAAAACACGATTCCTTCCATTTTTATTTTAAGCATCTTTATGTTGGCGTTTATCATTCTCACTTTGAATTTGAGTGTTGCCAAACGGTTGAAATTCGATGTTCCAAAGTTTCCACCATTACGGGAAATGAAATTACCAGTTATAACAGTAATTTTGTACGGAGTCATTCTTCTGACATCCCTATTTGTAGAAATGAAACCGGGTACGAATCTATTTTTAATTACCAATAATGCCACTGTTATACTAAGGACCTTGTTTCTGCTGCAAGGGATTTCATTCATTTATTACTATGTAAATGAAATGAAGTTACCGAAAGTAGCGACTGTCGTTGCCACAATTTTTGCATTGCTATTGACCCCGGTTACAACGTTAATAGGAATACTAGATGCAGGAGTGAATATACGTGCCTGGGTCAAAAAAGACAAGTCGAAGTAAGGAGATGGGACAATGACGTCGTTTTTTAGAAAAAGAGCAATACGTTATCCATTGACAGTATTGTCGATTCTGGGCTTATTGGCGGCAGTGCTCCTGCTTTTATCTCATTTTTGGTCAGGACTTATTTTTGCCGTTTTATTCACGACTGCGGCAGGGATTGCGTGGAAATTAGAAGAACAAACCTATATAGAAACGGAAAAACATATTGAAACGTTATCCTATAGGTTGAAGAAAGTCGGAGAAGAAGCACTTCTTGCATTGCCAATTGGCATCATTCTGATTAACGATAAAAACGTTGTTGACTGGGCGAATCCGTATGCGGCAAAGGTATTCGAACGACAGGAGACTTTAATTGGGAATGACTTGTTTGATCTATCAGAGCAATTTCGCGCGATTGTAAAAGGTGAAAGTCTTGAAAATGGTGTACTGACAGTGGGGGAACAGTCCTATAAGGTCTTTTTCAAAGCTGAAGAGAAACTCATTTATTTGTTCGATATTACAGAACAATTGGTGATGGAATCACTTTACTATGAAGATCGCACGGTTCTCGGTATTATTCTAGTAGATAATTATGATGAACTTTCACAAGCAATGGATGATCAGACGAGAAGTCAGCTTAATTCCCTTGTTACCTCACTTATTAATAAGTGGGGAACGGAGAATGGAATCTATGTAAAACGGATTGCAACGGATCGCTTCCTGGCAGTATTCAATGAAGCAACACTCGTTACCTTGGAAAAAACAAAGTTTTCGATTCTAGATGATATTCGTGAAACAACGGCTAAACAGAGTACTGCACTAACGTTGAGTATTGGTGTAGGAATGGGATCAACTTCATTAATCGAATTAGGGGAACTGGCACAATCCAGCCTGGATTTGGTTCTTGGTAGGGGTGGTGACCAAGTGGCTATTAAGCGATTGGATGGCAAGTTGAAGTTTTTCGGAGGGAAAACAAATCCTGTCGAAAAAAGGACAAGGGTTCGTGCTCGAGTTATATCTCATGCTTTGCGTGACCTTATCCAAGGCAGTGATAAAGTTTTTGTTATGGGTCACAAAATTCCGGATATGGATGCCATCGGAGCCGCCATTGGCGTTCAAAAAATGGCACGTATGAATAATATTGAAGGATATGTCGTCGTTAATTTTAATGAGCTTGACGGAAGTGTAACACGGCTTATGGATGAAATTAAGCGCGATGAGGAACTGTTCAATCAATTCATAAGTCCTGAAGAATCGCTTGCTATGATTACAGAAAAGTCATTGATTGTCGTTGTTGACACACATAAGCCGAGTATGGTCATTGATGAACGTCTCATCGAGAAAGCAGAGAAGGTTGTCGTAATAGATCACCATCGTCGCGGGGAAGAGTTCATCAACAATACGATGCTTGTCTACATGGAGCCATACGCGTCATCTACGGCTGAACTCGTTACAGAATTAATTGAATACCAGCCGAAACATGAAAAACTAACAATGCTTGAGTCAACAGCACTGCTAGCAGGTATTATCGTTGATACGAAAAGTTTTACACTCCGTACAGGGGCTAGAACGTTCGAAGCCGCATCGTATTTACGAACAAATGGAGCGGATACCATACTAGTCCAGCGTCTCTTGAAAGAGGATATTGACACCTATGTTTTGAGGGCAAAATTGATTGAGACTGTTGAATTGTCCAATGGCGGTATTGCAATTGCAAAAGGGAAGGACCAAACTGTTTACGGCACTGTTCTGATTGCCCAAACTGCAGATATTCTACTGACGATGCAAGGGGTTGCAGCTTCGTTTGTCATTGCGTCTCGTTCAGATGGTAAAATAGGTATAAGCGCCCGTTCCCTAGGTGAGTTGAATGTTCAACTTGTTATGGAGGAACTTGGGGGTGGCGGCCATTTGACAAACGCGGCATGCCAGCTCGACGTTGGGTCGGTAGAAGAAGCTGAACAAATGCTAAAAGATGTATTAAATACAATGATAGAGAGGGGAAATTCATAATGAAAGTAATTTTTTTGAAAGACGTTAAAGGCGTAGGTACAAAAGGCGACGTGAAAGAGGTATCTGTGGGGTATGCACAGAACTTTCTATTGAAAAATAAGCTAGCGGTTGAAGCGACTGCTGGTAATATTAGCAGACTTGAAGGACAAAAAAACCGGGTTGCAAAAGATGCTGCTGAAGAGTTGGCTGAAGCAATCGTCTTGAAGGAACAAATCGATAAAATCACAGTTGAAATGAAAGCAAAATCAGGTGAGGGTGGCCGTCTATTCGGTTCAATCACTACTAAACAAATTGCAGAAGCCTTGAATAAAACAGAAGGCATTAAAGTGGACCGACGTAAAATGGACTTACCAGATGCAATTCGTGCACTAGGTTTTACAAATGTGCCAATTAAAATTCACCCTGAAGTTACGGCAACACTTAAAGTACATGTAATTGAAGAGGGATAAGGAGAGATTGGATAGATGAACCAGATGATTGATCGCATCCCACCACATAATAATGAAGCGGAACAATCGGTCATCGGTGCTATTTTTCTTGAACCGCAGGCACTCATTACGGCAGCAGAGCTTCTGATGCCCGACGATTTTTACCGGATGGCGCACCAAAAAATCTTTCAAACGATGATTAGTCTAAGTGATAAAGGTCAAGCGATTGACGTTGTCACGGTTACGGAAGAGTTATCCGCTAAAAAAGAACTCGAAGACGTCGGCGGCATTTCATATTTGTCTGAAATCGCAAGCTCTGTTCCAACCGCAGCAAACATCGTGCACTATGCGCGTATCGTGGAAGAGAAAGCACTTCTGCGACGTCTAATACGTGTTGCGACGTCAATCGTAGAAGATGGTTATGCACGTGAGGATGAAGTAGAGGCACTCTTGTCTGAAGCGGAAAAGAAGATGATGGAAGTATCCAACCGGAAGAACGCCGGCGACTTTCGTCATATTAAAGATGTCCTCGTTGAAACGTATGATAATATTGAACTTCTTCATACGCAAAAAGGCGACGTTACAGGAATTCCAACGGGTTTCCGTGATTTAGATAAAATCACAGCCGGTTTCCAGCGTAATGACTTAATCATTGTTGCTGCAAGGCCTTCTGTTGGTAAGACAGCATTTGCTTTAAATGTGGCGCAAAACGTTGCAACTAAAACCGATGAAAATGTTGCCATCTTTAGTTTGGAGATGGGTGCGGAACAGCTTGTCATGCGGATGCTTTGTGCAGAAGGAAATATCGATGCTCAGGTGCTTCGAACAGGTGCGCTTGAAGCTGAGGATTGGCGTAAACTTACTATGGCAATGGGTAGCCTTTCAAATGCAGGTATTTTCATTGATGATTCGCCTGGTATCCGTGTCAATGAAATTCGTTCAAAATGCCGTCGATTGCAACAGGAACATGGACTGGGCATGATTATGATTGACTACATGCAGCTGATAGCAGGAAGTGGTTCTAAGCCTGGTGAAAACCGTCAGCAGGAAGTATCGGAAATTTCTCGATCGTTGAAAGCACTCGCCAGAGAATTGAAAGTACCTGTAATTGCCCTTTCACAGCTTTCCCGTGGCGTTGAACAACGTCAGGATAAACGCCCTATGATGTCCGATCTTCGCGAATCAGGGAGTATCGAGCAAGATGCTGATATTGTTTCGTTTCTTTACCGTGAAGACTATTATGATAAAGAGACGGAAAATCAAAACATGATTGAAATAATTATTGCAAAGCAGCGGAATGGTCCAACTGGAACAGTTACTTTAGCTTTTGCTAAGGAATATAACAAGTTCGTTAATATCGACTGGAGTCAGCATGAATCATCCGCTTATTAATAAAAACGAGCATTATGAGTTTGCAGACTCATAATGCTCGTTTTTTGTGTTTGATTGACGAGGCAAAACATTTTAAAAGAGGTGTAGATCAACTCAATAGTATTAGGAATTGAAAACCCTGTAGGGAGACGAAGGCAATGGGAAAACTACCAATTTCCATTTAAAGCGTAGACCAATGACTCTGTTGTCTAGTACTGAAGGTATACATGTAGGAAAAAAACATCTCAGAATACCGGGAACTTCCGGTGCTCTGAGATGTTTTTTTTACTTGAACAATCAAACAAAAGAATATTGAACAGTGAAATGTATGAAAAAGTGAAGAAATCGACATTTATTTCATGAGAAAATGATAAAAAATCAAAATATGTCTATTTTATGTTTTAAGTGGTGGTATTTGGATGTAATTCTACAATCTCGTTACAATTGCCTATAATTCTACAAGAGTACATTAGGATATGTTAGATTAGATAAGCATGTAAAAAATAAACTGTAATCGGTCATTCGATTTGAAATTTGGAAGGAGTTACACATATATGTTTTTCAAAAGAAGCAACCAGGACAAGCTTAAGAAAGTCCTGCCAAACTTCAAGCATTCTATCAAAAGGATTCAACTGGTTTCCATCATTACTTTATTGCTGTCAGGCGTTGCAGCACAACCAGGTTATGCAAATAAAACTGAAGATTTATTGACTATATTCCACATCTATTCAAAAGGGGAATATGTAGGGGTTATATCCGACGAGGAGAAGCTTGAACAAATGAAAGAAGATGAGATTCAAAAAACGTCCTCTGAATTTCAAGATCTCCCTCTTATAATAGGAAAAGATTTATCCGTAATTCCTGAAATGGTTTTCACAGCAGAAACGGACGATAGCGAAGTCTTAGAAAAAGTTCAAACCATGATATCGGTTGAAGCGGAAGCGGTTGGTGTTTCAATTGACGGGGAACTGGCATTATACGTCAAAGACATGGACACATACTATGAACTAATTCGTCAACTGAAGATGCAATATGTCACCGAAAAGGAACTCGATGAATTCGAAGCCCGTACAGCATCTACTGAACCTATACCCCCGCTTAAAGAGGACCAAACCCGTATTACAAACATCGTTATCAGTAAAGGTATAGAGGTAGCGAATGGGGAAACAGATCCTGAAAAGGTGAAAAACGTTGAGCAAGCAATAGATTTTCTTGAAAAAGGAAAACGTGTACAAAAGAAATACAATGTAATTTCCGGAGATATTCTAGGAACAATTGCTGCGGAAAACGAAATGACTACATCTAAACTACTAGAACTAAATCCAGGTATGACACATACAACAATTCTCCGTTCTGGTGATGAACTGAATATAACAGCTGTCGAACCGTATATCGAAGTGGAAGTTCATTATGAAACAAAAGAAAGAAAAGTTATTAAACAAACAAACAAGGTTGAAGAGGACGATAGCCTTTTTAAAGGGGAAAAGAAAGTTATAGCCAAAGGTTCGGATGGAGAAAAAGAAGTAACGGAACTTATCCGAAAACGGAGCGGTCAAATTATCGACAAATCTATAACTGAAGAAAGAGTCATTTCTGAGGCGAGTGACAAAGTGACAGTTGTAGGTACGAAAGTGATACCATCAAGAGGATCAGGTACATTTATCAGACCTGTGTCTGGAGGATATATTTCTAGTAAAATGGGCACCCGATGGGGAAGAATTCATCAAGGAATTGATTTCGCCCGTCCGTCGTCCTATGAAATTGTAGCTGCAGATAATGGCGTAGTCACAACTGCAGGGAACCATAGCACATTTGGTAATCGAGTTGTTATCACGCATAACAATGGTTATGAAACGCTCTATGCTCATCTATCTTCAATAGATGTCAAAGTAGGACAAACGGTACCACAAGGAACTAAAATAGGAGTAATGGGATCAACCGGTCGTTCGACAGGTGTCCATCTTCATTTTGAAGTATTCAAGAACGGTTCAAATATCGATCCTATGAACGTGTTAAGATGAATAAACAACTACTGACGGTACACAATGTTGTACCGTCTTTTTTATTAGTTATTCGACAATATCCACGAAATATTGCCCGGGAAATAATTTGGGAAATATAGCCTTAGAACGAGTGAAACGTGCGAATTAGCGACAAGAATGATAGAGTAAAAGGACAGATATAGAGATGCCAACTGGGCTGGAAGGGGAATGTAACATGCAAGATAAAGTAATATTAATAGTCGATGATGAGAAACCAATTGCAGATATACTTGAATTTAATTTGAAAAAAGAAGGATTTACTGTTTACTGTGCATATGACGGAGAAGAAGCGCTAGAAAAAGTTGAAGAAGTGAAACCCGACCTAATGCTACTCGACATTATGCTACCTAAACGGGATGGTATGGAAGTATGTCGAGAAGTCCGGAAGAAATATGACTTTCCGATTATTATGCTGACAGCGAAGGACTCTGAGATTGATAAGGTACTTGGTTTGGAGCTTGGAGCAGATGATTATGTCACAAAACCATTCGGAACCCGTGAACTAATCGCACGAGTCAAAGCTAATTTACGGAGACATATGAAATCTGTCGAAGAAGAGGCGGAAGGTGGGACAAACGATATTACAGTCGGCCACTTAATTGTTCAGCCAGATGCCTACCTCGTGTTAAAAAGAGATGAAAAAATTGAATTGACGCATCGTGAATTTGAATTGCTTCATTATCTTTCAAAACATATCGGACAGGTTATGACACGTGAGCATCTCTTACAGACAGTATGGGGCTATGATTACTTTGGGGATGTACGGACAGTCGATGTAACGATTCGTCGCTTGCGCGAAAAAATAGAAGATACACCGAGCCACCCGACGTGGATAGTCACGAGACGCGGAGTAGGCTATTACTTACGGGATCCAGAACAGGAGTAACCATCATGCAAAAAGTCGGTTTTTTTAGATCTATTCACGTTAAATTTGTTCTAATTTATGTGATGCTTATTCTAATTGCCATGGAAATAATCGGACTCTATTTTGCACGTGAACTCGAAGAAACATTAAAAACAAATTTCACAAACTCAATTTCCGACAGGATGAGTTTGATTGAATTTAATGTTAGTGAAGAATTGATAAAGAAACGATCCCCAGACGACCCGGTGACACTCGAAATGAGTCTCCAGGCCGTCCTTTCGGGTTTCACTTCGGAAGACATCAATGAAATCAGGGTTATTAGCGCAGGGAAGATTATCCTTGCTACATCCGCTCTGGACAAAAAGTCGATGGTAGGACAGCGAGCGATGGACGAAATTGTTAGAAAGGCGACTGCCTCAAAAACCGAGAATGATGTTATCAATTTAGATCGGAAAACTAGAAATCGGATTTTGGTACGTGCAAAGCCTATTCTTACTACTGAGGATGAATTAATAGGGATCCTCTATCTAGAGGCAGACATTGAAAAGGTGTTTACACAGATTGATGAAGTGAATCGGATTCTAGCTGGTGGGGTAGCCATATCGTTGACGATAACAATCATTTTGGGCATTTTAATTGCCCAGACAATGACGAGGCCGATATCTGATATGAGACGCCAGGCGCAGACGATGGCAAAAGGAGATTTCTCCAGAAAAGTGCGTGTGTATGGTAATGATGAATTGGGCCAGCTGGCGGTCGCTTTTAATCACTTAACAAACCAGTTGCAAGAGTCTTATTCAACGACCGAAAGTGAACGACGGAAACTGGCTTCTGTCCTGGAAAATATGACGGATGGTGTCATAGCTACCGATCGAAAAGGGCGTGTTAGTCTTATTAATGACTCCGCTCTTGTGATGCTGAGGCTGACAAGGGATCTTGTCCTCAATAGACCGATTTCTAGCATTTTGGGAGTTGAACAAGAATATGCTTTTGAAGATTTAATACAAATTAGAGATTCAATTGCATTGGACTTTAGTACGAACGAACAGCCTTATATTCTGCGTGCCAATTTTTCAGTCACGCAGAGAGAGACTGGATTTGTGAATGGTTTAATCGTTGTTTTACATGATAATACGGAACAAGAAAAAATTGATATGGAGAGACGAGAGTTTGTTTCAAATGTTTCGCATGAGTTGCGTACGCCACTAACGACAATGCGCAGTTATTTAGAAGCATTGGCTGATGGTGCTTGGAAGAATGAAGAGATTGCTCCATCCTTCCTCCACGTAACACAGACCGAAACTGAACGGATGATTCGTCTTGTAAATGACTTAATGAAGTTATCACGAATGGACAGCAGGGATTATGATTTGAATAAAGAATGGGTCGAATTTAATCACTTCTTCAACTCAATCATAGATCGCTTTGAATTTTCAAAATCTCAAAGTGTTCAATTTATAAGACTGTTGTCTGCCTCCGATTTGTTCGTTGAAATTGATACGGATAAGATGACCCAGGTCCTCGACAATATCATTTCAAATGCACTAAAATACTCTCCAGACGGGGGAAATATCCGCTTTGGAATAATGATGTCTGATGACTTCATTAAAGTAATGATTTCTGATGATGGAATGGGTATACCACAAGCGAACGTGAAGCGGATATTCGATAGGTTTTACCGGGCAGACCGTGCACGATCACGTGCAATGGGTGGAACGGGACTAGGACTAGCAATTGCCCGCGAAATGATTGGAGCGCATGGTGGAGAGGTATGGGCGGAGAGTGTAGAAGGAAAAGGGACGACAATCTTCTTTACGTTGCCGTTTGAAATCCAAGAGGACGGTGAATGGGAATGAAATATATCGAGATTGTCAAGACAACAGTACTTACCTTACTCGTCGCCTTAAGTATGGTATTGACCTTTTCCATTTGGACATACACTCCCGGTTATGACACGATTGAGCAATTGGCGCCTGTAGACGTAGCCATCGCAGATAAAAAGAAATACAATGAAATTATTAAACCATACAAAACTATATTTAACTTCGGAGATGCATTAAAAGGAACCACCAATCCAGTTGAAATCAATAGCTTTGTAGAAGAGTTGTCTGAATGGAAAATAGGTGATATTAGATCACTTAATAATAACTTTAGTACAGATAATCTGAATACCCTCTTACGGAAACCGAACCGATTTACATTATTCTTTCACGGTGAGGTCCCTTTGACTGTCTATGATAATGTCATAAACATTGATGAACCGATACCGACAGTGCCAGAAATTAGTTTCGATCGGATTGTCGTTGATTGGAATACGGACAATAGTGACATGGATATTTATTTTGTCAGCAGGGCAAATAAGAAAATCTACAGTGCAAAAGCAAAACCGGATGACAATCATAAACTTCAACAATCCATATTAACGGACGCACGGGAACTCGCCGATTATAAGGAGGTAGCCCCTGAAAGCTCTTCTTATATCGTCGTTCCAGTTGAACCTGTAGAAACAACCAAGTATACGTTTATTGAAGGTGATATTTCCCCGAATCGATTCCGGGATGCATTGTTCAACGATCCGAATGCAGTGCGGAGTAGCCAAGTGGGACCTAAGATGGAAGAACTAGGGGATAACCATGCAATAATGAAGATTGATAAGGAAAATAAGAAGTTTGAATATGTTTATCCTACTGCCAAAATTCAAGAACTAGCAATTCCATCTGAATTACTCTCGAACACAGTCAACTTTGTTAATGAACATGGCGGTTGGACAGATGATTTCAGGTATACGTACATGGATCCGAAAACAAGGACCGTACGATTCCGCTTATTCCTGGAGGGGCTTCCCGTTTATTCAGACTCGAGTACCACCACAGAAATTGTACAAAAATGGGGAGATAAACAGATATTCAATTATAAGAGACCCTACTATCGCCTTGATTTTTTTATTGATGATGAACCTGCAACACTCCCTTCAGGCGTAGAGATTGCCGAAAGGCTTATTGACTCGAAAATGCTGGATTTTGAAACTGTTGATGAAATTGCTCCAGGGTATTTTATGAAGCGAAATACTGATAGAGGAAATATCATAATGGAACCGGCGTGGTTTTACTTGGTGAAAGGAAACAACACTGAAAATTGGCATCGTTTTTCACCTGAAACTTTAGGAGGTGAGCTGATTGGATTGGAATAAGACGAAAACGATATTCATCATCGTATTTTCAATAGTGAACGTTTTTCTGTACACGCTTTACCTCAACAAGGTTACGCAGGCACAAAATGTTCAAGTGCTGGGTGAAACACCAATCGAGGAATTGCTGAAGATGGAAAACATTACGTATGATAAACTACCACCTTTTAAAAATGAACCCTTTTATGTGTCTGCAAAGCCTATGATATTATCCGATGCAAAACTAGCAGAACTTGAAAATCAAAAAGGCGAAGTTGTCGATGAAACACTTCTAAAATCGACTTTGATAGAGCCGTTCAGTCTACTGAATGTAAAAGGGGAAATTGAATTCACAGAGTTCCTGTCAAAGCATGTAATGGGCGGAGAAAGTTATGTCCAATGGGAAGTTAATAAAGATGAGAGAAAAGCTTTACTCTTCCAAAAGGTCGACGGAGATCCAATTTACCATAGCCTCAATGCGATGTTGATAATCTATTGGAATGAGGATGGGGAAGCGACGAAATACGAGCAAAGTATGCTCGGTGAATTCGATCGTTTCAACCGGAAAAATGATCTTCTATCACCCATTGAAGCAATCGGTAACTTGTATTCACGGGATTATTTGAAAAAGGATTACAAAGTAAAGCAAATGACGCTAGGTTATTCCAGTCTTGTTCAAGTGACAGAAACCCAAGTGTTTGCTCCGACGTGGCATGTTCGTGTAGAATTAAAGGATGGCGAAATTGAAGATTACTTCATTAATGCGATCGAAGGTATGATTATAGAGTTTCAACCTGAACCGCTCGAAGAAGAGAATGAATAAGGAGTTTTTTTAATGCGTTTTAGCGTACTCGCAAGCGGCAGTAGCGGCAATGCGGTTTTTATAGAAAATGACGAACATACATTTATTGTAGACGCGGGATTTAGTGCAAAGAAAATGGATAGTTTAGTTGCTGGCATTGGTCGTTCTATGAAAGATGTCGATGGTATTTTTGTCACACATGAGCATAGTGACCATATAAAAGGGATTGGTGTTGTTGCGCGTAAATACGGTATGCCCATTTACGCAAATGAAAAGACATGGGCGGCGATGGATGGACTCGTAGGCAACATACCTCTCGATCAGCGTTTTCAATTTGATATGGAAACAGTTAAATCATTTGGTTCACTCGACATTCAATCATTTGCTGTTTCACATGATGCAGCAGATCCGATGTTTTATGTTTTCCATGAAAACGGTCGAAAACTTGCGGTTATCACGGATACTGGTTATGTAAGTGACAGGATGAAAGGCTTCATACACGGAGCAGATGCTTTTGTCTTTGAAAGCAATCATGATGTCAGTATGTTGCAAGTTGGCCGTTATCCTTGGTCCGTCAAACGGCGGATCCTGAGTGATGTCGGCCATGTTTCTAATGAAGACGCTGCAGTAGCAATGAGTGAAGTTGTTGAGCAAAAAGATACGAAGATCTATCTATCACATTTAAGTAAAGACAATAATATGAAAGACCTTGCAAGGATGAGTGTTTCACAAACGTTGGAAACATGCGGAATTAGGACAGGTGAATTCGTTCATCTATACGATACGGATGCTGACCAGCCAACTGAACTCGTCACCGTGTAAATAATGAAATAACCTTACCTTCAAGGGATTTTACCTAAATCCTCAATAGGTAAGGTTTTTTATATTGAAATATATGAATTAGGGTAATGTTAACTACAACGTTCTTTTCAGAAAGGGAGAGGTAAATGGATGAATTCAATCAAAATCCAGATAATAGGGAGTTGAGGCCACCTATAGAAGAACCTTCACAGCAGCCAGTTCCACAGCGACCCAGAAAAAGAGGTGGTTTCGTATCGGGGTTTTTGGGTGTACTACTAGGTGCATTGATCGTCTGGTTCATCATGCATAATGGAAATGACATCGCGGAAGACACAGAGAGTGCGACAACTGCCCAGAAAGCTGGTGAGATAGGAGCAGAGCGTGTGTCCTTCGATGTGAATAATGATGTGACAGATATTGTCGAAAAAGTGGCAGATTCGGTTGTTGGTGTAACAAATTTGAAAACGGACCGTGATATCTGGTCGACAACTGAAACAACGATAGAAACAGGGTCCGGTTCGGGTGTCATTTATAAAAAACAAGGGAATACAGCATATATAGTTACAAACCATCACGTAGTAGAAGGCGCAACTGAAATCGAGATATCCTTCGATGATGGCTCAAAGACAGCGGGAAAGATTGTAGGAAGCGATATGTGGACAGATTTGGCTGTTATTGAAATTGATGCTGCAGTTGTAAAAACAATTATCGAGTTTGGTGACTCGGATGCTTTGAAACGTGGAGAACCTGTTATCGCAATCGGTAATCCGCTCGGGCTTGGTTTTTCAGGTTCCGTAACTGTCGGGGTCGTATCCGGGAAGGACCGTTCAATTCCAATCGATTTTGATGGTAATGGATCAGTGGACTGGTTTGCGGATGTTATGCAAACGGACGCTGCCATTAATCCCGGGAACTCAGGAGGAGCGCTTATTAATCTTGCGGGTCAGTTAATTGGCATCAATTCCATGAAAATATCAGAGGCAACTGTTGAAGGAATAGGACTTGCGATTCCAATAAACCTTGCTATGCCTATTATTGATCAACTAGAAAAGTTTGGTGAGGTAAACCGCCCAACGATGGGCGTTACATTACTCGATCTCCGAAGCATTCCAGCACAACAACAGCGGGAAATGTTGAAGTTACCCGAAAGTGTAACAGATGGCGTAGTTATCAATGATGTCATAGCTAACTCTTCTGCTGAAATTGCGGGTGTGAAGCAGTACGATGTTATCGTCGAAATGGACGGCGAAAAGATAGAAGATATGGTCAGCCTGCGCAAACATCTGTATAATGCGAAGGATGTAGGTGACACAATGCAAATGAAAGTATATCGGCAAGGGAAGTTACTTGAAATTGAAATGGTTTTAAGAGACGGAAACTCGTTCTAGTAATAAAAGTTACAAACAATTTACATTTTAGTTTATCCACAGTAGGCGAGGTAGCTAGCTGATAGCTATTTTGCCTACTTTTTTTATTATATTCACTATTTGTGGATAAATCTAAAAATTTGTGAATAACTTTGTGTGTTAGAAAAAGGATGAAAGTAGGGATGAAAAATGAAGATATATAGCTGTGAAACCCATATAAACCATGCACTTGACGTTTTTGTGGCAGATCAGGTAAAGTTTCCAGTAATGGAAGCTGTACGAGATGAAGAAAAGTTATCCACAAAATGCTCCTATTGTGAAGAGCCAGCATTGTATGTTGTGGCGAACGATTAGTCGAACACAACATGTAGATAACTCCTGTGGATATGTGTATAAGTTTTGTTTATAACAAATAAAAAAAGGTGGATAACTTGTGAATATTACAATTGTGACAGTGGGAAAACTAAAAGAAAAGTATTTGAAGATGGGGATTGAAGAGTTTTCAAAAAGACTCGGAGCTTATACAAAAATACAGCTCGTCGAAGTGGCAGATGAAAAAGCACCCGAATCATTAAGTGATGCCGACATGGAAATTGTAAAGAAAAAAGAAGCGGATCGTATTTTGTCGAAAATAGGGACAGATGCGTATGTGATTGTACTTGCGATTGATGGGAAGATGAAGACGTCGGAGGAGTTATCGGCAGACCTAGAGTCATTGATGACTTATGGAAGAAGCAAAGTGACATTTGTTATTGGAGGGTCACTTGGACTCCACGAAAGTGTGATGAAACGCTCGGATGAATCGTTGTCTTTTTCGAAAATGACCTTTCCCCATCAAATGATGAAGCTCATATTGCTGGAGCAAGTGTATAGGGCTTTTAGAATTATGAAGAATGAACCGTATCATAAGTAAATCATTAAATTACCATTTGTGTTGAAAGAAAGAATTTTAGTGAACATTCTAGGTGGCAACTAAAGGTTGCACCTAGATGCGCCTATAACTAGCTTTACTTTATCTACTTACTTCTGAAATACTGTAATTGCTAGGAAAGGCGATGAAAAGTATGATTTTAAGTGATCGTTTAAAAAAGGAAAGAGAAAAGCAGGGTTGGTCACAAACAGAACTCGCTGAAAAGCTTCATGTTAGTCGCCAATCGGTTTCCAAATGGGAGACAGGAAAAAACTATCCGAGTATCGAGGTAATCATCGATTTGAGTGATTTATTTGGTATTACGATAGACGAGCTATTAAGAAGTGATGAAGAGTTAAAAGAGAAAGTAATTCAAGATAGTAAGCAATTGGCATATCCAAAGTGGAAAGTTTTGTTCGACAGTATGTTTTTGATAGGTGTATTTTTATTAGCGTCAAAAGTAATTATTATCGTTTTAAATAACTTTGTGGGTACAAATATTCTTTTACTAGAAGGTTTGCCGAAAGTAGTCACCAACTTTTTACCACTACTTTTAATGGTATTTGGCGGTATTGGCAGTGATCAGTTAAAAGGTAAATATAGTTGATTTTTCGAATCACAGCGGACACTTGGAGAGACATGGTAATAAATTAATGCAATAATAGGGTAAAGGATACACTGATAATGACTATGCAATTAGGAAAGGTTTTGAGGGATAAAAATGACTAATAACGATATATTAATTAGGTTAAGATATGCGTTGGATATAAAGGATATGGATATGGTTGAAATTTTCGGGCTAGGCGGCATTCAAACAACGAAAGAAGAAGTACAAGAAATGTTATCAAAAGCAAAAAATAGTAGTACGAATGAAGTGCAAGACGATGAATATGTTAAAAAAATCGACAACATTACGTTAGAGTCCTTTTTAAACGGTTTAGTTCGTTTAAAAAGAGGAACACAAGATACAAAACCAGAGGATTCCCAAAAACAATTCTTAATGGCAAATAACAATCGGAATGTTAATAATATCCTGCTCAAAAAAGTGAAGATTGCACTTTCACTTACAAGTGAAGACATTCTTGATATCTTAGAAGACACAGGAGTTAATATTTCTAAAAGCGAATTGAGTGCAGTTCTTAGAAAAGAAGGACAACGAAATTATAAAGAATGTGGCGACAGATACGCTAGAAACTTCCTAAAAGGATTGGCAAGTAGATATCGTCAATAATCAATAAATTACATTATGAAAGCACATCGATGGGACTAGTTGATGTGCTTTTTTGTCTGAATTTTTTAGAAATAGATAAGGTCAATTATCTTTTCTCATAATAAAACTAAGATGTCTCCCGCTCTTTTTGTCTTGACGGTACGAAAAACCATCTGAACTTACATACGTACAGGTCTCGTCAATTGTAATCTGCTCAGTCGGAATGCCTGCCAACTCACATTGTTTTTTCACGACTCGCTGATTGTCAATGTGATACTTGTGGGTTTGATCATTGTAATAGATAAAATCATCCGTATAGCCTAGCTCTTTGAATTTTAAGTATACATCTTCATCGACTTCAAACATTTCTTGGCTCAGTGCTGCACCAATCTGGACACGAAAATCACTCGGGTTGCATTGTTTATCCAGTTTCAAATGCTCGAAAACTTTCAAGGAGACTTCTTTTACTGTACCTTGCCATCCTGAATGAATCACACCAATCACACCCGATGCATCATTGTGGAAAATCAATGGAACACAATCGGCAGTAAAGCTACATAATACTAGATTCGGCTCAAATGTGTATAAGGCGTCTGTATCAGCAATAGCGGTATCCAATTGATTTGCGCCTCGCCCTTTGTCATGAAGTGTCACTTCATGGAAATTGGAGCTATGTGTTTGATTGGCACAAACAAAAGCTTCCAACTCACAATTCAAGAAAGTAGCTAATTTTTGCCGATTTTGTCTTACATCATCAGGGTTTATACATGCGTGGAGAGCCATATTATTGTTATCAAGCTCGGTCTCATCCTTCATGGTAATGCCCGCGATTAGTTTTTCATTATTTGTATACAATTTTGTATTCATGTAATCACCTTTTTCTACTATAGGATAATGGGCTATGAAGAGAATTAGAAATCCTGCTATTACCGCTTTTGCGCTTTGTGGATGCCTCCCGCGATAAGCCGGAAAGGAGAGCACTTTCAGTCTTATCGCTCAGGCTACCACGAAGTCGCGCCTTCGCTGGATGACCCAGGTTAGAAATGGAGAGAATTAGAAATCCTGCTATTACCGCTTCTGCGCTTTGTGGATGCCTCCCGCGATAAGCCGGAAAGAAGAGCAGGGAGGGATTGAACTGTATCCCTCCATCAGTCTTATCGCTTCGGCTACCACGAAGTCGCGCCTTCGCTGGATGGTCTTTTTAAGAAAGCATACTTCATTGTTAGGGAGTAGACCTGCAATCTATAGTACGTCTTTCTACAATGAAATTAGTATCAAATAGTAATCACATTATAATCTCAGTGCACACATCTTTGAATTACTTTCAATAATGGGAAACTCCAGCGCAGGGAGGCCACTGAAAAAGCTCTTTATTATAATAAGAACTAGTTGATTGTAGTGGAGAGCGGCGACTCCAGCGGGACCGGCTTTTGCGACCAAAAGCGTTAGCGTTGGGAGCACGAGGCAAGAATGCCTTAATTTCTGCAAAGAACGCAGAAATACGGCAAATCGAACCCTTTGCTGTTCGATTGGCTGAAGCCGTGCCCGCGGAAAGCGTCCGCTCGGAACGGAAATCAACGGGATTGAAGGAAATCCGGCTTTTTCAGTGGCTTCAAAGGCATCCCCAAAGCGCCAAGCGATCTACTTTCCACACTCCGCCTCACAATTCGCTCTCAATAATGAACTCTAAAATGGCTAGCCCGTTTTTTACTGTCTACTTTTCTTAGCCCTTTGGCTGAGATAATACAACAACTCCAAAAAGAGCGCGGTTAAAATCCCCATAAGCATCCCGTTTGAGAGGATTGGTCGTGCCAGTAGTGGAATTGTTGTAAAAACGGTTGCGGGGAGTGACATGATTGACAGTCCCAGTAACGCAGGAATTGCAATGCGGTAGACGGTTCTTGGCTCAAATGTCAGGCCCTCGATATTACGGATTGCTGAACGGAATAGCTGGATATAGGCTACAAAAAGCACCGTATTTCCGACGCTTTGTGGAATGGTCGAAAAAAATGTACTAAGCATTGGATTCATCCCCAGAAGAATGAATAGAGCAGAACCTATGAAAAATGGTGCCCTGTCACGAATCCCGGACGACTGTAATAAACCTAATGAAGAAGTATAGGGTGCATAAGGAACGAGGCCAAGAACACCTGAAGCAGTTGAAAACAGTCCTGTTAGTAGGAAAGAGGACCGATATTGTTTTGGCGTCGTTTCTTTTTCGAAAATATCTTCTGCCCCTTTTAATGTGGCTATCGTATTTGTTGTGTTTAATAGTCCAGTGATAATAACAGTAATCACTATGCCCCATTCGAACGTAGTGGGGGAACCCCATGGAAACCAAGTGAGGAAAGGTTTCGTGTTAATTGTTTCTGTGGCCTCCACTGGAAATAGAATTACAGCACCAATCCAACCGACCGTCATCCCGATGAGAAGGTTCAAACTGCTGATGATTCCTTTTCCTAATACATGAATCAGAATCGTAAGTGTAGCGAGTAGAAACGAAAAAACTGCAACTTTTACATCGATAGAATCTCCTGTATTTAGACCAATCATTCCTTTTAAGAAAACAGTAATAAGCTGATTGGCTAACAACAGAAGAAAAACAAACATCACTACAGGTGTAAACCATTTTTTTAGGACTTCCCCGATGCCGAGCAATCCAAGAAGGGCAACGATTACACCAGAAATCATGACTCCAATTGCAATACTACCGCCAACCGTTGTTAGTTCTAGATTCATTGTACTAGCGGTTGCTGCCAGGCTTAAAATGACGCCCCACCAAAGACCCGATTGGCCCTCCATTAATGCTAAGCGATGCCCGAAGAGTCCCTGCAGAAGACAGGCTACTCCTGTAAAAATGAAAGAACGCTGAATAGCTGATACTATTTCAACAGACTCCAGCTGAAAAGCACTGCCAACTGAGATTGGAATGACCACCGTATTAGCGAACATAAAGAAAAGCCATTGAAATCCAGCTAACACAGTGACAGACATTCGTAATTGTTTTGTGTCCAATTTACCCACCGCTCCTTAACAAAAAAACGTCTTCTGTTCCAATTCCTAAATTTTAAGACGCATAGATAAAGGCGAGTATACCATTACCAGTTAACTAATAATACAGTTAGTTGAACCGAGAAAGAGAATTCAATCAACAGTACCATTATCTTGACTGATATTGATAAAAACGTTAAAACAGAACTATAGCGTTTTTATCGAAAATGCGACTATGTTTATAACAATGCGTAAATCATAATACCAGGCAATGTTTGTTTAACGAAAAAAGGTTGAGTGCTTGTGAAAACATGCTGAATAAACAATGAAAACAAAGACTTTTAAAGTTATCAGGGTTTTTTTCTTATGTTTTGATACAATGTATGTAAACAGGCGGGAGGACTTCTTATGTATGATAAAAAATGCGATCGATCGCTACGTATTAATACCGTCGGTACCCGGGAATGGTTGCATCAGTCCTCTCATTATAACCGGTACGAAGCGACGCCTTATGATGCCTTGGATCAGTTTTTTCAAGTCTATGAACTGACCAAAACGGATAGCGTTGTAGATTTTGGATGTGGCAAAGGCAGACTGCCTTTTTACATACATAATCGATTTGATGTTTCAGTGACGGGGATTGAAATGAGTGGGCAGCTGTATACAGAAGCGCTTGAAAATCAGGCGAGTTACATGAAAAAGGTTAAGCGGACAAATGCATCTATCTATTTTGAACGCTGTCTGGCAGAGGAGTACGAGGTCGATGCGGGAGATAATCGGTTTTATTTCTTCAATCCATTTTCGATTCAAATCTTCATGAAAGTCGTTGATAATATTCTTCTTTCTGTTGAAAAGAATCAGCGGTCTGTAGATATCATCCTTTATTATCCCACTAGTGATTATATTGAATTCCTTGAAAATAATACTCCCTTTGAACTCATTAAGGGAGTAAAAGTATCCGGTATGCGCGAGAAAGATCCCAATGAACTTTTTCTTGTGTTGCGTTTCGGGACCGACAAATGAAAGAAAACCCGCATTCATAGCAGTTGAATGCGGGTTTTCTTGTCATCAATCAGATTATTTCACTGGATTTAAATTCGACATCGTGAATAGGGTAGTGACTTGCTCCTTGAGCAGCGGCCTGTAATAATAGTAGCCTTGTACTTCATCGCAATCCAAGTCTTTTAAAAAACGTGCTTGTTCTTCCGTTTCAACGCCTTCTGCAATAACTTTTAAATTCAAGTTTTTTGCCAGACTGATGATGGTTTTAACAATGGCTTTGTTGCTTGTACTCGTACCTTGTACAAATACCTGGTCGATTTTCAAGTGGGTAATCGGAAAATTACTAATATAACTAAGTGATGAGAATCCAGTCCCGAAATCATCGATGCTGATATTGATGCCGATTTTTCTAAGCTGATAGAGCGTTTTCTGACAGTTCAAAGCGTCTGACGTCATGCTTTCGGTTATTTCCAAGTTTAGATAGTGCGGCTGTAGCCCTGTTTGGACAAGTGTTTCTTCTACTTGCTTGGCAAAATTGGTTTGCATGAACTGGATAAATGAAACATTGACACTGATCTGTAACTTCGGGAAATCAGTTTCTTGCCACTTCTTAGTCTGTGCACACGCTGTTTCGAGCACCCATTGGCCGATTGGGACAATCAAACCAGTCTCTTCTGCAATCGGAATAAAGTCAGCGGGTGAAATTATGCCTTTCGATGGATGATGCCACCGGATAAGAGCTTCCAATCAGGTTATTTCACCTGTGTTGATATCGATTTGCGGTTGATAATAGAGCAGGAACTGATCTCTTTTTAGTGCATGCCGAAGTTCCATTTCCAGTGTCATTTTTTCGACGATGTCACGATGTAAATCCTCTGTGAAAAATTGATAGTTATTTTTTCCTTTTTCTTTTGCAAGGTACATTGCTGAATCAGCATTTCTAGTTAAGGTCTCATAATCATGTCCATCTTCCGGAAAAGTGCTGATGCCGATGCTTGAAGTGACATACAAGTCCATGTTCTGAAGAGTCAGCGGGTGTGTTAGTTCATCGACGATTCGTGCAGCTATTGTATCCGCTTCCGATGGCTGGCAGAAAGGAAGTAAAATGATATACTCATCTCCACCATGGCGTGCAACAAAATCATTTTTCCGAACAGATTTCAGTAATCTTTGTCCTACGGCTATTAGTAGCTGATCTCCGATTGGATGACCCATAGAATCATTGACATTCTTAAAGCGATCGAGGTCGATAAACATAATTGCAAATTGAGTATTTTCTATCTGTGCTTGTACAATTTCTTCATTTACTTTTTTTTGAAAAAGTCTTCTATTTGGCAAACCCGTCAAATGATCATAAAATGCCATATGTTCAACAAGTTTTTCCGCTTCTTTCCGTTCGGAAATATCGATGGCGGTACCCACTACTTCAACCACCTCGCCGTCTACAGAAATCGGTGACAAATAAACTAGAAAAGTATAACCATAGAGAAGCAATTCAAATTGAACAACCTTACCTTCCATCCCTTTCGTTAGATCACGGAATATCTGAGCAAGTTCCTTTTTTGAAAAAGAAGATTCCACTTTGCGCAAATTGATTTTTTCCACAGTAATGCCGAGTTCTTGTGCAATCTTACCCTCCATAAGTGTGAATAGGATTTTTCCTTTGTCATCGTATGTATACTTAAAAATTGCATTTTGTAGGTTTTTTACAGTCTGGCGGAAATCATTTTCTAAAGCAATTTCAAGTGATTGCTCCGCTTCTTTTCTAGCAGTGATATCTGATCGGATGGCGATGTATTGATAAGGTACTCCTTTATTATTAAGAAGGGGGACAATTGTGGTGTTCACCCAATAGCTTTTTCCATCTTTTGATCGGTTTTTCACATCACCCGTCCAAATTCTCCCCTTTCCGATTGTCTGCCACATTTCTTTAAAGAAGCTTTTAGGGTGATGAGCTGAGTTAACGATTCGGTGAGTTTGTCCAATTAGTTCTTCAAGCGGATACTGAGACAGTTCACAAAATTTATCATTTGCATAAGTGATCAATCCTTTTCGATCAGTGATGGCAACAATGGTAGATTGATTGAGTGCATTTTCGATATTATGAAAGTCTAACAGTGCTTTTTTATAATTGTCATCCATCAGTACTTTGCTTGTAATGTCCATATCGAAAGAAATATACTGTATGATTTGGTCATTATCGCCAAGAACAGGGACGATGGTTGCTTGGATCCAGAATGGAGTTCCGTCTTTGGCGTGACTCTTTATTTTTTGATGTGATACTTTATGGTTCATTACTTCATTTTTTATTTCGAGAAGGGTAGTCTCATCGGAGTAGTCGCTATTGAGAAATCCATATGTTTTCCCAATTAACTCTTCTGCCTGGTATTTTGTGATATCGCAAAAAATTTGATTCACATAAGTGATAAATCCGTTAGCATCTATAATAGAAACAGCAAAATTCTCCTCTAGTAGCAGAGATACAGATGAGAGATTTTGAATTCTTGATAACATTATGTAATAGTTCCTTCCCATCCGTCATTTATTTTAATCAGCATTTTTAAGTGCGAAAGAATAGTCGTTCTCCACATAATTTTGATAATCATACAAGCTTTTCTATCATCTATCTATTAGGCATAACCCTATACTATTTCAATACTTTTACATTATAAACAATGCATGGCATTCTCCGCTTCATCCCACGGGACAGGATAGCCTTTCCCTTTCGCACAGAAAATAGAGGTGGATGAGTATTCGGGATCCGCCTCTTTATTATAACCAATTTCATCTATGATGTGCTTCTCATTATGACATTCATCATAGCCACCGAATAACAGACTTAATGTCCCTTTTCCATGCGTAAAAGAAGCTAAGGTGGTGCTGTAATTCATGAAAGTAGCGACGGGAACTCGTCCCTTCACAATCACCAATCCGTGTGTGGTTTCGGGCGGGTCAAAGCTGCCGGATGCCTGTTGAATATCTGACAATACGCGTCCCATATGATCCAGATCCACTTTTAGTTTGAAATTGTAATAAGGTTCCAGAAGCCTATTCTTGGCTTTCTCCAAGCCTTGCCGCAATGCACGGAAGGTTGCCTCTCTAAAATCGCCGCCAGACGTGTGCTCATTATGTCCACGTCCAGTCAGTAACGTTAGTTTCACATCAGTGAGGGGAGAACCCGTTAGTAAGCCGTTATGATCCCGCTCGAATAAATGGCTACGTACTAAGTTTTGATGGCCAATCGAGAGGTCGTTTGCATGGCACTTATTTTCAAATTGGATGCCACTATTTCTAGCTGCAGTTTCGATTGATAGATGTACTTCGGCGTAATGCTTCAACGGTTCAAAATGGCCGTACCCTGTAACGGTCGTTTCAATGGTTTCTTTATACAGTATTTTGGGGTCACCAAAAGAAACGTCTAGGGAAAAACGTTCTTTGACAATTTGCTGAAGGACTTCGAGCTGGATGGTGCCCATGACATGGACGTGTATTTCTTGAAAGTGTTCGTCCCAAGTCACGGCTAGTGAAGGGTCTTCCGCATCCAATAAGTTGAAGCATTGCAGTACTTCTTTGACGTGGATGGATGAATTGAAAATGACTTTCGATTTGAGGGTCGGAATCATATCGTATATCGACTTTTCTGTAAGCGTACCTATCCCGTCGCCGATGGATGCCTGCGTCAATCCTGTAACAGCAAATAGTTCACCTGCATGAATTTGTTCAACTGTCTTAAACTTATTACCATTATAGATACGGATTTGTGTTGCTTTTTCGGTGGTATTGCCATAGTTCACCTCATCTCTAACACTTAGCGTGCCACTCAGGGATTTCAGGTATGTGACTCGATTGCCATTTATATCATGACGGATTTTATAAACGCGTGCAGCGAATTCACTGTCATCGTTGTAAGAAGTAGTGGTCAATAAATCGAGTTTCCTCCAAAAATCAAGAATACCGATGTCTTTTAGTGCTGAACCGCTGGAAACTGCAAAGATGCTGTTTTCTTTAATCATCGTTTGTAGCGTTTCAAGCCATAAGCTCAAATCATAACCGGAATTCATGTAGGTTTCCAGCAATTCTTCATCCCGCTCCGCTACAAATTCGATGAGTTCTTCTTGCATGATTCCTTCATTAAAAGAAGTCGTGAGATCACAAATGTCTTCCGATAGATTGGTCCGTATTTCATGTATGATGTTGTCGACGTTCGTTCCTTCACGATCGGTTTTATTGATGAAGAAAAATGTAGGGACTTGATGTTTTCGAAGCAGCTGCCACACAGTATCAGTATGGCCTTCCACGCCGTCGCTCGCGCTAATGATAATTATGGCGTAATCCATTACTTGAATGGCACGTTCCATCTCGGGAGAAAAGTCGACATGTCCAGGCGTATCGATAATCGTATACATGGAGCCATTATAGGAGATAGATGCCTGATCTGCGAAAACAGTAATTCCTCTTTCTTTTTCAATGGCGTGGCTATCGAGGAAGGCGTCTTTGTGGTCCACGCGTCCTCTTTGTTTAATGCGATTTGTATGATAAAGCAGTTGCTCAGAAAAAGTCGTTTTTCCTGCATCAACGTGTGCGAGTATACCGATTGTTTTATACATGTTGTCGCTCCTGTCCGTTTCTTGCTTCTACCAGTAGTATAGCAAATCTGAATTGGGCGAATGACCTTAAATAGGTGGTATAATGAAAAGACAAATTTAGTGCGAGGGAGGAATCAGTTTATGAAATATTCAAAAGCAAAAATGGAGAAGCTTGTGAAGAACGATCCAGAGCTGTCAAAACGTCTGAAACAGATAATGGCAGAACTTGACTTGGAGAAAAGTTTCGCGTTAAAAGCGTTGTATCATGCAGATGTAAAAGACGGTGGCAACCATCAAAGAAACTATCAAGAGCTGTAATAATTTTGAAAGCGTGTAGAGCGAAATATGGCTCTGGACGCTTTTTTAATTAAAGGATAATAAAACAGCTGATTAATTCGCCGAAAGCGAGCCGGAAATAGTCCAGAGAAAGTGTTGGTATTCAAGCCCTATAATTTACGTACGGTTAAATGATTTACTTGAAAACAAAGGACATTTGTATCATTTAATAGAATACAAATACAGAATAGGCGGGCATAATAACTTACTTGGTATCACAATTAAACAAGTTGAAAGTGGGTGAAACAAATGGATTTTCAGCAATCATTAGATTCAATTAATTATTTTGCAGTGTTAGTATCAGCATTATCTGCTTTCATCATAGGGGGTATTTGGTATTCTGTTTTGTTTACAAAAGCTTGGATGGTTGAAAATGATTTTAATGAAGAAATGTTGAAAAATAGTAATATGGCAAAGATTTTTGGAGGTTCATTTATTTTATCTTTAATCATTTCGTTTATGTTGGCGTTGTTTCTAGGACCTGATAGAAACGCGTTAATTGGCACTTTTACAGGGTTCATGATCGGACTTTTTTGGGTTGCAACTGCAATGGGTATCACTTATTTATTTGAAAGAAAGTCAATGAAATTTTTTTTAATTAATGCAGGATACCATGTTGTCACATTTACAATAATGGGCTTTATATTAGGTGTATGGAAATAAGTATACTTAGTTTACAAAACTGTTTACAAAGAAAGAGGTGTGCATATGAAAGACCACGCGATTACAACCCATGGGGTAGATATTGCGTGTCCAGATTACGGTGCCCCGATAACGCTAGGCGATTCCGCCCGTTATTTACAGCAGTCGAAGTTAGGGAAACAGCTTAAAATGGAATTTAACGTTGATGTTTTATCAATGGAGAATGATTTTCCTGAAAATAGTTTTGACTATATTGTTTTCTCCCATTGTTCCTGGTACTTAATATCAATTGAGGAATTAGAAGACATTTTGAAGAGGGCTAGAAAATGGGGCAAGATGCTTTGTTTTGCTGAATGGGATTCAAGGATTCAAATGATTGAACAATACCCGCATTTCTTAGCCGTGCTTATTCAATCCCAGTATGAATGTTTCAAAGAAAGCAGTCTTTCGAATATACGTACACTGTTTACGCCGACGGATGTTAAACGGGTTGTAGAAAACGTGGGCTGGACCGTTACAAATGAACAATCCATTCATTCACCTCAGCTGCAAGATGCGGAATGGGAAATCGCTATGACGGTAAATGATTTTAAAGAGGAAATTAATACCCTTGTTGATTTGCCTGACAAACTAAAGTCGCTCATTCAATCTGAAGTAATTTTGTTAGAAGAAGCACGAAAGAGTACTGCAGTTCTGCCGATGTCGACATATGTATTCATCGCAGAATAGTGGGTTTACCCCAATTGTAAAATTTAGATTAATCATTATTTTTCAACCTTTCTTATTGTACACTGTACGTAGGGAGCGAAGGGGGATGATGGCATGAAGAAGTACAGCAAACAGGAGAATAGCTGGATTTTCTATGATTGGGCGAACTCGGCATATTCAATTATTATTACGACTGCGGTGTTTCCGCTTTATTATAAGGCGGTTGCTACGGATGCTGGCGTAAGTATGTCAAACTCTACCGCATATTTGGGGTATACGGTCGCCATTGCCACATTCATACTGGCAATGATTGGTCCGCTGTTAGGAACGATTGCCGATTATGAAGGTTTAAAGAAAAAATTCTTCTTGTTCTTTTTCATGATGGGGACGGTAGCAACGGCTTCATTGGCGTTCGTTCCGGGCGATAACTGGCTATGGTTATTAATTATTTACACCATCACCGCCGTCGGTTTTCACGGGTCGAATATATTTTACGATGCATTTTTAGTAGACGTTACGCCGGAAGAACGAATGAACAAAGTATCTTCACGTGGTTTTGGACTCGGGTATATTGGGAGCACGATTCCGTTCATACTTAGTATTGCAATTATAATTCTGGCTCAACAAGAGCTAATCCCGCTGGCAACAGGCACGGCAAGTCGAATTGCTTTCGTTATTACGGCAATTTGGTGGGCTGTATTCACGATTCCTATGGTTAAAAATGTCCATCAAATTCACGGCATTAAACGTGAACCAAATCTAGTGGCGAGCGGTTTTAGGCGTCTTGGTGGCACATTCAAAGAAATACGCAAATACCGAACCGTTTTTTTATTTTTGTTGGCTTATTTCTTCTATATAGATGGGGTTGGGACGATTATTGCGATGTCGACGGCGTACGGAAGTGATTTGGGAATTAGTGCGACGAATCTGCTTATTATCCTGTTTGTCACACAAGTCGTTGCGGCGCCGTTTGCAATTCTCTACGGAAAACTGGCACAGAAATTCACCGGAAAAAAGATGTTATACGTAGGAATCTGTGTATATATCATCGTATGTATTTATGCATTTTTCATGAAAACGACGATGGATTTCTGGATATTGGCAATGCTCGTTGCAACTTCACAGGGCGGTATTCAAGCGCTAAGTCGTTCGTACTTTGCAAGGCTTGTTCCGAAAGAAAAATCCAACGAATTTTTCGGCTTCTATAATATTTTCGGCAAGTTTGCATCAGTTATGGGGCCTTTACTTGTAGGGGTGACTGCGCAGCTAACTGGAAGTTCTGCATACGGAGTGTTCAGTCTTGTTATTCTGTTCATCATTGGTTTGGCAATTCTATCACGTGTTCCAGAACCGGATTTAAAAGCCGTATAAAATAAATGGAAAACGACGTTCACTTTATAGAAAGTGAACGTCGTTTTAAAATAGTGTACTTAGTTGGCTTTTTCAATTTTATCGATTTGTAGAATACGGAATCCTTCTTTTTCAAGCTTTCCTTTTAACTTTTCGATTTCAGCATCCGTTTTGCCATCTTCAAGCGTAATGACAACTCGTCTAGCAAGGACAGAACCATTATCTAGTGTAAACATGCCTTCAATCAGTTCACCACGTAGTGTTTTCGTAAGTTTTTCAATCATACCCTTCGCTTCTGTTGAAGAAATTGTAAGATTGATTCCCCCTGTTTTTAAACCGAAAGCATCACCGAGGACACTTTCCACTTTATTATGCGTTAAAATACCGACAAGTTTCCCGTGTTCAACAACGCTTAGAAAAGGTAGTGCTTTAATTTTTATGAGTGCGCTTAAAAAGGAAGAGCGTTCAGTTATGAATGTATCTTGGTGCATCAGCAAGTGATCAATCTTTTCGCTTTTATCCCCATTTTCTTCATATAGATATTCAATCAAGTGTACCTTATAAATCATTCCTTTATAGTTGTCATCCTGGTCGACAACAGGAATGCATCTGTAGCCGCTTGCGTTAATCGCATCCAGTGCTTCCCCCACAGTTTGATTGATATTCACCGTAGATACACCAAGTCTTTCCATCAGTAAGTCTCTAACGTGCATGTTTAATCCCCTCATTCTTAGGTTTTTCTATTATCACAATTTTTAGTTTATGATAAATTTCATTATAATAGAGATATATAAAGTTGTACAATTAATTATACAGCAAAACCTATAGGGCATGATATACATTGACCACAAAAGCGGTATCAACCTACTTTACTAGACGAATCCGGTATAATAAAAGGAAAGAATCGTTATATGTGAATAAAGGGAGCTATGGAAATGGAGAAGTTAAGTCTTGGTGGACTACTAGATGTTATTGGTGAATTATTTTCTGATGAAATCTCGATTGCGGTGTCGAACACGGAAAAGTACCTTTACTATCTGCCCAGCAAACGAGTGGATTTAAAAATTAGACCGGGTGATCTATTGAAAGAAGGAACGATTGCATATAAGGCAATCTCTCAAAAACAGAAAGTATCTGAGTTTATCAACCGTGATGTGTTCGGCGTTCCTTATCATGGGATGGCTGTCCCGTTTTATAATGGTGAGGTGCTCGAAGGGTGTGTGACCGCAATTTATCCGGCTTACACGGACGGGAAATCTGTGGTTACGGTGAAAACGCATGATGGATGGATTCCTGTGCCTTTTACAGATGTGAAATACGTTGAAGTGAAAGATCGAAAAACGTATGTAGTGGCAGAAGGTTTTTTAGGCACTCATAAAAATACATTGCAAGAATTTGAATATTTATTGCCGCGTGATTCCTTTGTACGCTGTCATCGCTCCTTTATCGTCAATGTCCATCATATTAAAGGGATTTACCCAGACATGCACTCAACTTTTGTATTAGAAATGGATAACGGTACCAAGATTCCAGTCAGTCAAACGTATTCCAGTTACTTCCGCAAACTATTAGGGTTTTAGCAGGGAGGAATGAAGGTCAATTCAGTATCTTGACGCAATCACACCGAGGCATGTTTGAATGATGCTGTTTCAGTCGGATATTTGAATGCCTTAACCGATTATTCTCTTTCCAAACCATAAATGCTCGCTCGTGTTGGCGTGTACGCTAGAATTAACAAAAGGTTATGAAAAGGGGCAGTTGAAGATGGGCAGTCAGATGGATCGAATTAGAAATGTTCAATTGAGGGACGTTGTTGTCTCACCAGAAGAAGCGGCATCTTGGATTGAAGATGGTATGACCCTCGGATTGAGCGGTTTTACACGTGCGGGTGACGCCAAAGCAGTTCCGTTGGCATTGATCAAGCGTGCAGAAACAGAACAATTTAAAGTTAATATATATACAGGAGCTTCTTTGGGCTCGGATATTGATAAATTGCTTGCGGAATCAGGTATTGTCAATAAACGTGGACCATTCCAGGCAGACCCTGTAATGAGAAAAAAGATTAATGATGGTGAGCATTTGTTCGTAGATCATCATTTATCACATACAGCGGAACTCGTCCGCTCAGAAATAATAGGGCCAATTGACTTTGCGATTTTGGAAGCGGTTTCAATAACGGAGGACGGAATGATTATTCCAACGACATCTGTTGGAAACTCTTTATCGTTTGCAAACCATGCAAAATCAATCATTATCGAGATTAATACGGCGCACTCTTTACAGTTAGAAGGGTTACATGATTTATACGACCCCGGCATGCAGGGCGAAAGGACTCCAATTCAGTTAACGAAAGTCGATGACCGTATCGGTACAATGGGTATCCCAATTGACATGAGTAAAGTAAAAGGCATCGTATTCACGCATCAGTTGGACTTTCCTTCAACAATCGATGCACCTGATGATGAAACGGAAATTATGGCGGAGCATTTACTGACATTCTTGCGCAGTGAAGTTCAAGCAGGCCGTCTGACAGAACGTCTTGCACCTTTACAATCAGGAATTGGATCGGTGGCAAATGCGGTTCTGCACGGCATGATTAACTCTGAATTTAAGGACTTAGAGGTGTATTCAGAAGTGTTGCAGGACGCAGTCTTCGAATTAATTGATGCGGGAAAAGTACGTTTTGCTTCTTGCGCCTCGATTACATTGTCTGAAGAAAAGATGAAGCATGTCTATAGTAACTTCGAGCAGTATCGGGATAAATTGATCATGCGTCCACAGGAAATCTCCAATCACCCAGAAATTATCCGCCGTCTCGGCTTGATCTCCATTAATACTGCACTTGAATTGGATATATACGGGAACGTCAATTCAACGCATGTTTCGGGGACAAGGATGATGAACGGCATCGGTGGATCAGGTGATTTTGCCCGCAATGCACGCCTTGCTATTTTTGTTACGAAATCGGTGGCAAAAGGCGGCAAGATATCAAGTATCGTTCCGTTTGTATCGCACGTGGATCATACTGAACACGATGTTGATATTATTGTGACTGAACAAGGATATGCCGATTTACGCGGTCTTGCACCGAGAGAACGTGTCGGGCTCATTATCGAAAATTGCGTACATCCACTGTATCGTGAACAGCTACGTGCGTATTATAGTGAAGCGCTTGAAAGAGGCGGACAAACGCCACATATTCTTGAAAAGGCATTCTCTTGGCATACGAATTTTGCGAAGAACGGTACAATGCTTGAGCTAGTTGAAGAGCTAGTTTAATGAAACAAAAAGAGGGTTACCCAATTAGGGGTAATCCTCTTTTCGTTTTTAGAGCGTTGTTGGTCAATCATACAAACAGTGATCAAGTGAATGAGTGAACAAGTGAACAATAGGGAGTTATAAGAGAAATAATGAATGGTAGTTAAATATTTCCAGATAGTATAGCCTGAAATATAACGGTATACAAGTTTCTGGTATACTGGAGGTGAAATGGTGAAGAAATGAGCATTCTTTATAGTTATAAAAGAACTTTCTAACAAAATGTTAATGAGGTGGTTGGGATGAAAATAGCACTATTTGGTGCCACAGGACGTATAGGCGGAGATGTACTAAAACGCGCTCTTGCGGAAGGTCATGATGTAGTGGCACTTGTTCGTTCGCCAGAGAAATTGGCATCGTCAGACCAGTTAACGGTCATTCAAGGGGATGTCTGTGATGCTGAAGTAGTGTCGCGTGCCGTTACAGGCGTCGACGCGGTATTTAGTGCTCTAGGTACGGATAGAACGACAACGTTGACTGAGGCGGTCCCACATATGATTAAAGCGATGGAAGAGAATGGCGTCAGTCGAATAGTCACAATCGGGACGGCGGGTATCTTACAAAGCAGAGACAATCCTGCAAAGCTACGCTATGAAGCGGGGGATTCGAATCGGAAGCTGACTTTCGCGGCTCAAGAGCATCATAAAGTATATGACATGCTTCGGCAGTCTGGGCTAACGTGGACGATTGTTTGCCCTACTTATTTGCCGGATGGTGCCGAGGCGGGAAATTACAGAACTGAGCGCGATTTGTTGCCGTTGGAGGGTAAAAAGATTTCGGTTGGTGACGCGGCTGCTTTTGCCTACAATGAACTACTGGAGAATGAAAACAGCGGTTTTCGTGTTGGGATTTCATATTGATTTGCAAAGTAGTACTGTCATTGGCGGTACTATTTTTGTACGGAAAATAATTTGAGAAAGTCTTGTGTGACTAACTTTAGAAATATATTAATCGAAATTAACGAAACATTAAAATTGTTGTAACTGTCTTATTGGTAGGGATTATCCATATCTCGTGAAAAGGGGGAAGATTGTAGTGGAGTATCAATTTCCGGAATTTGTTTTCTTTAGGCCTGTATTTACTGCTTTTATATTAATTCTATTTATTGTGTTGCTTGTCGTTATATTTCAGAAGGGAAGGTTGCTAAATCTCTTCTCTGTTGTGAGTATTTTACTAGTTTGTACGTACATTCCAGCAATGCTTCTTGTTGCTGAAGGACATATTGTCGATGAGTATAACCTGGGCGGAGATGCTGTTATTATGTATCAATTTTTGGGGATTGTAGGACTCGCTACAATTACTATTTTTGTTTTCTTGGGTAGGAGGAAAAGGTAAATCAATTGGATGGAATCAGAGATCTGGCTACCACTGGACGCACCTTCGCTGGATAGACTATGTAAGAAAGTGTATTTCGTTATCAGGGATTGCGAAGGCGATTAATAAAAGTCTCGATACAATGGATAGAGTTGGAAATCCTGCTAATACCGCTTCTGCGCTTTGTGGATGCATCCCGCGATAAGCGAGGGCACTGAAAAAGTCCGATTTCCTTCAATCCCGTTGATTTCCGTTCCGAGCGGACGCTTTCCGCGGGCACGGCTTCAATCTCCTTGTCACTACGTTCCCGCGGGGCTTTCAGCCAAGGAAGAGTGTACTTTCTCTTCCTAACCGCTTTTCCCGCTGGAGTCGCCGCTCTTCACTACAATCAACTAGTTCTAACTATAAAAAAGAACTTTTTCAGTGCCCTCCGATAAACCGGAAAGAAGAGCAAGGAGGGATTGAACTACATCCCTCCATCAGTCTTATCGCTCCGGCTACCACGTAGACGCGCCTTCGCTGGATGGCCTCTTTTAGAAAGCAAATTTCGTTATTGGGAATTAGACTTGCAATCTATAGTGCGTTTTTCTTCAATGAAATTAGTATCAAATAGTAATCACATTATAATCTCAGTCCATTCATCTCAAAATCTCTCTCAACAATGGAAAACTCCAGCGCAAGCGCGGCAAAGGGGTAGCCGAAGCCGTGAGACTTGATGCGAAGCGTTAATCTAGGCTCGTGGCCAGAGGCATCCCCAGAGCGCCAAGCGGTCTAAAATCCACACTCCGAATCACAAATCTCCTGATAATGAACACACCAGCGCATTATTTAAATCTACTTTCGTCCAAGTTCAAAAGAAAAATCACACCTCAAACTCACTCATCAGTCCATGTGTATTACCTTCAGTATCGTTGAAAAATACCATCCAGGTCTCCATAGTGCCCATTTTTGCGATAAAATGTGGTTTATCAGTGAAAGGAACGCCTTTTTCACTAAGTTCTTTGTAACTCGCATGAATGTCGTCTACTTGGAAATAAAGGACGGAACTTGCGTTTGTGAATTGTTCCGTTTCGGGCAGACTAAGGAGCAGTCTCACACCGTTACAATCAAAAAAAGCCATCGTTTCGGTATTGAATAAGAGTGTTAACCCAAGTACATCTTGATAAAATGACACTGCACGATTGATATCTTTTACGGGTACTGCAATTTGGCCAATACTTTTTAAAATAGTCGTCAAGAGTAATCCCTCAATTCAGTCAATTTTCAATAATAGTATACCATATTAACATTTTAATCCAATTAGAATGAAAGTGGAGGAGCTTAAAATATGGAGGTTCTTTATAGTGGTTTATTAAAAGACGGGCATCCTTTTTTCATACGTGCATTACATTTGGAAGACCTTAAGGCCATTTATCATGTACAAAAAGAAGTATTACAAGTACTTGATCATCCAGATTCATTATCTTCGCTGTCAGAAAATGAGTATGAATATATTTTGACTGGCGGCGGTAAGATGGTAGGGGTGTTTGCGGATGGGTGGCTTGTCGCATTTCGTGCATTACTGGTACCGGGTGACGACGAAGAGCATCTTGGTTCTGATGTCGGTCTTGATCGAAACGAGTTAGAGTCCGTTATTTACCAGGAGATTTCGAATGTCTCACCGCGCTATCGCGGCTATCAACTACAAAAAACAATGGCAATTGTTTTGATGGAACAATTGAAAAAAGATGAATATAAATATGTCTGTGCAACCGTTGCACCGTTCAATATCGCTAGTCTAAAGGACAAGTTTTCGCAACAGATGGAAATTGCAGCGCTTAAGCAAAAGTATGGTGGGTTGTTGCGCTATGTTTTCGTGAAACACCTCCACGAAAAAGGTAGTGAATGGAAAGCGGAGCAAGACGTTCCGATGCAAGACACAAAAACGCAACAAAAACTTCTTGAAGAAGGATGGCGCGGCACGAATATTTCATGTGGTCCTGATGGATGGCTCGTCCGGTATTGCAAATAAAATACCTACATGCACGCATTGTATAAACTACTAAATGTACTGGAGGTGAAGAGGGGTTGACAAAGAGCCAGACATTAAAATTAATAGGCCTTTTAGTTGTGATTGTTACGGTTTTAACGCTATTTAACGGTAAGAATGACAAAGGTACCGAGAACACTACTGTTGCCTTGGAAAATACCACAGCCCCCGTAGTTAAGGTCCATGAGTCTAATGGATTTCCGAAGCTGGATGAAATCCTGAATGATCCTCGGTTAAAAGGTGCGACAACTGGAGTCAGTATCCGAAACGCATCGACGGGCAAAATTGTCTATTCTCATCTCGGTGATACACGGGTTCATCCTGCATCCGTCATGAAGTTACTGACCGGTGCAACAGCGCTTGATACACTTGGTGAAGATCACATATTCAAAACAGAACTATATACGGATGGACGGATTTCGAACGGTCTATTGTACGGGAATCTCTATTTAAAAGGGAAAGGTGATCCAACGCTGACGAAGGATGGTTTAAATACGTTTGCATCTGAGTTAAAAGAAAAAGGGATTCGCTCCATCAAAGGGAATTTATATGCAGACGATACTTGGTTCGACACCGACCGCCTATCTCAAGACCTAAATTGGTCCGATGAACCGTACTATACAGGTTCACAAATCTCGGCATTGACGCTATCCCCAAATAATGATTATGACGCCGGAACAGTGATTATCGAAGTAAATCCTACAACTAAGTCGGGACAAGCAGGAAAAGTGCGCATGGTTCCTGCAAATACTTATCTAACCGTCATTAACAATACGCAAACAGTGAAAAAAAACGGTAAGAAAAACATCCGAGTTGAACGGCGGCATGGCACGAACACAATCGTCGTTTCAGGAACGATTCCAGTAGGATCCAAAAAAACAAGAACCTGGTCATCCGTTTGGGAACCTTCAAACTATACTATTAACGTCTTTCAAACTGTACTTGAAGAACAAGGTATCACGTTCTCTGAAGCACCTAAACTGGATAGAAAAAAAGTTCCTGCGGGAGCCACTTTAGTAGCATCAAGACAATCAATACCACTGAAAGAACTACTCATCCCCTTCTTGAAATTGAGTAACAACGGTCATGCTGAAGTACTGGTAAAAGAAATGGGTCGTGTGATTGGCGCCAAAGGTAGCTGGGAGAAAGGACTTGCAGTAATGCACAGCACTCTTGCAGATATGGGAATCGATTCGAGTAATATGTTGCTTCGCGACGGTTCCGGCATGTCACATAAAAACCTCGTCACTGCAAATGAAGTATCCGAGCTTCTCCACACAGTACAATCCAAATCTTGGTATCCGACATTTCTGAACGCGCTTCCTGTAGCGGGGAATAAGGATCGTTTTATTGGCGGTACATTGCGAAGCCGTATGATAGGAACAGCTGCAGAGGGCAATGTACGAGCAAAAACAGGTGCTCTGAATGGGGTTACAGCTTTATCGGGGTTTGTCACAGCGTCAGATGGAGAAAAGTTGATTTTTTCAATTATGATAAATAACTATTTAAGCGAGAGTACTTACGAAGTTCTGGATGCAATTGCAGTCGCATTGTCAAACATTAAAATGAACTAACATGCACTCATTCCTTGTGATTAGATCTCAATAGTGCTTATAACGAACTATTTTTGAATAGTTCGTTTTTTTGTAATATTTTATGTTTACCAGGAAAACAGTAGGGTAAGGGATATAGAGACTATAAATAAATACTGGTACACTACCAGGGAGATTAAAAGGGGAGATTTTATACTATGGGGAAGTTTAAATCACTATTTCTATTGATGACTGTGTTGGTTTTGATTTTAGCTGCATGTGCACCAAAAGAGGATGCAACAGATGAAGTGAGTGAAGGCGACGGAAGTTATGAACTTGTGAAAAAAGGGAGTTTGACCTTTGCGGCAAGCGGACTCTATAAGCCATTCAACTTTGAGGAAAATGGTGAGCTGACAGGATTTGACATTGAAATTGGAAATGCAATATCGGAAAAGTTGGGCTTGAAGCCGAACCCGGTGACAAATCCATTTGAAACAATTCTGCAAGGGTTAATCGGCAATAAATACGACGCAATTATTGGATCAATGGCTTATACGAAAGAGCGCGCTAAACAGGCGAACTTTACTGAACCTTACTATTACTCGGGTGGAATGATTTTTGTATCCGCAGATAATACCGATATTAAATCTGGAGAGGATTTGAAGGGCAAAAAGATTGGCGTCGTGGCTCAATCCACATATGAAAAACCCGCGCAAACCCTTTCGGACAATATTCAGTATTACAGTAGTGACGTAGTTGCATTGAAAGATTTGACGATACCGGGTCGCCTCGATGCGGTAATCACAGCTGATATTGTCGGCTTTGAAGCCATTAAAAATGATTTTAAAATTAAAGAAGTAGGGAAGCCGCTATGGGTAGAACAGCCATCCATCGCTGTGCGACCAGAAAATGATGCATTAAGAGAAGCAATTGATGAAGCACTTAAAGAAATAATTGAAGACGGCACATATGATGAAATCTCACAGAAATGGTTCGATCGAAACCTGTTAGACCTTGATCTGGAGGGCGTGGAGCTTTTAGAATGAATGATTCCACAAACTTAATCACGGAAAGAGGGTATAACTAGTGCCAGAGGTATTTATAACAATCTATGAAGTATTCATAAGAACGTACCCGGGCTTCTTAAAAGCAGCCCTTATCACATTAGAAATTACAGCAATTGCCCTAGTACTGGGTACTGCGTTAGGTATTGTTTTTGCTTTAATGAAAATATCCAAGTCAAAAATTTTACAGACAATCGCAAACCTGTATATTACTTTAATACGGGGGACTCCGCTGATTGTTCAAATCATGTTTCTCTATTATGGAATCACAAACATCGTTGTACTCTCAAACTTCTGGGCTGGTGCAATCGCGCTGGGGATTCATAATGGTGCCTATATCGCGGAGATTTTCCGTGGCGCTATACAGGGCATTGACAGAGGGCAGGAGGAGGCCAGTCTCGCAGTTGGCATGAATCGTCGTCAAGCAATGCGCAGAATCATTTTTCCACAAGCGCTGCGCCGTGCCATTCCGCCACTCGGAAACCAGTTTATCATTACGATGAAAGATTCATCACTTGTATATGTTATCGGTGTTTCAGAAATGTTTGGTCTGGCGAACAGAGAAGCGGCTGCATCATTCCAGCCATTCGAAACATTTATGGTTGTTGGATTATACTATCTCGTACTCGTATTGATCTTCACTGCACTACTGAAATGGTATGAGAAAAAGCTGGATGTTGACACTATATGAGGAGGACATTAAATGATTAACACGAAAAACCTCCACAAGTCATTTGGCGATCTTGAAGTGCTGAAAGGAATTGACCTTGACGTGGAAGCCGGGGAAGTGGTCGTACTTATTGGAGTCAGCGGCTCTGGTAAAAGTACGTTGCTTCGCTGTTTGAACTTTCTTGAAATACCTAATGAAGGCGAAATTGCAATTGATGGGCGACAAGTCAATCTGAAGAAAGATGATTTATCAAACGTGCGTGCCGAAATAGGAATGGTATTCCAGCATTTTAATCTCTTTCCACATAAAACAGTGCTTGAAAACATTACGGAGGCACCAATCATTGTTAAAAAGATGAAGAAGGAACAGGCAGAAAAAAAGGCCCGTATCATATTAAAAAAAGTTGGATTGTTGGATAAAGCAGACGTTTATCCAAGCAAATTGTCAGGCGGTCAAAAGCAACGTGTAGCTATTGCACGAGCACTTGCAATGGAACCCAAAGCACTTTTGTTTGACGAACCGACTTCAGCACTTGACCCTGAACTCGTAGGAGAAGTTCTTCAAGTAATGAAAGATTTGGCAAACGAAGGGATGACAATGGTCGTAGTCACTCATGAAATGAAGTTTGCCAAGGAAGTGGCGGACCGCATTATTATGCTAGATGAAGGCTGTATCATTGAAAATGCTGATCCAGATACCTTTTTCAATCATTCCTCCAACGAACGGACACGCCAGTTTTTAGAAATGGTTGACGTTTAAAGTTGTAGAGAAAAAGCTGTCCCCCGCCTGTGTATATCAGGCGGAGAACAGCTTTTTTACACGTTATCTTTTTGGTTCGTAGTTCAGCATCTTAAACATTTCTGACAGTTCGTCCTCAGTCAAGTCACGCCATTGTCCATTCGGCAAGTCACCGAGGTGGATGTTCATAATGCGTGTCCGCTGTAATTTGCGTACATTGTATCCAAGTGCGGAACACATACGGCGGATTTGGCGATTCAATCCTTGCGTTAAAGTCATGTTGAATTTACGCGGACCCAGTTGCTTCACTTTACACGGTTTAGTAACCGTATCTAAAATTGCAACGCCTGACTGCATCTGATGAATGAAGTCTTTCGTAATCGGTAGATCCACAGTGACGATATATTCTTTTTCATGGCCATTCTCTTCACGCAAGATTTCATTGACGATATCACCGTCATTTGTCAAAAGGAGAAGTCCATCTGAATCTTTATCGAGCCGTCCGATATGGAAAACACGGAGTGGATGATTGACGAAATCAACAACATTTCCTTTAATATGACGTTCTGTGGTACTTGTAATGCCGATGGGTTTGTTGAGCGCAAGATAGACGAGCTGTTGTTCCGTCTTCACAATTTTTCCGTCTGCCCGGACTTCGTCGCCATCTCCGACTTTACTGCCGAGCTCGGCAAGTTGCCCGTTGATTGTAATCCGTCCGTCTTCTATCCATTTATCTGCGCCACGTCGGGATACGATTCCCGCTTCACTCAAATATTTATTAATTCTCATTGGAATCACCTGCTTTGTTTATTAGAACTAGTATACCGCATTGGGAATCAAACAACTAAATGAACCATATCGTCAATAAAGAAATAAAATAGTCCGTTTGTTGTTTAACTAAAATAACCAGTAAATAAGATTACACACTGGGCACTACTTGTATAGTTGCTATTGGATTGCTTTGAATCAAACAATTTCCATGCCATTATCGTGATGTCTTACTAAGTAGGGATGCGATTTCATCGCATCCCTACTTAGCTTTTTCGATAATCGTATGGTAGTTGTTCATCCGTCGCTCTCCAAAGACACTGGTACAACAAGTGCCAAAGCTTTTTGGGACAAAAGAATAGCTTGCTTCCCACATGGAGAAAAGCGGTCAAAGATACAATTTTGACCGCTCAAACCTTCTTCTATAGTTTCTATACTTTTATTTTAAGGAAAGTGTCGCTTTCTTAGAGTGCAAAGAAGAGAACACAATCTACAACGTGTTAGAGTGCCCGAAATTGCATCTTCGGGCACTCACACTCTCTATAGAAAGTCATCTATTCGTTTCATTCAAAACAACTGCATTTTTCACTTGAATATTGTAGGAACGCGAGAGGCGATTAATCACATCAGGATATCCGAAAAGGGCGTGGCTAGAAGTGACGAAGTCACTTCTAGCCACAATTGCCCCTCGGTAATAGTGTCGTAATTATTTCGCCGAAAGCGGGCCGGAAGTATTACTGTGAAAATGGTGATTTTCAATCCTTTCTTATCAGCGGTTTATGCAAGTTGGTGGTTAATCAACAGACTTGATAAAATATATTACTTTACTGAAAAGGTTGACAATTAGGTGAATCCATAATACGATTGCATTAACATTTTTTTTAAGAGACGGGCAGAAGGTTCCGATAGCGGTACCGCCCACGACAGACGAGACGAGAATAGCTGAGAAATTGATGAATAAGAAGAGTAGCACGGGTACGTGATTATAGAGAGTCAGTGGGTGGTGAAAACTGATTCGCGGCCGGTGTGAATGGACTTATGAGAGCCTAGTTGAATCGCTTTTTCAACTAGGACGTGAGATCCCACGTTACGGGATGTGTCTATTAGACACGCTAAGTGGAAGTAGAAATACTTCAATTAGAGGTGGCAACGCGGTAAATTCCGTCCTCTGCAATCGGACTAATCTGTCCTTTTGCAGGGGACTTTTTTATTTTCAAAAAAGAGGAGAGATGAGTAGAGATGAGTAGAGAACAGACGAGTTTACGAACAACAATGAAAACGTTAAATGGGGATTCGTTAACGCCGATATCCATTTTCAGAAGAATGCAGGGGCAGCGGAAATTTTTACTGGAAAGCTCTTCGAAGCACGAGGGTTCCGGGCGTTATTCTTTTCTAGGGATGGATCCGCTGAAGTCTTATAGCGGAAGGGATGGCAAGCTGAACGAGCACGTTTACAAGACGGGTAAGAAATATGTACACGAGGGTGATTTGTTTGTTCTGTTGAAACGATTGATGCCGAGAATTACGGATGATTTCGATTTCCCTTTCACGGGTGGTGCGGTTGGCTACGTTGGTTACGGGGCAGGTTCCGATAGTGCGACGCGTGCTCATGACGATATGGGATTCCCAGATGTCAATTTCAATATTTACGAAACCATTATCATCTTCGACCATGTATCGAATGAAGTGACATTGTTGCATACGGAAATTAATCCTGAACAAAGTGCTCCCGATTTGGACGCACTGGCGAACAGTATGTTGAAGGGTCCTGAAAAGGAAGAGTCTACCTTTGCAATATCTGATTATAACTGTAGCGTGACGCAGCAACAGTTTGAAGACATGGTACGCGACGCAAAAGGGTATATCGAAGCGGGCGAAGTGGAACAAGTTGTACTGTCAAGACGATTAGTAGCTGATTTCAATGGCGATCCGTTTTCACTTTATCGAAAGCTTAGAAAGCGCAATCCTTCGCCTTATATGTATTACATGGAATTTGATGATCATGTCGTCGTGGGGACGTCACCGGAAAGTTTGGTTCGCGTGGCAAACGGTAAAGTAACGACAAATCCAATTGCCGGAACACGTCGACGTGGTGTAGATAAAGCAGAAGATAAGGCGCTTGAAAAAGAATTATTGGCGGATCCGAAAGAACTCGCAGAACACGATATGCTTGTCGAACTTGGAAAGAATGATTTGGAGAAAGTATGCCTAGCGGATTCAGTTAAAGTCACAAGTTATCAGGAAATCGTCCGTTACGAACATGTCATGCACATTGTATCGGAAGCGGAAGGGACATTGTCGCCGGTGCTTCATTCACTGGATGCATTAACGGCTTGTCTTCCAGCGGGTACAGTAACGGGTACACCGAAAAAAAGGGCGATGGAATTGATTGATGAATTGGAGAAGATGGACCGAGGTATATACGGTGGGGCAATCGGCTACATTGGATTCAATGGAAATATGGACTTTGCATTGACGATTCGAACGATGGTGGTTAAGGATGGAAAAGCATATGTCCAGGCGGGCGCAGGGATTGTGCAAGCGTCAGAGCCGACAACTGAATTTATGGAAACAGCCAATAAAGCCAAATCATTATTAGATGTCGTAAACTAGATCACTAGTGAATTGTGTGTGAGAAAGAGCTTAGCAGAGTAGAGGAGAGATTGAGATGAGAAGTTTTGTTAAAAGAGTAGAAATGGGCGAGCATTTGATGTACGAAGAAATGCTAGAGGCTTCGAAGTTGATGTTTAATGAGCAAACGGATTCACAGGACGTCATTGATTTCCTTGTAGCATTGTCACTTAAAGAGGAAACAGCACATGAATTGGCGGCTCTTGCCGAGGTCATGAGTTCGTTCGCACTTCAAGTAAATGTTCCACGGGAAACATTTATGGATAACTGCGGAACTGGCGGAGATGGCTCAAACAGTTTCAATATCAGTACAGCATCTGCCTTTGTACTAGCGGGCGCAGGCGTTTCAATCGCCAAACATGGCAATCGGAAAATTTCAAGTGCGGCAGGAAGCTCTGATGTATTGGAAGCACTTGGCGTTCATACGAAATTTAGCATAGATGAGACTATTGAATTGCTTCGACAAGAAGGAATTACGTTCTTATATGCACCAAACGTTCATCCGAAAATGAAACGAATCGGTGAAATTCGACAAAAAATAGGCAAGCCGACCATCTTCAATCTTGTAGGGCCTCTGACAAATCCAATCCCGTTGAAAACACAGTTCACGGGCATTAACAGACCGGACTTCACGATGGAATATGCATCCGTTTTGCGCATGCTGGGCAGAGAGCGGTCCATCGTTGTATCGGGAGCGGGCGGCATGGACGAAGCGTCACTTGCGGGACAAAATACGTTTGTACTGCTCGATAAAGGCGACCTGATTCCATTTTCACTGACGGCGGAGGATGTGGGTCTTACCCCTGCACCGATTTCCGCAATACGCGGAGGGGATGCAAAGGAAAATGCAGCAACGATTCGAGCGATATTCAATGGACGACGCGGTCCCCACTTCGATACAGTCGTTTTCAACGCTGGCATCGGATTATTCGCAAACGGTCAAGCGGAGACAATTCAAGAGGGCGTTAACCAGGCGACGGATAGTATTTTAGCCGGAAAGGCACTGGAGAAACTAGAGGCTGTTGTAACGTTTAGCGAAAAAATAGGCGCAAAGGCGGTGGCGAGATGACAATTCTGGACACGATTCTACTCGAGAAAAGGCGTGAAGTGCTTAGCATGTTAGCAGAGCAAGAGGTGGTGCAAGAAGCGCGACCTTCACGACCTTCGTTATTCGATAAATTATATAAATCTGAGCATCTGCAGATTATGGCGGAGATGAAACGAGCTTCTCCTTCGAAAGGACTTATCGCGGAAGGTGCAGATCCTGTTGCACAAGCAATTGCCTATTACAATGCAGGTGCAGCATGCATTTCAGTTTTGACAGATAGTCACTTTTTCAAAGGTTCGTTTGAAGACTTAGCAGCTGTTGCGGACAATGTGCCCATTCCCTTACTATGCAAGGATTTCATCGTTGATCCGGTGCAGATTGACCGTGCAAAAAATGCCGGAGCATCTGTTATCCTGCTAATTGTTGCGGCCCTTACTAACGAAGAACTTACTAATTTCCATGCTTATGCGCTGGCATCTGGCTTGGAAGTACTGGTAGAAGTACATGATGAAGCGGAGTTGAAACGTGCGCTTGCGATAAATGCAAAACTGATAGGCGTTAATAATAGAGATCTCCGGACATTTACTGTAGATCTCAAAAGAACGGAAGAAATTGCAGCTATTTTTCCTTTTGAAGAAGAGCGTGTCTTAATCAGCGAAAGCGGGATTTGGGAACCGGAAGATGCACTATTCGTTGCGGGTACTGGCGCAAGTGCAGTTCTCGTTGGTGAATCGCTTATGCGTAGCGGTGAAGTTGCTGTAGCTCTGAAGTCACTGCAAGTGGCATTGCCAAAGGTAGTCAGATGACAAAAGTGAAGATTTGCGGATTAATGGAACAAATACATGTAAAGACAGCGGTCGACGCTGGAGCAGATGCAATCGGCTTTGTCTTTGCACCCAGTAGACGTCAAGTGACAATCGCAAAAGCGCAAGAGTTGGCAAAGGATATTCCGCCAGGGGTATTGAAAATTGGCGTTTTTGTCAATGCATCTCGAGAAGAAGTTGAACGAACATACAGGGAAGTACCGCTAGATTATGTACAATTTCATGGAAATGAAGACACTGAATTTATAGATTCGATTCGACTTCCTTCTATTAAAGTGTTAGCAGTCCACAGTAGTGAAGACGTGAAGCAAAGCGGACAGTATGACACGGACTATTTTTTGTTTGATGCACCTGGAACTGATTTTAAAGGTGGCAGTGGAATGACGTTCGACTGGCAACTGATGAAAGACGCAGGCGTACCGCAGGATAAAGTTATTCTGGCTGGTGGATTGAACATAGACAATGTTGCACAAGCGATTGAATTGGTGAAGCCATATATGGTGGACGTTTCGAGCGGGGTAGAAAGTGCAGGCAGAAAAGATGAGAACTTAATCCGCGCATTCATTAAAGCGGTTAAATAGAGGAGAGATGAGCAATGGTAAAAGAATTGGATACAGCACAAACGGAACAGGCGGGGCGGTATGGCAGGTTCGGCGGGCAGTTCGTCCCCGAAACACTAATGACAGCATTAATTGAGTTGGAAAAAGCCTATGATGAAGCAGTTGCAGATCCCGCTTTCGCCAACGAAGTAAATTATTACTTAAAAGACTTCGTGGGACGCGAGACGCCGCTCTATTTTGCAGAGAGGCTCACAAAAGTGGCAGGCGGCGCGAAGATTTATCTCAAACGAGAAGATTTAAACCATACAGGAGCACATAAAATTAATAATTCGGTCGGGCAGGCACTTCTCGCAATGCGCATGGGTAAAAAGAAGATTGTAGCAGAAACTGGGGCAGGTCAACACGGAGTAGCCACGGCGACAGTATGCGCTTTGTTTGGTCTAGAATGTATTATTTTCATGGGGAAAGAAGATATCAGAAGGCAGGAGTTAAATGTCTTTCGCATGGAATTACTTGGAGCAACAGTTGTATCGGTCGATCAAGGATCAGGTACACTGAAAGATGCGGTTAACGAGGCGCTTCGTTATTGGGTTGCGAACGTGGAGGATACGCATTACATTTTAGGTTCAGCTCTAGGTCCACATCCTTTCCCAAGAATTGTTCGTGACTTCCAGCGCGTTATTGGAGTGGAGACGAGGCAACAAATTGTGGAGAAAGAAGGGCGACTACCAAACGCAATTGTTGCATGCATCGGCGGTGGGAGTAATTCAATTGGTATGTTCCATCCATTTATTGACGATGAAGAAGTCGCTTTGTACGGAGTTGAAGCGGCGGGAAGCGGTATAGAAACGGGACTTCACGCGGCTGCAATTGCGGATGGAAAAGAAGGCGTGCTACACGGAGCATATATGTATGTGTTGCAAGACGATGATGGAATTATCCAGGAAGCGCATTCCATTTCAGCGGGTCTCGATTATCCAGCTGTTGGTCCGGAACATAGCCATTTACACGATATTGGACGCGTAACTTACACATCCGTGACAGACGCGGGTGCACTGGAAGGGTTACAGCTATTGGCGAAAGTGGAAGGTATTATTCCGGCGCTTGAAAGTGCACATGCGGTTCAATACGCAGTTGAGCTAGCGGGCAGTATGAGCGAAGAAGAGATACTTGTCGTTTGTCTTTCAGGCCGTGGCGATAAAGACGTCCAAACGGTACGCGATGTTTTAGGAGGTGGCTTGAATGACTAAGCACGATTTAACCAATGCGATTACTGATTGTATAAGCCACGGCAATAAAGCGTTCGTACCCTATATCATGGCGGGCGACGACGGGCTTGAAACACTAAAGAAAACTATTTTATTTCTACAAGAAACGGGCGTGACCGCAATCGAACTTGGTATTCCATTTTCAGATCCTGTCGCAGATGGCCCCGTCATACAAGAAGCGGGTAAACGTGCCCTTGCTAAAGGGGTAACGCTTCGTAAGGTATTGAAAGAACTCCTTTCATTCAAAGATGAGGTTACCGTTCCACTCGTTTTTATGACTTATTTGAACCCGGTTTTAAGCTATGGCGTTGCTCAATTTGCGAAGGATTGCAGGGATAGCGGTATCAGTGGACTTATTGTACCTGACTTACCTTATGAGGAAAGTGGGTTGTTGCGCCAAGAACTGACAGATTGTGAAATTGCACTCGTTCCACTCGTTTCATTAACGAGTCCGCCTGAACGCATTCAAAAAATAACAGCGGTTGCTGAAGGTTTCGTTTATGCAGTGACGATAAATGGAACTACAGGGGTACGCAATGGATTTAGTGAAGACCTTGCGATGCATATAGAACAATTGAAAGCAGTAAGTCCAGTACCTGTACTTGCAGGTTTCGGTATTTCAACACCTGAACAAGTTCAAACAATTGGTGCATTGGCCGATGGCGTTATTGTCGGAAGCGCTATTGTGGATGCAATGCATCGCAATGATTTTGCAGCAGTGGAGGCGTTGGTGAAAGCGTCGAAAAAAGAAATATTTAGCTGAAAAAATGCCCTTCTCAATGCGGAGTACTGCGTAGAGAAGGGCATTTATGACTATTAAAATTTGCTCTTTTATACGCATACCCCTCCGGACTTTCTTCTATCTGTTACCCATTCAGTCCCGAAATCGATGAGTGGTTTCATGTGGATGATTTTGCAAGAGGCTTGCCCTAAATATCCGTCTAGCACGGCATCGGGATTCATCTCCTCAAATGCACGACCCAATTCAGGGAAAAGGTCGGAATCGACATCCGCCATATCGAAAGTTGCCCAAATTCGTTCTCCATTTTGAATGATGGCAGCGCCTTGCGGGAAAGCTGTAAGGCCGGGAGCCAAATACTCGGACAGATGAAGAGCTGTACAAGATTCGTAACTTACACCAATCATGACAACTTTTACATCTGTGCCCAGCATAGTGCCGAGGGGAGAACTCATCCCGAATGAATCACCAATCGGGTGTTCACTCATCCAATCCATTGCGTTTTTCCCCCATGCTATGAACGAATGAGCGGGATGAGGGCTACGGATAGTTTCCGGATGACGATGTAAGCAGTCTGCAATTTTCCCCATTTCACGCAAAGGTGTTAGATGCTTGTCGAAAGCGGGAATGGATTGACGAATGGGCTCGTGCCAGGCTTGAGGAACAGGAGGCAGCATCCAGTAAGACGGATCGGAATTATCGCCTGACTGTGCGGGCATGACAATCGTACCGGAACGAGTTACAGTTTCTATCAGTGCCTCAACCACAGCTTGTGCACCTCCCGCAATCCAACCCATCGATTTTAGTGATGAGTGGACTATGAGGTGATCACCTGATATGATGCCTAAGGCGTTGAGTTGCACTTTTAATGATTCTTTTGATTGGAATGAATGTGTTTGTTGAATAGCTTCGAACTCTGCCATTGATACCACCCGATTCTATAGATATTTAAAAAAGCATAGCAATTTGTAATGGATTTGCCAAGTTTTGTGAAACCTTTCGGAGGGACAAGCGTACATATATAAAAGGAGATGTGTTTAATGGATGCGTTTGTGATTAGAGAAGAAGTCGAAACGACATATGAAAAAGTGAAGTCGTTGGCAGGTTGGACGGTGGATAAAAACGTCGTACTGACAATTACATCGTATTACGTTACATCTGAGAGGGAATTTGATGCCGCAAGTTTAAGCCGTGTGATGGATACACTTAAGAGTAGAGCCGGCTGGCTATCACCGCTGCGTGGCAATCTCCTTCCGATGATGGCCGCATTTCTGGATCAGCCTGGTGCAGATATCGATAAAGAAGCCGATCGGTTATTTGCGAAACAGCAAGCCTTAAAAGGCCTAGGTTTTCGCAATACGATCCATTCTTATCTGGCTGCACTTCTTTTGACGGACAATCCTGAACTTTATGAAAATGAAGCTCGCCAAGCAAAACGACTTTATGATGCTATAAAAAAACAACATTTCTTTCTAACATCGGATGACGACTATGCGTATGCGGTCTTACTAGGAAAAAGAGGTGCTGATCCAACTGAGCACGCCAAGTCAATGCGGGTATATTATGATGCCTTGAAAACGGAAGGATTCCGTTCTGGGAATGAACTGCAATGGCTATCCCAGGTCATGACATACATACAAATTGAATACGATCCAAAACTGGTAGCCAGAGCTGCGGAAGTACTCTCACTTTTTAAACGGAATACGAAAGTGCGGCCGGTTCATTATCCGATGATTGGTTTCCTGACAGTCTTTGAGGTGGATGATCCCGAATTGATGAATATCGTCGAACTGACGCATACATTAGAGGAATCAAAACCGTTCAAATGGAATCGAGAGATGGCACTATCCATCGCTATTGGATATGGTATGCATAAGTTAACTGAGAGTGCAGAAGAAGCATGTATTAGGCTTGCAACATCTGTCGAATTGATAATACAGGCACAGCAAGCAGTGATGGCTGCTACGATTGCGGCGATGGTTGCATCTACTGCGTCCAATTCAACAAACAGTTGAATTGGACACGATTAGAATAATGGAAGACCACTATTTATATAGTGGGAACTTGAATTTGAGAAATTAATTATTATTGTAAAATGTGTATATATATAAGTGTTTATCCGCAATCGACATAAAAAGCATAGTACTCTACTAGGGATAAATGAATAATTACTTGGTGAAATATTATTCTCAACTGAATAAATTATGCATGACCTAGTGAGTTCTGCTAGAGAGAATTGTCGATTGTTGGGATGCCTCCCGCGGGCACTGAAAAGTCCGATTTCCTTTAATCCCGTTGATTTCCGTTCCGAGCGGACGCTTTCCGCGGGCACGGCTTCAGCCTCCTCGTCACTGCGTTCCTGCGGGGTCTTCAGCTCGCGCTGTTCCCGCTGGAGTCGCCGCTCTCCACTACAATCAACTAGTTCTTATTATAAAAAAGAACTTTTCAGTGGCCTCCGCTAAGCTAGAAAGAAGCCCGTTTTCAGTCTTACCGCATCGGTTACCACGAAGTCGCACCTGCGCTGGAGAGTCTATTTTTAGTTAAAGTAAGTGTCACTTTCTTATAGATTAAAGCGGAGAATACAATGTAAGATGTGCTTATGTGCCCGAAATTTCATCATCTAGCACTTACAATCTCTATAGAAAGTCAACTATTCTTTTTTTCAGAACAACTGCATTTTTCACTTGTATATTGTAGGAATGTGGCGGGTAATTATTTACCACACTTGCCCCTCGGTGAAAGTTCCGGTTTTCAAGCCCGACTGTCCAGCATTTTAGGCAAGCAAATGGTTGATCAATAGACATGCAAAATCACTAACGCTATATGTTTACCAAAAAAGGATTTCACCCAAAAGGGATGGAATCCTTTTTGTATTTTAGACAGAAAAAGAATATAAATCCCAAAAAAACTTAAAAAGTATTTCGGACTTGGAAACGCTTTCATATCGGCGTTTGTAATATATTTGTCACATGTGAAATATTTCGTGTATTTAGTATTCTAATAAAATAGTATTGTCAACTAGATTTTTCTGTAGTATATTGGGGCAAGTGATTAAATATCAGAAAATTTACTATTCATTTTTCATTTTTCATAAGTTTACGTTATGTAAGGAGGAAGTTTTCTTGGGAAATCCAGTATTGGAAATTGAACATCTCCGCACCTCGTTTAATATTAAGGGTGACTACTATGCAGCGGTTGATGATGTTTCCTTAACAGTCCATGAGAATGAAGTGGTCGCAATTGTAGGAGAGTCGGGTTGCGGAAAAAGTGCATTAGCCCTTTCCATTATGGGTCTTCATAATAAGAAAACGACGAAACTTGAGGGGCAAGTTAACTTCAAAGATCAGAATCTTTTGAATCTGACAGCGCGCAAGTTGAACAAAGTCCGAGGCAAAGACATAGGAATGATTTTCCAAGACCCGATGACTGCACTCAATCCGTTGGCGACAATTGGCAGACAGATTGAAGAACCTATGGATTATCACATGAATCTTTCGTCTGCGGCTAAAAAGAAACGTGTTCTTGATCTTCTGAACCGTGTAGGTATTAAGAATGAACAACGCGTTTATAAGCAATATCCACATGAATTGTCTGGTGGTATGAGACAACGTGTCGTAATTGCGATTGCGTTAGCTTGTGATCCAGTTGTTCTAATTGCGGATGAACCTACGACTGCTTTGGACGTAACGATTCAAGCGCAAATCATGGATCTCATGAAGGAACTTCAAAACCAAATCAAATCAGGCATTATCCTAATTACGCATGACCTGGGTGTCGTAGCTGAAATGGCTGACCGTGTAGCGGTTATGTATGCCGGAGAAATAGTGGAAATTGCGGAGGTTCGTGAGCTATTCGCTAATCCGTTGCATCCCTATACACGCTCACTGCTAAATTCAATTCCTGCGAATATGGAAGCGAAGGCGAAACTTCATGTTATCGAAGGAATCGTGCCTTCCATACAAAACTTGAACCGTGAAGGTTGCAGGTTTGCCCCAAGAATTCAATGGGTGACTAAGGAAGAGCACGAAGTGAATCCCAAACTAAATGAAGCACTGCCAGGACATTTCGTTCGTTGCAGTTGCTACAAAAACTTCCACTTCCCAGAGGAGAGATTAGGAGAAGTGAATTATGTCATTACTTAGAGTCAATAACTTAAAAGTACATTATCCAATTCGCGGTGGTTTTCTCCGTCGTGTCGTCGATCAAGTAAGAGCAGTTGACGGTGTAAGTTTTGACTTGCAACCAGGTGAAACATACGGTCTTGTGGGTGAGTCAGGTTGTGGTAAGACGACAACTGGACGAGCAATTATAGGACTAAATAATGCAACAAGTGGGGAAATTTTGTTCGAAGGAAATGACCTTGCAAAACTGAGTCGTTCAGAAAAAAGAATACATACAAAAGATATTCAAATGATTTTCCAGGATCCGTATTCATCACTGAATGGACGGAAGAATGTCTTGAGTATAATTGCTGAACCGCTACGGAATTATGAACGCATGTCACCTGGTGAAGAATTGAAAAAGGTTCAAGCGCTAATTGAACGAGTTGGATTGAATCCGGAGTCGATTTACAAATACCCCCACCAATTTTCCGGTGGGCAAAGGCAGCGTATTGGTATCGCGCGAGCACTGACATTGAATCCGAAATTGATTATTGCAGATGAACCTGTTTCAGCACTGGATGTATCGGTTCAGGCACAGGTTTTGAACTTCATGCAGGAAATCCAAAAAGAATTTAATCTCACGTACTTGTTCATATCGCATGACTTGGGCATCATACAGCATATGTGTGACCGTATCGGAATCATGTATAAAGGTCGTTTTGTTGAAGAAGGTACGGCGGCTGATGTCTACAATAATCCTCAGCACTTATACACGAAAAGACTAATTGCAGCAATTCCGGAAATGAACCCGGAAAGGCGATTTGAGAAAACGAATCTTCGTAAGTCCATTAACGAAGAATACCGGGCAAACTATGATAGTTATTTCGATAAAGATGGACGGATGTTCGATCTGAAGAGGGTTTCCGATACGCATTCCGTTGCATTGCAGTAAAGGAGATTATGAAAAGATGCTGACATTTATTCTTAGAAGAACGTTAATCATGATTCCGCAACTAATCCTTCTCAGCTTAATAATCTTTTTGCTTGCAAAAGCAATGCCGGGCGATGCGGTAACGAGTGCCTTTCAGGGCAACCCGGATGCAACGCCAGAACAAATAGAGAAGATTCGTGAAAAACTTGGTCTTAATGATCCTTGGTATGTTCAATATGGAACATGGATTGGAAATGCCGTTCAGGGTGACTTAGGTCAGTCATATACGCACAAACAACCGGTCACGACATTACTTGCAGGAAGAGTTGCCAATACACTGCTATTAGCAATAGGTACATTGATTGTCACGTATATAATTGCTATTCCACTTGGCATTATTGCTGGGAGATGGACAGATACTTGGGCCGATAAAATCATTGTCACGTATAATTACTTCGCATTTGCAACACCGCTATTCGTTTTTGCGTTATTAATGCTGTTTTTATTCAGTTTCATACTAGGTTGGTTTCCGATCGGCGGTAGTGTCGACATACGGGCTGAGGCAGGTTCGTGGGATTACGTTGTCAGTAAAGTGAAACACCTCGTTTTACCCGTCATGTCGGGTGCATTACTTATGACGTTCGGGACCATCCAATACTTACGTAACGATATTATCGATACAAAGTTGAAAGATTTCGTCAAGACTGCCCGTGCTAAAGGGGTTCCGGAAGGGAAAGTGTATACGCGTCATATCTTACGCAACTCTTTGCTACCGATTGCGGCATTTCTAGGCTATGAAATTACAGGCCTTATTGCCGGTTCAATCTTCATCGAAATGGTTTTCAGTTATCCCGGACTCGGAAAACTTTTCATAGAGTCGGTCTTGGGACGTGACTTTACGGTGGTTACAGCTCTTGTCATGATTTCAGGCGCAGCTGCAATTGTCGGGACGATGCTATCGGATATTATCCTCAGCATTGTCGATCCACGTATCCGTATTGACTGATGAAAATGTAGAGAAAAGATGAGGAGGGGAAACGAGTGGTAGTGTTAAATGAAAAAGAACTAATGGCAAAAGAAAAGTTGAATAATCCGTCATTTATGAAAACAATTTGGCGTGAAATAAAGAACGATAAAATGGCCTTGGGTTCAATAATCTTACTAACAATCATTCTGTCGGCCGCCTATATATCTCCATTATTCATTGACCAAGTAGCGATGACTCGCGTTAACTTTTTTAACAACTGGAAAGCGCCATCTGCAGCTAATTGGCTTGGGACGGATGATGGTGGACGAGATGTGCTCAGCCAGCTACTGCTAGGGACGAGGAACTCTTTTACAATTGGTTTAAGTGTAACTTTAATAGCAGGTGTTTTTGGATTGACGGTTGGTCTGATTTCAGGCTTTTACGGAGGGCTCGTCGACAATATCATTATGCGTATCATTGACTTCCTAATGGTATTGCCGTCACTTATGATCATCATTGTTTTCGTAGTTATTGTTCCAAAATATACGATTTTCAATTTCATCTTAATCATGAGCGCATTCGCTTGGTTTGGTAAAGCACGCCTAATTCGCTCTAGAGGACTTGCTGAGAGGGAACTTGATTATATCAATGCTTCTAAGACGTTGGGGACCCCGAGTTGGAAAATTATGTTTTTTGAACTTTTTCCCAACCTGAGTTCACTCGTTATAGTCAATATGACACTGACGCTTGCAGGGAATATCGGACTAGAAACAGGTCTTACATTCCTAGGGTTTGGACTGCCGGCAGGAACGCCTTCTCTCGGCTCGCTAATCAGCTATGCGGTAAATCCGGATGTTGTGCAAAATAAGTGGTGGATATGGTTACCCGCAGCATTACTGATTTTAGTAATGATGCTGTGTATAAATTATGTTGGGCAAGCGGTTAAACGTGCGTCCGACGCAAGGCAAAGATTAGCTTAAAAAAAGGGGAGGTAATACAATTGGTAAAAAAGAAACTTATGCTACTCGTTGGTCTGATGCTTGTTCTCAGCATGTTTTTAGCTGCATGTGCAGGTGAAAAAAGCACGGATGGCGACAAAGGTAAAGATGAAGGCAAAGAAGGAACAAAAACAGAGGACGGAAAAGAAGAAGAGCCTGCTGATGAAAGCGGAGAACTCGTATTTCCACTGGACGTTTCAAACACTGGAGGAGTAATAGAAGACGGTGAAGTAACATTTGGTCTTGTATCTGACACGCCATTTGAAGGTACATTAAACCGCGTATTCTACTCTGGAGCTCCAGACTTTGATATAATCGAATTCTTTGACGAAGATCTTTTAGACGTTGACGGTGACTATTTGATCACGAACAATGGTGCAGCAGACTATACAATCTCTGATGACAACAAAACAATTACTGTTACTATCAAAGATGGCGTTAAATGGCACGATGGTGAGCCTGTAAAAGCTGATGACCTTCTATACTCATATGAACTTCTTGGTCATCCTGATTACACAGGAGAACGCTACACGTTCATGATTGAAAACGTAGTAGGTATGCCTGAGTACCATGAAGGTAAAACTGACAAAATTTCCGGTATTGAAGTAAAAGACGATAAAACAATTGCGATTACATTCACAGAAGCTACACCATCACTTCTCTCAGGTTTCTGGTCTTCGCCAACACCTAGACACTATCTAGGCGATATCGCATCACTTGACGAGATTGTAGCATCTGAAAAAATCCGTACAAAGCCGATTGGTTTCGGACCATACAAAGTTACAAAAGTTATTCCAGGCGAATCAGTTCTTTTCGAACGCTATGATGAGTACTGGAGAGGTAAACCAGCACTAAAATCAATCGATCTTAAAGTAGTAAGCTCTGCTTCAGTACTTGAGTCACTTAAAAAAGGTGAAGTCGATTATGCAGAAATTCCGGTTGATCAATACGAAGTTGCAAAAGGACTCGAAAACATCGAACTTCTTGCAAAAGTTGACACTGCATACACATACATCGGTTTCAAACTAGGTAAATGGGATGCAGCTAAGAAAGAAAACATCACTGATCCTAACGCAAAACTATCTAACAAGCTAGTACGTCAAGCAATGTGGCATGCAATGGATAATGAAACAATTGGTAAAGAACTTTACCACGGTCTTCGTTTCCCTGCAACAAGCCTGATTATACCTGTATTCGCAAGCTTCCACGATGCGAGCATCGAAGGACGCTCATATGATCCTGAAAAAGCAAAAGCACTTCTTGACGAAGCTGGATACGTTGACACTGACAGCGACGGTTTCCGTGAAGATCCAGAAGGTAATGAATTTGTTCTTAACTTCGCTTCAATGGAAGGCGGAGAAACGGCAGAACCAATTGCACAATTCTATATTCAAAACTGGGGTGACATAGGTATTAAGGTACAACTTCTAGACGGTCGTCTACATGAATTCAACTCATTCTACGATATGGTAGAACTTGATGATCCTAAAATTGATATTTATCAAGCTGCATGGGGAACTGGAACAGATCCGGACCCTGAAGGTCTATACGGCAGAACTGCAGCGTTCAACTACACGCGTTACACGAGCGAAAAGAACGACGAGCTTCTTGCAGCTGGTACATCAGAAAAGTCATTTGACACTGAGTTCCGTAAAGACATCTACAATCAATGGCAAGCGCTTATGGTTGAAGACGTTCCTGTAGCACCAACTGTTTACCGTTACTCTCTAATGGGTGTTAACAAGCGCATTGTTAACTACTCTATCGATCCGGCATCTGAAATTCGCCTGTTCGAAATGGGTGTAAGCGAATAATTACAAATCAAAAACCGTTACCTGGATTATTCCAGGTAGCGGTTTTTATTTTGGAGAGTTATTGCAATTAAACCAAAAAATGTTACAATTACAGGTAACCAATTAATAGAATATTTAGATTTGATAGATAAGTAGGTTGGGGGGATAACGCATGGCGGTGTACATAGTAAAACGCTTCTTCATGATGATTGCTACGATACTTATCATTGCAACATTGACCTTTTTCCTCATGCATGCGATACCTGGATCGCCATTCGATGAAGAAAGGACGTCGAATCCAACAATCCAGGCAAATCTTGAAAAATTCTATAAGCTTGATCAGCCAGTTGGCGTTCAATATGTGTATTATTTAAAGTCAATTGCGACATTTGATTTTGGGCCGTCCATAAAGAAACCGAATGAGTCTGTTAACAGCTTACTTGCAAGGGGATTCCCAATATCATTTGAGCTTGGGATGATCACCATTTTGGTCGCGGTTGTATCGGGCATCATTCTTGGTACATTTGCTGCTCTACGGCATAACGGGTTTATTGATTATATGGCTATGACGTTTGCTGTTATAGGAATATCCGTTCCGAACTTTGTACTTGCTACACTATTAATCCAGCAAGTCGCCGTCACATGGCAATTGTTGCCGCCGGCGACGTGGAGTAGCCCTCTTCATATGATATTGCCGACATTGGCACTGGCAACAGGCCCGACTGCAATCATCGCAAGGCTAACTAGGGCAAGCATGCTTGAAGTTCTGACGCAAGACTATATGAAGATGGCACGCGCGAAGGGACTTTCACCGTTTCGCATCGTTGTGCGTCACGCACTGCGTAATGCACTTTTACCAGTTGTCACGATAATGGGAACGATGCTTGCAGGTATATTAACAGGGACATTTGTCATTGAGAAAATTTTTGCGATACCGGGAATGGGTAAATATTTCGTTGAAAGTATTAATAATCGAGATTACCCAGTTATTATGGGGTCCACCGTTTTCTACAGCGCATTTCTCGTCTTCATGCTGTTCCTCGTTGACATCGTTTACGGCTTCCTGGATCCGCGCATTAAACTTCACAGGAAGGATGGTGATGTGTAATGGTGCAGCAAGACGAAAGGGTAGTCATTCCGGATGAGTGGTTCAGACCAAAGGAGAAGGACGCGGGTAAGCAAGAATCAGTCGTAAGACCATCATTATCCTATTGGAAAGATGCCTGGCACCGCTTGCGAAAAAACAAACTAGCGATGGCGGGACTTATTTTTCTTATCGTCTTAACGTTGTGTGCACTATTCGGGCCGCTACTCTCACCACATTCTGTGACGGGAACAGATTATCCGAATCAGAACAAAGCACCTTCTGCTGAACATTGGTTTGGAACAGATGAAGCGGGGCGTGATGTCTTTACCCGTACATGGTATGGCGCACGTATTTCACTGTTCGTAGGAGTCATGGCGGCCTTAATCGACTTCTTCATTGGCATTATCTATGGTGGCATCAGTGGGTATAAAGGTGGGCGGACCGACACACTTATGATGCGCATTATTGAAATACTTTACGGATTGCCACATTTGCTTGTTGTTATCTTATTGATGGTTGTGATGGGTGCGAGTTTGACGACAATCATCATTGCACTAACCATCACAGGCTGGGTCGGAATGGCCCGTATCGTGAGGGGACAAGTCCTCCAAATTAAAAATTATGAATTTGTTACTGCTTCGAAATCGTTTGGGGCGAAGACTCCGAGGATCATTCGGAAAAACTTATTGCCAAATACAATGGGTCCAATTATCGTCCAGATGACACTTACTGTACCAAGTGCCATATTTGCGGAGGCTTTCCTAAGCTTCCTCGGACTCGGCATTCAAGTTCCATTTGCAAGTTGGGGCGTCATGGCGAACGATGCACTTCCAGTTATTTTGTCGGGTCACTGGTGGCGTTTGTTCTTCCCGGCATTTTTCATTTCAATGACGATGTTTGCATTTAACGTCCTAGGTGACGGTATGCAAGACGCGCTCGATCCGAAGTTGAGGGGGTGATGGGTTTTGAATGAACATCAATTGGATAATGCGAAAGCACTGGTCCGTAATCGGCAGGAGGACGTGCTCCTTTTTGACAGGCAAGTAGATTCTGAGAAACAGCATGGCAAAAAAAGAAGGCGTAAAGCAGTTTCAACTGAAAAAGTGCTTTCTGTGGAAAATATACACGTATCTTTCAAAACGTTTGGCGGCGAAGTCCAGGCGCTACGTGGCGTGTCGTTCGAACTGTACAAAGGGGAGACGCTCGCAATTGTAGGAGAATCAGGATGCGGGAAGAGTGTCACAGCAAATACAATCATGGGGTTAATCCCACAGCCGCCAGGGCGAATAAAGGATGGCAAGGTCTTATTCAAAGGGAAAGACCTGACCAAACTGAACAAAGCAGGCCTTCGGAAGATTCAAGGCGTTGATATTTCTATGATTTTTCAAGATCCGATGACAGCGCTTAATCCGACACTCCAAATTGGCGAACAGTTAACTGAAGGCTATCGGACGCATGACAAAGTAAGTAAAGGAGATGCACGGAAGAAAGCGATTGAAATGCTGGAACTTGTCGGTATTCCAAATCCACAAGAGCGGCTGAAACAATACCCGCATCAGTTTTCAGGAGGAATGAGGCAACGTATTGTCATTGCGATTGCACTTATCTGTGAACCGGAGCTGCTAATTGCAGATGAGCCGACAACCGCGCTTGACGTTACAATTCAAGCACAAATTCTTGAGCTATTCGATGAAATCCAAGAGAAGACGGGTGTCTCAATCATTCTGATTACGCATGATCTCGGTGTCGTTGCCAAGATCGCAGACCGCATCGCAGTCATGTATGCAGGAAAAGTGATTGAAATTGGGGAGAAACGAGAAATTTTCTACACACCAAAACACCCGTATACACAAGGACTGCTGAAATCTGTACCGAGGCTTGACTTGAAAGAGGAAGAGTTACAACCGATTGAGGGAACACCGCCGGATTTATTCTCACCGCCGAAAGGATGTCCATTTACGGAAAGATGTCCGTTCGCGATGGATGTCTGCGACCGCGTTTATCCAGAAACAACACAACTCTCTAAAGACCATGCAGTGGATTGTTGGCTGCAGGATGAACGCGCGAAACGGGTTTTCGCTTAAACGTTGGGTACACGCACGAAAGTGCTTCCATATTCATGACAAACAAAGGGGGATTTTGAATGAAGAAGTGGTTGACGTTTCTAATGGTAGCGTTGCTCGCGCTTGTGCTTGCAGCTTGTACAGCTACAGAAGATGCAGGAAAAGTACCGGAGAAAGTGAAGGATGACGGTGAAAAAGAGGAACCGGTCGCAGCGGAAAAGATCCTTTACTTGAACAATGGCGAGGAACCAACGTCATTCGATCCATCTGTCGGGTTCAATGCGGTTTCATGGGGTGCATTGAACAACTTGATGGAAGGATTGACACGTCTGTCAGAAGAGCACCTTGCTGTAGAGGCGACGGCAGAAAAGATTGATGTTTCTGAAGATGGCCTGACATATACATTTTCCATCCGCGACACTGCGAAATGGTCAAATGGAGATCCTGTTGTAGCGGGGGACTTTGTCTATGCTTGGCGCCATATGCTAAACCCAGAGACAGCTTCACCTGCTTCGTTCCTGGCGTATTTCATCGAAGGGGCGGAAGCCTATAATACTGGGGAAGGTGCTGCTGAGGATGTAGCGGTAGAAGCACCAGACGAGAAAACATTTGTCGTAACATTAACGGCTCCAAATGAGGCGTTCTTAAATATTATTACAAATCCAAGTTTCTTCCCGATTAATGAAAAAGTGGCGACTGCTGATTCAAAATGGTTTACAGAAGCGGCATCGTTTGTTGGAAATGGTCCATTCAAATTAGCTTCATGGGACCATGATGTAAGTTTCATATTCGAAAAGAATGAAAATTATTGGGATGCAGACGCTGTCAAGCTCGATAAAGTGAATTGGGCTATGGTCAATGATCCAACAACTGAATATCAAATGTACGAATCGAATGAGCTGGACCAATCAGGTGTACCGCCTGAACTAGCGGAAAAGTTGAAAGATAGTGATGAACTACGCATTGACGACCAAGCGGGACTTTACTTCTACCGTTTTAATACGTCAATGGAACCTTTCACAAATAAGAAGATTCGAAAAGCATTCGGACTCGCAGTTAATCAGGAAGAAATCGTTGAGTATGTTACGAAAAATGGAGAGAAACCTGCGCACGGTTTCGTCACATACGGATTCATCGGTCCGGATGGCAAGGAATTCCGGGATTCTGTCGGTAAACTAGTTGAATTTAATAAGGATGAGGCAAAAAAGCTTCTAGAAGAAGGTATGAAAGAAGAGGGGTATACAGAATTACCGGCAGTGGACTTAACGTATTCAACGAGTCCATCTCATCAAAATATCGCAGTAGCGCTACAAGCGACGTTCAAGGAAGTTCTTGGCGTTGACGTAGGATTGAAAACAGTGGAGAGCGCAGTTTTTGCGTCTGAACAAAAAGAGTTTAAATACCAGCTGTCCCGCTCATCTTTCTTACATGACTATGCAGATCCAGTGAACGCGCTTGAAAGTTTTATCACGGACTCTTCCATGAACCGAACAACGTGGTCGAATGCAGAATATGATAAGCTTATTACGGACGTTAAAAATGAAACAGATGCAAATAAGCGCTGGGAATTGTTAAAACAGGCGGACCAGCTTCTAATGGAAGAAATGCCTGTCTTCCCGATTTATTATTATAACCAGACAACGCTTGAGAAGCCTGGTGTTACTGGGATTCTGCGTCATCCCGTTGGCTATATCGACTTGAAGTATGCAGATAAGAACTAATTGAAAGTCGCGGCGTCCGTTGTGGCGCCGTTTTTTTGCTCCCAAGGGAATACTACAACGTACTTTAACAAGGCCACTGAAAAAGTTCTTTATTATATAATAAGAACTAGTTGATTGTAGTGGAGAGCGGCGACTCCAGCGGGAACAGCGCGAGCTGAAGACCCCACAGGAACGCAGTGACGAGGAGGCTGAAGCCGTGCCCGCGGAAAGCGTCCGCTCGGAACGGAAATCAACGGGATTGAAGGAAATCGGACTTTTTCAGTGTCCTCCATTTTAACTAGCAAAAGTGTTATGAATGAAAGGAAGTTTTACTCATGAAAATACGACCACAACGCCTACAAAAAGGGGACACAATTGGTATCATCGCCCCGTCAAGCCCGCCCAATCAGGAAAGTTTGGAAAAGTCACTTGCGTTTCTTGAACAACTCGGATTGAAATGGAAGTTTGGAAAAAATATGAACAATGTCAACGGCTATCTTGCAGGAACAGACGACGAACGGCTTAATGACTTACACGACATGTTTGCAGATTCGGAAGTGAAAGGAATCATTTGTGCAGGCGGCGGATTTGGTTCGGCCCGCTATGCCGATAAAATCGATTTACAGTTGATGAAAGAGAAGCCTAAAATATTTTGGGGTTTCAGTGACATTACATTCCTGCACACGGCGATGGGTCTGTATTCTAATCTCGTCACTTTTCACGGTCCTATGCTTGCGTCTTGTGTCGGAAAAGACACGTTCCACGAATTATCAGCGAAAATGTTCCAACAGTTATTCGAACCAATGGAACTTCATTACACGGAAGCGATTTCACCTCTTGAAACCATTACAGCTGGAGTAGCCCAGGGAGAACTCGTTGGCGGGAATTTGTCCTTGCTTGCCAGTGGAATTGGGACTAAGTTCGAAGTGGATACAAAAGGGAAGTTACTATTTATCGAAGATGTCGGTGAAGAGCCTTACAAAGTTGACGGGCTCCTCAATCAGTTGCGCCTTTCGGGTAAATTGAAAGAAGCTGCAGGAATTATCATCGGTGATTTCTCAAAAGCTGAACCGAAAAAACGGAAAGAATCGCTGACGCTTGATGAAGTGTTCGATCATTACACAGCGAATCTCGGCATACCTGTCGTGAAGGGTTTTAAAATCGGACACTGCGAACCTCATTTTGCGATACCACTCGGCATCGGCGCAAAACTCGACGCGGACAACAAGACACTGACGATATTGCCTGGAGTGGAATAATCGATTTTGAATGCAACGCTTGGCTGATGAAATAAAACCAATTTGGCTCATGCCTGAAATTGACCTTGAATTCGAATGACTGTGACACCTACGAAAAGGAGTGGTTTGGTCGATGGGGACGAACTTGAACACGTGGTATTGTTCCGTTTCAGTTGCAACCGTGTGGACATCACCGGAATCTGCCAGGGAAATTGACGAGCCAGGAATTGTAAACCCAGTCAGGTTAACGAAATGGCTCGAAAACTTAGCTTTCGAAGAGCGCATCGATTTATGTAATGGGAACCGGATTCAGACCCAGTTGCTTTACGGTGAACCGGTCATCGTGGAAGAGGTACAAGATGCGTGGGCGAAAGTGATTGCTGTCTGGCAGCCTTCAACTAAAGACAAGCGCGGTTATCCTGGATGGGTCCCACTCGCGCAACTAAAAGAAGCGGAACCGATTCACGCGATTGGATTTAGTAGAGTGACTGCTGGGAAAGCACAATTGTGGAACGCGGACGGTACTCCGTCAATTGTCATTCCATTTAATTCAATACTGCCCTATATTGGTGAATCAGGTGACTATTTACGAGTATGCACACCGGATGGAGAAGCATTGTTATTGAAGGAGAACGTGGAACTTGCGCCTTCCGTCCATCAATTTGAGAAAAAGCCTGTTTCAGATGCTGTCGACAAAGGTCTTGCGTTTCTTGACTTACCTTACTTATGGGGAGGTATGTCAACGTATGGCTACGATTGTTCTGGTTTTACATACAATATGCTGAAAGCCTGCGGACACTCCATTCCGCGGGACGGCGGAGATCAGGCACGCGACGGTAAAGAAATTCCAGTAGAGAATCAATCGCTCTGGGCAAAAGGGGATCTCCTCTTCTTTGCTGATAATGAAGGAAAAGGAAGTGTCCGTCACGTCGGGTTTTATTTTGGAGAGGGCATGCTTCTCCATTCCCATTCAACAGGAAAGTCAATTGAAGTGATGAAACTTGCAGGTACAAAACTAGCGCGTGAGCTATGCGCCGTCCGACGTTATGGCATTATAGAAGGAGGCGTACGAGCATGACAAAACGGGTTTTATTGTCCGTAAAAGATTTGAAACGTTATTTTGACGTGGGGCGCGGAGAGAAGTTAAAAGCGGTCGACGGAATTAGTTTCGATATTTACAAAGGGGAAACGTTTGGGCTTGTTGGAGAGTCCGGTTGCGGTAAATCAACGGCAGGCCGTACGATTCTTGGATTGTACAATAAAACAGACGGCGAAGTGCTGTATAACGGGCAAAGCATTCACGATATGACGACTAAAGAAAGGGAACGTTTCCTAAAGAAAATGCAAATGATCTTTCAAGACCCCTATGCGTCGTTGAATCCGCGTTCTACGGTCTATGAAATCATTGCTGAGCCAATGCAAGTGCATGGGTTGTACAAGTCAAAGGCGGAAATGCGTAATCGGGTTTTTGAGTTATTGGAGGACGTCGGGCTAAGTCGGGATCATGCAAATCGCTATCCACATGAATTTTCCGGCGGGCAGCGTCAGCGAATCGGCATTGCCCGCTCACTCGCACTCGATCCAGAATTCATCATTGCGGATGAACCCATTTCGGCACTTGATGTTTCTGTACAAGCACAAGTTGTTAAGTTATTACAGCGACTACAGCTTGAAAAAGGCTTAACGTACCTGTTTATCGCCCATGATTTGTCGATGGTGAAATACATTTCTGACCGCATAGGCGTCATGTACCTCGGTCATATGGTGGAATTGACGACAAGTGTACAACTGTACGATAAACCTCTCCATCCATATACGGAAGCACTGTTATCAGCCATTCCGATTCCAGATCCAGACATCGAAGAATCGCGCGAACGCATTTTACTGCAAGGCGAACTGCCAAGCCCCATCAATCCGCCGTCAGGTTGCGTCTTCCGTACACGGTGTCCCTATGCAATGGACGTCTGTGCAGCACTAAAGCCAAAGTGGCTTGAGAAGGAATCAGATCACTTCGTCGCCTGTCACTTGTACGATGAACAAGTAATGGCACGACCTGATGCAGTTGCAGTACTCGAGCTATCCCGCTAAACTGGGACAGCTTTTTTCATTTGAACGAAGTATTAACTCTTGCGAAAGACCTGGTATTACTACTTCGCTCAGCGTGATGCTATCTAGCTCTGAAAGGCACGAGTAGCTTAAACCACGAGAAGTAGAATATACTAGAGTGAGGAAAATCAATTATGAAAGTTATTTGATGGAGGACATTATGTTAAATAAGAAGCTAAAGATTTTACTCGTTTTTTCCCTGCTGGTACTTGTTGCCTCCGGTTGTGCGAAAAAAGCGGATACTGATACTAAACCAAAAGAAAATCGCCTCGTATACGCTTCCGAGTCCGAATTTGAAGGACTAAATCCGATTCTTGAAGAGACAAACCTAGATTCATTACTATTCCGGGGTCTAATGAGGTTCGATGAAAAGAATGAGGCTATTACAGACATTGCAAAATCATATACTATTTCTCCAGACTACTTAACGTATACATTCATTTTAGAAGAGGGCATCAAGTTCCATGATGGCAAAGCCCTGACGGCTGAAGATGTCATTTTCACAATTGAAAGCATCTTGGATGATAAAAATGCTTCCTTTTTAAAAGCAGATTTCACTGAAGTTGATTCTTTGACGAAAGTGGACGAGCTATCATTTGAATTGAAGTTAAAACATCCATTTGTACCGATACTCGATAAATTGACAGTACCAATCTTGCCAAAGCATGCATTTGAAAATGTCGAAATGCGTACGGCTGAGTTCAATAGCCACCCCATCGGTGCAGGCCCTTATATGTTTGATAAATGGGATCGGGGAAACAATTTGACATTGAAAGCATACAACGATTTCCATGGCACAACTCCATCTATCGAAAAAGTGATTTTTAAATTCATCCCAGATAGTAATGTCCGGGCGCTGCAATTAAAATCAGGTGAAGTCGATATTGCGTTACTTGACCCGGTGCAGGCGATAAGTTTGAAAGGTGAAAAGAATATTGACATACATGATATAGAATCAGCAGATTACCGCGGTATTCTTTATAATATGAACAAAGAATTATGGACTGATGTCAATGTGAGACGTGCTTTTAACTACGCAACGGATCGTACAGCAATCGTCAAAGGCATTTTAAAAGGGTACGGAACGGAAGCGTATTCGCCGCTTCAAAAACACGCCTTTAACAATGCTGAAGTTGAGAAATATGAGTATGACGTTAAAAAAGCGCAAACGCTTCTGGATGAAGCGGGTTGGAAAGAAGGAAAAGAGGGCTTCCGTTATAAAAACGGTGAAAGATTAGCATTTACGATTACAGTTCCTGCAACCGATACAGTTCGTGTGAATATAGCAAACTTCACAGCTGAAGGTTTTAAAGCAATCGGTGCTGATGTAAAAGTAGCTGCACTCGAATGGAGTGCAATTACCATTGAAGATACTGATGCGTTCGTAATCGCTTGGGGAAGCCCATACGATGCGGATCATCACACGCACATTTTGTTCAGAACAGATCAATCGAGTAGAACAAGTTCAGGATACAACTTCGGTGATTACTCAAATGCAGAAGTGGATACTTTGCTAGAAAAAGGCCGTTTATTAACAGATACAGATGAGAGAAAAGCTGTCTATATGGAGTTTCAGAAGGAACTAGCACTGGATCCGCCGTATGATTTTATTGCCTATGCAAATGCAATTTATGGCATCAATAAAAATCTGGAAGGTGTAAAAGAACGAACACTCGGTCATCATGGATCTGGTTTTCTTTGGAACGTCGAGGAGTGGAAGTGGAATGAACGTTAAATGGGTTGTGAAGCGATTGATGGCGGGAGTAAGTGTCCTTTTTATCATTAGCTTCCTCTCTTTTTTCATCATGCACTTGGCTCCCGGGGATCCGGCGACGGCTTTCTATGGAGGCAACGCACAAACATTAAACGCGGCTGAAAAAGAACGAATCAGCCGTGCTTTTTCGCTTGATCGCCCTGTGATCGTGCAATATGGCACATGGCTAAAGGAAACAATGCAAGGTGATTTAGGTTATTCGTCTAGGGAAGGCCGTCCTGTTAAGACCATTCTTCTAGAGCGTTTGCCAAATACGTTATTACTATCAAGTGTAACCTTACTATTCATTATTATTGGTTCGCAATGGATTGGTACCGTCGCAGGTATGAAAGCCGGCTCATTGTGGGATAAAGGGCTATCGACAATTAGTATTGCGACATCTTCCATACCATCATTTTGGCTAGGGATATTATTCATCTCATTCTTTTCGGTGAAACTTGGAATACTTCCGTCCTCGGGTACGGGGGATATCGGTGGTGATGGAGGTCTCTTAGACAAACTTCGCCATCTCATTTTGCCAGCAGCCGTTATCATTCTTACCCATGTAGGCATCTACGCGCGCTTCCTTCAAGAAAGTATAAAAGCAGAAAGCAGTAAATATTATGTAATGGTAGCGAGGGCAAATGGAGTTGTGGAAAGTAAAATCAGAAAAGGGATTTTGCGCAACGCATCCATTCCGTATTTGAATTACATCGGTATGACAATTCCTTCGTTTTTTGGTGGAACAATTATCGTTGAATCTCTTTTTTCGTGGGCGGGACTTGGACAGCTAATGGTAAAAGCGGTGATGATGAAAGACTTCCCGCTGATCATGGGCGGCATCCTTTTTATCGGGCTGCTCGTTGTCTTAAGTTTATTCGTCATCGACCTCATCATGTATGCAGTGGATCCCAAATTACGGAAGGGGGCATACAGTAGATGAAACTTCGAAAAACAATTCTATTCTGGTCTATGGTCCTTGGGGTGATTGTCATCATGACGGTTTTCGCGGGACTTTTTTCAACACATCCGCCAAACGAAATGGATATGGATAAAATATATGTACCGCCAGGAGAAGGCCATTTGCTAGGAACGGATCATCTTGGGCGCGACGTGTTTTCCCGTCTACTGGAAGGCGGAAAAGTAACGCTCACTGTTGCGGGTACTTCTGTAATTCTATCCCTCATTATCGGTGTACTTTACGGCGGAATTAGCGGCTATGTGGGGGGCTATGTAGATGCGATAATGATGCGGTTTCTTGATGCACTTATTACAATTCCATCTCTAATCCTGATTTTGGCGTTTCAAGCATTTATGCAAGGCGGCATGTGGAGTATGGCACTAGTCATAGGAGTTACTGGGTGGCTAGTTACTGCACGCATCGTAAGATCGGAATTCATCCGCCTTAGAGAAACTGAATTTGTAAAAATGGCTAAAATGTTCGGGACACCACTGTGGCAAATCATTTTTGGCCATTTGCTACGTAATAGTGTGCCTGCTATTTTTGTTGTTACATTGTTCAACTTTGCGGGTGCGGTGTTCATAGAAGTATCGCTTAGTTTTCTCGGCATCGGTGTACCGCCGTCGATACCTTCATGGGGAAATATGTTGTACTACGCGCAAAATGATATTTTGATTGGTGCATGGTGGATTGGTTTGTTCCCAGGAATCATGATTTTCATAACGATTCTATCCGTTAACTTTATAGGTGAAGCATTGAAAAATCCAAAACGGAGGCGGTCAAATGCTTAAGGTGGACGGATTATCAATAGTTGTCGATGAACAGTGCATTGTAGAGAATAGTTCGTTTTCGATTCCACGCGGGAAGATTACGTCAATTATCGGTGAAAGTGGCAGTGGGAAAAGTATGACTGTAGCAGCGTTGCTCGGGATCTTGCCAGTGGGTATGAAGGCGACTGGACAGGCCTTGTTTAATGACAGGAACTTAATTAACAGCTCAACCGAGGAAATTATGGAAATTAGGAAATCAAATATCTTCACGATTTTCCAGGATGCAGCAAACAGTTTTAATCCGTCTGTGAAAATGAAGTATCAACTGTATGCCTTTTCCGGAGAACGGATAGGGGATACTATTGAACAGTTTTGTGTGAAAATGGCCGGTGCTTTGAGTAATCTCGGTCTTTCGAATGACGTAATACATCAGTATCCGTTCGAACTATCAGGTGGAATGTTACAGCGTTGTATGATTGCATGTGCCTTGTACGTGAAGCCGGATCTCTTAATTGCAGATGAACCTACATCCGCACTTGATAGAGTGTTGCAGCAGGACTTTATTGCTTTACTAAAAAAGTTGAATGAAGAGCAAGGGACGACGATTTTATTAATCACGCACGACTTGGATGTCGTAGCTGATGCGGCACATGAAATGGTCGTCATGCAAGCTGGTAAAGTGATTGAGACAGGAAGTGTTAAGGAACTATTTAGACGGCCAGAGCATTCCTATACAAAACGACTTCTGGACAGTCGGTTTTAACAGGGAGAAATCAAGTTCCATTTCTCCCTGTTAAAGCCTCCGGCGGATGTCACAGATTTTGAAAGGAGTTAAGAAGAAGGCAGTCTAAGTTCGCGACGTCCTGTCGCAACAAGGGAGGATTGAACTACATCCTTCCCCACTGCATGACCCACAAGGAAGGATGCAGTTCAATCCTTCCCCCCTGTAGGCCTCAAGCTCAATTCAAAATCTTGACGCAATCACACCGAGGCGTGATTGATGTGTTGGAAAGGTTGGAAAGAGCATGCTATTAACTGTGGAGAATATATCGAAAAGTTACCGCAAAGAGAAGAAAGTTCTTCGTGGAATTGATATGGCTATTGGGGAAGGTGAAATCGTAGGTCTTGTTGGAGAAAGTGGTAGTGGGAAAAGTACTTTGTCACGTCTTATAATGCAGCTTGAAGCCCCCGAAACGGGTGTTGTTTCCTTTCATGGAGCACCCATAACGAGGAATACGAAAAAAGCATTCTACAAAAAATGCCAGCTGATTTTTCAAAATGCATCGGCGGCTCTTAATCCAACTTGGACTGTCAAAGAAATTCTGAGGGAACCGTTACGCAATAGAAGTGGTGACCGAGATACGTATATTCGTCATATGCTCGGGAATGTAAGACTGACCGAAGCGCATTTGAATCGACGTCCATCTGAATTGAGCGGCGGTGAAAGGCAACGTGTCAACTTACTGAGGTCCATCCTCATTCAGCCGGAATTGTTAGTATGCGACGAAATTGTCTCTAGTCTCGATCGATTAATACAAAAAGAGATTATAGACTTACTCATCAAACTGAATCGGGAGACCGGTATGGCGATTCTTTTTATTTCTCATGATTTACAGGTTGTCGAATATATGTGCAACCGTATTTATGTTATGAAAGAGGGAGAGATTGTCGATGAAAGTGTTAAACAGGAAGGGGAATTCAAGTTTTCCCATCTCTATTCGAAAAAGTTATTTGGCGAAAAATGAAGAGGGTTTTACTTACTTGTTCGAACTTTTCCTATTCCATAGATTTATTAAAAAAGCCATAAACCAGACATAAAAGAACATGGAACCAACCAGTACAATAGCTACATAAATATACTGAAAAATACCAGGAATGTTGTATTCCTTAATGAAACCTGCCGAAAATAGCATAATGGCCGTAAGCGCAGCAATGAGTAAAATCATTCCGATTGCATAAATGACCATCGCGCTGATAGGGGTATTTCGAAGGGTTTTAAGAATGGAGTCCCGAAACTTAACAGCTCTAACGAGTAGGTATGAAAACAAAATAAGTGATAAATAGTCTTTAGCTGTAAAGATTACGAAGAATCCAAGTAATACGATCAACCAAGTGATCTTTTGATAATGTGTATCGATAAAATTCAGCATGAATAAACCCCCAATTTGTGTATACTCTATATACGGAACATATAAGGGAAAGGTTTCCTATATTCATAAAAGCGAAGGAGAGATTTTCATGGTAGAAAAAAGACCAATGAGCCATTCACGTACCATTCAATCCAAAATTGTCTTGCCGCCAGACACGAATCATTTACAAACAATTTTTGGCGGTCGTGTCCTGGCGTACATAGATGAAATCGCAGCAATCGCAGCGATGAAGCATTCTCATTGTTCGGTTGTCACGGCATCTATCGATTCAGTCGATTTCCTGTCATCCGCACGCGTTGGTGACGTATTGGAACTTGAAGCAATCGTCACTTTTACCGGACGCACGTCAATGGAGGTGTTCGTATCGGTCCATTCCATGAACCTTTTGACCGGAGTAACGAAGCTGACGACTGAATCATTCCTCACAATGGTGGGCATGGATGAAAACAACAAACCCATTTCTGTACCCGGGGTATACCCGGAAACGGATGTGGAGAAGAGGTTGTATGAGACAGGTCCAGGACGCCAGGCTCACCGAAAATTACGGAGTGAGATGAAACACTGAAAAAGTCCCGATACAATGGATAGAATCAGAAATCCCTCTAACACCGCTTCGACGCTTTGTGGATGCCTCCCGCGATAAGCCAGAAAGAAGAGCAAGGAGGGATTGAACTGCATCCCTCCATCAGTCTTATCGCTCCGGCTACCACGAAGACGCGCCTTCGCTGGACGGTCTCTTTAAGAAAGCGCATTTCGTTATTGGGGATTAGACTAGCAATCTATAGTGCGTCTTTCTTCAATGAAATTAGTATTAAATAGTAATCACATTATAATCTCAGTCTATACATCTCAAAATCACTATCAATAATGTACACTCCAGCGCATGTGCGGCAAAGGGGTAGCCGAAGCCGTGAGACTGGATGCGAAGCGTTAATCCAGGCTCAGGGCCAGAGGCATCCCCAAAGCGCAAAGCGATCTATAATCCACACTCCAAACCACACTCTTTCAATAACGCTCACGAATGCGCCAAGCAATCTACAATGTACACTCTGAATTAAAGCTCTATCAATAGTGTACACTCCAGCAAAGACGATACCTATACTATTTCGAAGGTGTAAACGTTGTTAAAAGTAATTCAATACTTTATAATAAATTAGTTAGCATATCCCCCGAATTATCCCCATAAATCCATTTCAATGGATTCAAATAACCAGGACCTTGTCCAAGCGCATGTTCATGCAAAACTGAAACTAAAACTAAAACAAAAAACTAAAACAAAAAAGTGAAATAATACCACTCCAATTTAACTGAATCATCTAATTATTCACTTTTTAATAAACGAATTGAGGTGCTTTTAAATGAAACTATCACCAGTTGAACAGGAAAAATTACTTCTTCACGTAGCCGGAGAACTTGCGCTTAAACGTAAAGCACGAGGAGTAAAGTTAAATTATCCTGAGTCGATGGCGCTTATATGCCATTACATCATGGAAGGTGCACGTGACGGTAAAACGGTTGCACAGTTAATGAGCGAAGGAAAGCATGTACTTAGGGTTGAGGATGTAATGGAAGGTGTCGGCGATATGATTAGCGATGTGCAGATTGAGTGTACATTCCCGGATGGTACGAAACTTGTAACTGTCCATAATCCAATTCAATGAGAGGAGGAAATTCATATGAAACCAGGAGAAATTAGACCGTCAGAAGGTTTGATTGACATTAACTTTGGGCGAGATGTGTCAACAGTTCGTGTTGCGAATACAGGTGACCGACCGATTCAAGTCGGTTCCCATTTCCATTTCATCGAAGTAAATAAATTTTTAGAGTTTGATCGTCAACAGGCAGTCGGTATGCATTTAAATATACCCTCAGGCACTGCGGTTCGATTTGAACCGGGTGAAGAAAAAAAAGTAGATCTGGTTGAATTCGGAGGCAAACGTCAAGTATTCGGTTTGAATAAACTGACGGAAGGTTCTACGCATAATAAGGATGAAATTATAGAGAAGGCATCCGAGGGCGGTTATAAAGGAGCTGAAGGTCATTGAAGTTAACGCACGAGCAATATGCAAAAATGTACGGTCCGACGGTAGGCGATAAAGTACGTCTTGCTGATACGGATCTATGGATTGAAATTGAAAAGGATTATACAACATACGGCGACGAAGGTATTTTTGGAGGCGGAAAGTCATTACGAGTTTCAATGGGTCAAAATGGTAAAAATACATCTGATGAAGGTGTTCTTGATACTGTGATAACAAACGTCATGATTATTGATTACACGGGTATAGTGAAAGCGGATATTGGCATGAAAAACGGACGTATTGTCGGCGTCGGAAAAGCAGGGAATCCACATACAATGGATGGCGTGGATCAGGACATGATTATCGGTGTTGGAACTGAAGTTTATGCAGGCGAAGGCTTGATTGCAACAGCTGGGGCGATTGACACACATATTCACTTTATCAGTCCTCAACAGGTAGATACTGCACTTAATGCTGGGACAACAACATTCATTGGTGGAGGAACAGGTCCTGCAGCCGGCTCAAAAGCAACTAGTGTGACGCCAGGAAAGTGGCATCTTCACAGGATGTTGCAAGCGGTTGAAGGTTTACCCGTCAATGTCGGTTTGCTTGGAAAGGGTAGTGCATCGACGCACGAACCTTTGGTAGAACAGATACGTGCGGGTGCAATAGGCCTGAAAATCCATGAAGATTGGGGTGCGACACCATCCGCGCTGGATCAGAGTTTAATGGTTGCAGACGACTATGACATCCAAGTTGCACTTCACTCCGATACCCTCAATGAAGCGGGCTTCGTTGAAGATACAATCGATGCGATTGCGGGCCGCGTCATCCACGTTTTCCATACAGAAGGAGCAGGCGGCGGGCATGCACCCGATCAGCTGAAGATGGCTGCATTGCCGAACATCTTGCCTGCGTCAACAAATCCGACAAAACCATTTACAACGAATACAATCGATGAACACTTGGACATGCTGATGGTTTGTCACCATTTGAAACATGACGTGCCAGAAGATGTGGCATTCGCAGATTCGCGTATTCGTCCCGAGACGATTGCAGCGGAGGACATTATGCAGGACATGGGTATTCTTAGCATGATGTCATCCGACTCACAGGCGATGGGCCGTGTTGGAGAAGTGACAATCCGAACATTTCAAACGGCGAATAAAATGAAACAGCAGCGCGGACCTCTCCCTCAAGATGAAGGAAAAGATAATGATAACTACCGTGTAAAGCGTTATATTTCAAAGTTGAACATTAACCCGGCGATTGCCCACGGAATTAGTCATGAAGTCGGTTCGCTTGAAGAAGGAAAACTGGCGGATATTATCCTCTGGGATCCAGCATTTTTTGGGGTGAAAGCAGAGGTTGTTATTAAAGGTGGAATCGCCGTTTACGCAATGACGGGAGATCCGAACGCATCCATTCCTACACCACAACCTATGATGGGGCGCCGTATGTACGGTTTTCAAGGTCAGGGTCCGCAAAACGCGGGAATGACTTTCCTACCTAAAATTGCCGTGGAAGAAGGACTGCCGGAACAACTTGGTTTGAAACGAATGATCGGTACGGTGAAAAACTGCCGTTCTATTAGCAAAGCAGATATGAAGCATAATAGTGAAACGCCTGAAATTGACGTCAATCCGGAAACATATGAAGTGAAAATTGACGGTGTTTTGGCTACGTGTGAACCTGTAAGCGTTCTCCCGATGGCACAGCGCTATTTCCTATTTTAACTTCATTCAGCGAAGCAATCACACCGAGGCGTGATTGGATTTTAAAGGAGGATGTAAAGTGTTAATCGAAAAGTTAATCGGCAACGTGGGTAGAGAAGAAGAAATTGCCGGTAAAAAAACGGAATGGGTTGAACTTGACTGGGAAGAGTTGAGCAAGCGCATACTCCGTACAGAAACCGATCATGGGACAGATATTGCGCTAAAACTTAATCAGGAAGAACCGCTTCAATACGGCGACCTCCTTTTTGAAGATGCTGAGCGCCGCATTGCAATCCGGACGAAAATGGAGCCGGTCATTGTTATCAGCCCGAAAGACATGACGGAAATGGGTAAAGCTGCATTCGAACTCGGCAACCGTCATACCCCTTGTTTAATTGATGAAAACGAAATTATTGTGCGTGCAGACCATACGTTAAATAAGTTGCTAGATGAAGTAGGTGTTTCCTATGAAACAACGGAAAGAAGATTCAAACAGCCCTTCAAATACCGCGGACACTCTCACTGATTCTGCACTTTTACGGTTATTCCAAATCCATGACTCCGCTTTTCCAATCGGATCCTACACGCAGACCTATGGAATGGAAACGTATATACAAGAGGATTTAATCCGGACGAAAGAGGATTTAATCGCTTATTGTACATCGTTTCTATTTCATAACCTGGTTCGCGGTGATGCAATCTTGATCAAAGAAGCGTATGCAGCAGCAGAGGAAAAGGATGTTGAGCAACTTCTTTATTTGGAGCAATTATGCGGGGCCATGAAGCTTGCGAAGGAATCACGTGATGCGAGTATTAATCTTGGCAGACAGTTTATTAAAACGGTGGCTCCGCTCGGAACGGACAAGTTCCTGGCTGAATGGAAAGACCGCATTGATTCGAAAGAGATTAAAGGGCATTATTCCATTTTATATGGCATTTACAGTGCAACAACAGGCGTCAGTGCGCAACATGCCGTCATGACCTATTTATTCGCATCGCTTAACGGACTCGTCCAAAATGCAGTCCGTGCAGTACCATTCGGACAAACTGCCGGTGTCCAGACGACCTACGGGCTGATTGGTCCTGTGACGGAAGCGGCTGAATTGGTGTCGACACTGACGATTGATGATATAAGCAACAATGCGCTAGGCATCGAACTAGCTTCAATGAAGCATGAATATTTATTCTCGAGGATGTTTATTTCTTGATTTTTTTAGGAGGAGTTTTTTTTATGAAACCAGTACGTATAGGCATCGGTGGACCGGTTGGATCGGGCAAAACGTCGCTCGTTGACCAACTGACACGTGCAATGCATAACGATTATAATGTGGCTGTCATTACGAACGATATTTACACACGTGAAGATGCACAGTTTTTAATTAAAAGCGGAGTACTTGAAGAAGACCGTATTTTGGGCGTTGAAACAGGAGGTTGCCCGCATACGGCAATCCGTGAAGATGCTTCCATGAACTTTGCGGCAATCGATGAGCTGAAATCTCGTTTTGATGATCTTGATATTATATTTGTGGAAAGTGGCGGCGATAATCTATCTGCAACGTTTAGTCCGGAACTTGTCGACGGCTATATCTATGTAATTGACGTCGCAGAAGGCCAGGATATTCCGAGAAAAGGCGGACCTGCTTTAACGCGTTCTGATCTTTTGTTGATCAACAAAACGGATCTTGCTCCGTACGTCGGGGTCGATCTTGACCTGATGGATAGCGATACGAAAAAAATGCGCAACGGACGTCCGTACATTTTCACGGATGTGCGAACACAGAAAAATGTAGACAAGGTCGTTGCTTGGATTAAGCACAATATGCTGTTGGAAGGCGCGGAATCCGCTGGTTCAAATGCTTAATCCGACCCGCTCCATCCATCACGGAAAACTAGATGTAGAGTTCGAGTTTAGAAGGGGCTATACACGGATGCCTCATGTTTACCAGCAGCCTCCTTTGAAGGCAAGCCGCGAACTTTACGATGGGAAAGACCCGACAGCGACGGTTTACATAATGGAATCGTCTGGCGGGATGGTTGCAGGGGATCGAAATGACATTACGGTAAAAATTGCACCAGACAGCAGCGCGAGGCTGATTCAGCAGTCAGCTTTGAAAATCTATCCGTCCCATACAGGGGATACTTGTGTGTTGACAATCGATGTCCAGCTCGCCGAACGAGCGCGTCTGGAATGGATGCCTGAAGTCATTATTCCATTCGCTGATGCGAAGTTCCAAGTCGACACGACACTTAGGCTAGCCGCTGATTCAACGGTATTATGGGGAGAAATCCTCGCCCCGGGTCGCGAAAAGCGCGGTGAAATTTTTGACTATGAATCATTGAAATCAAACTTTAAGATTTTCGTTGAAGACGAACTGATCGCCTTTGATTCACTGCATTTTTCACCGAAAGAAGTTGACTTAACTGGTATTGGTGTACTGGGAGACGCAATGTATGTGGGTTCGATCTGGCTAGTAACTCCTAAAGCTAAGGACATAGATATCCGTTCATTACAGGAAACACTACGGGTGGAAGAAGGTTTGAAAGCCGGTATGACAAGGCTTGAAGGAAATGCAATCCATTGCAGATGGCTCGCGGTTGATCAGTGGATGATGCAAGAAGAGATGAAACGGGTTTATGCACTTTTGGCGTCAATGGTTTGAGGGGCCACTCCGGTTGGGGTGTCTTTTTTGTTTGCCTAACTTGTCAAAGAACAGACATAACTAAAATATTTTATATATTCTGTATTGACATTCTATTTGAAGTCGCGTATTGTACTGGTTAACAACTAAATACGTAACTTTCTTATCCAGAGAGGTGTAGGGACTGGCCCGATGATACCTCAGCAACAGACTTTTTAAGTACTGTGCTAATTCCAGAAGCGTAAGTGTAATGCTTACTGCTTGGAGATGAGAAGAGCAAATAGCGAATTCGCCAAAACCTCTTCTATAAATTTAGAAGGGGTTTTTTGTTCTTTCTGGAGACCAAAGTTACCTTCAAAAAATGAAGGGAGAATTATTATGTTTTTGAAAAATCCACCAATTAAATTGAGTTATCAACAAACTTAGATAAAGTGCCCTCAAAAGACTCAGTCGTTTTTAACATCGTTCCGAAGCCAGAAAAAGCATCCGGGTTTCCAGTCCGCTCATACGCGCGACTGCCGAAAGAGAAGGGAAATAACCCGCTCATACGCGGAACTGTCGTAAGAAAAGAAAAATAACCCGCTCATACGCGGTACTGCCGAAAGAAAAGAAAAATAACCCGCTCATACGCGATACTGCCGTAAGAAAAGAAAAAGAGTTCGCCCATTCGCGTCCTGTTCTAATAAAATCAAAATCCACTAAAAAACAGAAAGAGGGAATTTACTATGACAAATCAAGCGACAACACTAACGAAAGCACCATTCAGAGCGGACCATGTTGGAAGTTTACTACGACCGGATAACTTGCATAAAGCGCGCAAAGACTTTAAAGAAGGCACAATTACTGCACAACAATTACGAGAAGTAGAAACACAGGAAATTAAACGGGTGGTTGATAAGCAAATTGAAATTGGTTTGGAACTTGTAACAGATGGTGAATTTAGACGTACATGGTGGCATTTAGACTTCTTGGAGCATCTGAATGGAATTGAAGGATTTGTACCTGAGAAGGGTTACACATTTGACGGGGTTGAAACTGAAAAATACGACGTTCGCAACACAGGTAAGATTTCATTTAACCCCAATCATCCATTCATTCAAGACTTTGTTGAGCTTAATGAAATCGTTGGCGGCCGTGCCGTTGTGAAACAAACGATTCCGAGCCCAAATCAACTCTTTAATATTGGAATACGTAATAGTGACATTTACCCTGACGTTGAAGAATTTGCAAACGATGTTATTCAAGCATACAAAGATGCTTTGAAAGCATTTTACGAAGCGGGTGTACGCTACTTACAGTTGGATGATGTCTATATTGCCGGGCTATCTGCACCGGAAATCCCGTTCAATGACGGAACCTATTCAAGAGAACAATTAATCGACTTGGCACTGCGCGTCATTAACGGTGTGTTAGAAGACAAGCCGGAAGACTTAGTCGTAACAACACACTTATGCCGCGGAAACTACCAATCAACGTGGGCGTTTGAAGGAAGCTACGCACTGATTGCGCCAACACTCCTTGCAAAAGAAAAAGTAGATGGCTTCTTCTTGGAATATGATGATGAACGTTCAGGAGACTTTAAACCATTGGATCATGTTCCAAATGGTGGAGCAAAAGTCGTGCTTGGTGTTGTTACATCGAAAAATGGAGAAGTAGAAGACAAAGATGCGGTTATCGCGCGCATTCAAGAAGCGGCGCAATACGTGCCACTTGAACAGCTGTGCTTGAGCCCACAATGCGGATTTGCATCAACGCATCACGGAAACAAACTGACAGAAGAACAGCAATGGGAGAAATTGAAATTCATTGTAGACGTAGCGAAAGAAGTCTGGGGCTAAATAAAATAAACCTGAATAAAGCTCATTTGCTTTGTTCAGGTTTTTTTCATTCCACAGTAAATGGTACAGCGACAGATAACTCGTACAACGGCTCACCAAGCGATAAAAATGTTTTCACAAGACGGTATTCACCTGGGATCAGTGTCACACCGAGCGCGTCGACCGAAAAAGTCTGGCGTGCTTTGCTTCCGGATGACAATACATTTCCATAGTCTTTGAAGGACGGATTCTTTAAGAACACGGCATCTGAATACGTAATGACAAACCACTGGCCATCTTTATTTAATTCAATATGAAAAACTCACCCAATTGATAGTCGGATGAAGTGGCATTTTGTACGACTGTCTTGATAACAGATGGTGATCCCAGGAAAGCATCTTCTTCAAGCGTAAGTGATAACCCTTCTTCGGATGCATGCATCTCTTGGTCAGGAACTGGGTAAGACAATGTAGAAATGGTAGATTCATTTCCGCAGGCGGTGAGAAGAGATATAAGAATAAGTACAATTGTTAGTTGTTTTTTCATAAAAGGGTACACCTCCACTTCCATCATATCCCTTTGATTGTGGATAAACATTGATCAAAACCAAGTACTTGGTTGTGGATAAGTTGTAATAGTGAAAAAATATTAATTATGCACATGTGGACAGTTTATTGCGAGAGAATGAAACTTCCCCCTCAGATTTCCGTATAACAAAGAAAGGGGTGGTTTTGGTGAGAACAGATCTACGTGAACGGCAATTGGTGCTAGCAATGACACGGACGCAACGCAATCGGATCAAACGGCGGTTGGAAGGGACTGAGTCGCAACTATCAGAAGCAATTGGAATGCGTGATAAGTTTCGAGAACAGCTGACAAAAGAGCAGCGTGACGTCGTGAAACTTGGGAAGTTCTCTTTCATGAATAAAATTAGTGAGTGGACGGGCACATGGGATGAAAAAATGGAAAAGGAAATTTCAGAAGCTGCTGAGGCTGAATTGCAATACAATGAGGCTGAAAAAGTAGTGATAGATTTAGAGGCGGAAGCCAAACAACTGCGTGAAGAGATGAAAAATCCAACTTTCTCTTATATAGATGAAGACTGGGCAGATTTTATCAAGGAAAAGGAGACATGGATTCGGCACAATGATTCCGTTGCAAACAGTACACTGCAAAAAATTGCAGATGACCGGGTAAGGGTGCGTTCGCTGTGCCGCGAAATCGACGAAGCAAGCGACGCTGGTCAAAAAGCTAGCCTTGCACTTGATGCGGCGCTGGATGAGCTTGGATCGGCGGAAGGTATGTCGGTTTGGGACACGTTTCTTGGCGGCGGTTTGATTGTATCAGCGCTCAAGTATTCCGAAATTAACAGTTCCGACGACCTCGTCCACCGCGCGCAACGTGCACTTCGCCATTATGAAACAGAATTGATGGACGTTCAGAATGCTGCGACTGAATCATTCATAGTAAATAAAAAGGATATTTTCACATTTACCGATCTGTTTTTTGATAATATATTTTCAGACTGGATGGTTCATTCGCGCATTACAGATGCGAAAAGCAATTTAAATGCTGTGTTACAAGACGTTCGCAAAGTACAGGACAGACTTGCAAGAAAGCGGGATGAAATGATCCATGAGTTGGAACAATTGGATGTGCAGGAAAAGGCGATTATTGAAGCGTGACGGCTAGTCCGCGGGGGATTAGTAGCGTTCGGCAGCCTGTCATGGCAAGCAAAAAAATCTTTACTCTTAAAGCAGCGGGATGCAGGTAATGCATCCCGCCGTATAATGGAGCAGTTTTCGAACAACTGCTGCATGGTTCATGCGAAAGCCAAAAATTCAAGCCGATTGCCAAAAGGATCCTGTGTGAAAAAGCGAGAACGGCCTTCGATTGGGGGCTCTTCGCTAATGATGTAACTAGCTTCTTCCAATCGCGATTTTAACTGATCAAGTGCATTCACTGTAAAACCGGGGTGCGCTTTTTTGGCAGGGATGAAGTCCTGCTGAATGCCGATGTGCACTTCGTGTGAACCACACTGGAACCAGCAACCGCCGCGTGCCTTCAAGTTTTCCGGTTTTGGGATTTCCTGCATGCCAAGAAGGTCTCCATAAAACGTCCGAGCTGCATCCTCAGAACCGGGTGGCGCTGCAATTTGGATATGATCAATGCCTGTTAGAAACGAACTCATGATTCATCACTCCTTTGAACGTTGTACCTTCAGTATAGCCCTCATTTAACCGCGGCACCATTCCTCATTTTGGACTACCAAGCATAAGTAATTCCTATTGACTTTATTGAAACCATTCAATTTTTCTTATCATTATCAATTTCATAATTACTTATTTACATTAAACACCGGTGACTAGGGCTTGAAAATCGCCATTTTCTTTGGACTAATTTCGGCTTCCTGTTGTGATTATTAGCCTGTCGCATCCCTATTTATCAAGACATTTCGATAATGATATAGAAGTCGTTCAATTCAAAGCGATGCAATAGCATTTCTATAAATAGAGCCCAGTGTTTGTTCAAGTTATTTACTGGTTATTTTTATTTAATCAACAGACGTGATAAAATTTTTGATTATCAAATTATCTCATTAATCAAACGAATATCTTTACACCATATTGCATATAGTGTACTATGTAACTAATACACCGATACATTAAGGAGGAAAGCTTATGAAGCAGTGGAATGGGTTAGTGAAAAAAGAGTGGATAACGATGAAATGGGCGTTACTCGTTAGTGCATTGTTCGGAACCCTTGTCATGTCCTTTTTTCCGTTATTGATAACCAGATTTTTGGGATTAGAAGTACATATTTTTGAAGTTGCGCTTGTTATCTGTTTTCTATGGGCGATTGCAAGTGCATTAGCTCCCGTAACTGCATTGTTTACGATGCTGGAAAGGGACATGAAGCGTCCAGATGTATGGCTTCATTCGACAGCATCTATTTATAAACTGGTTGGAGCAAAAGCATTGTTGGCATCCTTTATTGGGGCAGTAGGACTGCTAATTCCTACAGTCGTTCTTGCTATACAATACGCATTATTCAAATCTGCAACAATTACATTCAACGATTTGTTTTTCTTCGGAAGTATTTTCATCGTACTGGTTTTTGTGGTTTCAATCATTTTCATGAGTGTCGGATTTTTCTTCTGGGTCATTGATCGTCTTATGAAACCCTTCTTAAAGGGATATTCAATAGTGGCTACTATCATTTTGTTCTTCGTTTCAACCCGAATCTATAGTCTAATCACTCTTTCGGAATTTTATCAGAAGCTGGTGTCGATTGGACCTATTGATGTCATGAAACTCAAAAATCCGTCACTTAATGTGGAGTTCATTTACATTGAGCATATGGAGACACTATTTTACTCAGGTGAAATTCTATTCAATGTTTTTTGTACAGTCGCTTTGTTCATCGTAGCAGCTGTTCTGTTTGAAAAGAAAGTGAGGTTGTAAAGCCTATGAAAAGATGGAGAGGGTTAGTGCTAAAAGAATGGGTACAGATGAGATGGAGACTTATTTTCTATATTTTTATCAATAGTCTAATCCTATTCTGGGGTGTGGATCACCTGGTTTTTGGATTGCCAGAGGATCTTTTCGCTTCTCTTCAACCGATGATTGGACTTTGTTTCATACTCCACTTGGTTATGGCGGTAACCTTGCTATTTGATAGTCTTGGAAAGGAAATGGGACATCTGGCTATTTGGCTTCATTCCCCAGCGTCGATGTGGCAGCTGGTGGGTGCAAAATTTTTACTAATTAGCTTGACGGTAGGCTGTTCGCTCGTATTGTGCGGGATGATTGCTGGAATTACTTATTACGCGGACAGTGGAACGGTGTCCGTTGTAGACAATCTGCTTATATTGCTTAGTGTGGGCGCTGTCATTATGTTGAACGCCCTCTATGGCATGGCACTCGTGTTTTTCTTCTGGTCGATTTACCAGGTGTTTCGTTCACGGATAGGCTTGTTCTCGATTGTTGTCATCATTATCTTGGTCAACATTTGGATTATTGGATGGGGATTTATCTGGTTCACGGAGGCATTCCAAACGGTCAAGGATATGGGGCCAATGTATGGCTCGATTCAGGAGATGAATCTACTAATGTTTAACAATTACATTGTCCCAAGCGGAACGATTTTAACAATCGGCAGTATTGTATTATACGTTTTGCTGACGGTATTCTATTTCGTTTTCGGGTCCATGTTATTCGAAAAGAAAGTGAGGTTGTAACAATGGGCATTAATTTTCTTCCAGACAAACCGATTTACCAACAGCTCATCGACCTGATTACGGGAGATATCATCCGAAGAACGTTGAAGCCAGGGGAGAAATTGCCGTCTGTTCGTGAGTATGCCATTGAAGCTGGTGTGAATGCCAATACGATGCAGCGCGTCTATAAGGAGCTGGAGCAAATGGAAATCACCGAAACGAAGAGAGGGCAAGGATCTTTCGTCACGGAAGATGAAGTGAAAATAGCCATGCTGCGTAATGAAATGAAGGAACAGCTTGTGGCGTCATTCATTCAAAATGTTGAAGCACTTGGTTTTACGACCTCAGAAATGCTACAGCACCTACAGGAAAGGAGTGGAAAAGATGATTGAACTAAGAAATATATCGAAAAAGTATGGCAGACGAAAAGCGCTTGACGGTCTTACACTTTCCCTGCCGCAAGGAAAAATAATCGGGCTTGTTGGAGAGAATGGAAGCGGAAAAACAACGCTGTTGAAACTGATTGCCGGATTAGTGACACCTGATTCCGGAAGTGCTGTGTTAAACGGAAGTCACATTAAGCGAAGGGTGGCATCCACTATCGCTTATATGCCGGACACGGACCTGTTCTATCCGTATTTCACTGTGGGTCAACTCATCGAATATTACGAGTCGCAGTTTACCGATTTTAACTTGGTGAAAGCAAAGGAGATTGCGCAATTTTTAAACCTTTCACTCGATTCTAAAATAAAACATTTGTCCAAAGGGAACCGGGGACGTGTCAAAATTGCGGTGACGCTTGGACGTGAAGCAGATTACTATTTGTTGGACGAACCCTTCTCCGGTCTCGATCCGATGGTGCGTGATGACATCGCGAAAGGCCTGATTCGTTTCACTGATACTGAGCGCCAAACCATTATAATGTCGACACATGAAATAAAAGAAGTGGAACCATTGCTCGATGAAATCGTAGTACTAAGAGGGGGACGTATAATCGCGCATGAAGCGGTTGACGAAATCCGGAATACTTACGGGAAAGATGCCACCTCATGGATGGTGTCACTGTTCAAAAAGAAAGGGTGATGTGGGGATGAAACCAGTAGTAGAATTAAAGAATTTATCGAAAACAATCGGTAGAAAAAAGATTATCGACAACTTGAGTCTATCGTTGTATCCTGGACAAATTACAGGGTTCCTCGGACCAAACGGAGCTGGGAAAACGACGACAATTCGCATGATTGTTGGTCTCATGAAGCCATCGGGCGGGGATATCGTCATTGACGGTAAATTACTAGCTGATGATTTTGAAGAAGGCCTATCAAAGGTCGGAGTCATTGTAGAGAATCCGGAAATGTACAAATTCATGTCGGGTTACAAAAACTTAGTGCACTTTGCACGTATGCATGACGGTGTGACAAAAGAGCGGATTAATGAAGTCGTTAATAAGGTAGGAATGCAAAATCGAATTCATGAAAAAGTATCAACCTATTCACTTGGAATGAGGCAGCGACTCGGATTGGCACAGGCACTTTTACACAATCCGAAGTTTCTGATTCTCGACGAGCCGACAAATGGACTCGATCCCGCAGGAATTCGCGAGTTCCGGACGCATCTAAAAGTAATTGCGGAAACAGAAGGCGTTTCTGTTTTTGTATCAAGCCATATGCTATCGGAAATTGAACTTATGTGTGATCGGATTGCAGTCATTCAGAACGGGAAACTGGTTGATATCCGAGATGTGTCGAATGAGCAGGAATCTCATTACTATATTGAAGCATTTCCGACAGAAACTGCTGAAGCTTTGCTAATTGCGGGCGGATTTACAATTGAACCACTGAATGGCGGATTTATCATTAATGCAGAAAAAACGCAGGTACCAGGACTTATCCAACAGATGATGGCACAGGAAATTCAATTGTTTGCAGTCCAACCGCATCGCAAAACACTGGAAGATCAATTCCTAGAAATGACTGGAGGTGGCCAGATTGCTGAAGCTCATACAAAATGAATGGATGAAATTATGGAGTAAAAAAGCGACTTGGATTATGACTGGCCTACTCGTGTTGGCGATTTTAGGAATGTTCGGTCTGACGAAATGGATTGATTCGGTCAATGATTACGACGAACAAGATTGGAAAACAAATGCACAGAGCGAATTAACCTACGCAGAACAAGATCTTAGCAGTCCGGGCCTTTCAGAAAGCGACCGAAAGCGAATTGAAAAGAATAAGAAGATTCTTGAATACCGCTTGGCAAATTCAATCGAACCGCTAGACGGTAATAGCCGGGAAAGTATGATTATGAATTCAAGTACGATCGTCGGAGCCATCGTTGTTTTGCTGACGGTTATTGTTGCAGCAGGAATTGTTGCATCTGAATTTACGCAAGGAACGATAAAGATGCTGTTATCCCGCCCCGTCAAAAGATGGAAAATCTTAACGTCCAAATACGCGACGGTCATATTATTTGGCATTTTTCTTATGTTACTCGGATTTATCGTTTCCATACTTGGAGCGTTTCTCTTATACCAATCAGGCAATGGTGCAGAACTTGTTTGGAACGGGAAGGAAGTTGTAGAAGTATCGGTTTGGGGTAAAGGGCTTTATATGTTGTTACTATCATTCGGGAATGTTTTCGTAACGGCAACATTTGCGTTCATGATTGGTAGCGTATTCCGTTCTAGCTCACTTGCAATCGGACTATCGCTGTTCATCTACTTCATGGGCTCGACATTGGTCATGCTATTAGCAAAATACGAAGTCGTGAAATACATCGTCTTCACACATATGGATTTGACGATTCATGAAACAGACTTTCAAATTGTAGAAGGCATTACGATGCAATTTTCACTCGCCGTTCTTGCGGTGTATGTTGTAATATTCCTGTTTATCAGCTATACGACGTTCATTAAACGGGATATCACTGCTTAATCGCTCTTTTTTTAACGAGATAGTCAGAGGTTTGCCCGAATGTTCTCTCGTGGAAATGCTAAATTACCAAACAAAAAGCCCTCCATCATCGGAGGGCTTTTGCATGTAATTAATTATGGTTGCTGAATGTACGAACGAGACCAGCGATATTCCCTACGATTACAAATGTAAACAGTGCGATTAGAATGTATACGAAAAACATTGGCTATCACTCCTTTTATACAATAAATCCTACCTCTATTATACCACTGGGTTGATGGGTGGGCAATGATATCCCAATTGAACTGCTACTAATTGTGACGAGGTTGTTGAGCAAGAGGGATTGAATCAGAAGTTCTTATTGTCTTGTGACAATGAAAAGTCCACAAATTTACTAAATTACCAATGAAAACATTACCATTGCATAGAGTATTCGATATAATCAGATAGTGAAGGGGGAATGGGAATATGATCAAGCAGTCAACGATTGAAAACGTGTTAGAAGCCGCACTTTCTACAGGCGGCGACTTTTCGGAAGTGTTCATAGAAGACAAATTGTCTAATGTAATGGAGTTGCAGGGTGGAAAGATAGAAAAAAGTATTTCTGGCCGAGACTTCGGTATTGGGATACGTATCTTTTCAGGTCTGCAGAGTATTTATACGTACACGACCGATTTCTCAGAAGAAGGATTAATTAATGCGGCGAAACGGGCAGCACTCGCCATCAAAGGTGGAGGCAGCGGAACAATTCACCCGCTTCAGAAAGAGACGTTTGAAGCAATCCATAAAATTGCCCAAATGCCGCAAACGGTGGAGAATGCACGGAAAGCGGCAGTCATGAAAAAAGCCAATGAAATTGCTAGAAATTACGATGAACGCATTAAGCAGGTAGAACTTCGATATATTGACGAGCAACAGAACGTTCTCATTGCAAACTCGGAAGGGAAATTCGTTGAAGACACACGTGTCTATAGCAGGCTTGCTATTCAGGCAACTGCATCAGACGGTATTGAATTGCAAACTGGTTTCTACGGTCCGGGTGCACATGCCGGTTTTGAATTTATCGAAAACCTTGACCTTACTCATTACGCGGGTGAAGCTGCGCGCATTGCGGTGACGATGCTTGAAGCGGATGAATGTCCGAGCGGAAAGTTTCCTGTCATCATTGACAATGAATTCGGTGGGGTCATTTTTCACGAAGCTTGTGGGCATGGACTTGAAGCGACAGCCGTTGCGAAAAACAATTCCGTTTTTGCAAATCGAATTGGTGAAAAAGTCGCTCCGGATATCGTAACGTACATCGATGACGGAACACTGCCAAATGAGTGGGGATCGCTCAATATTGACGATGAGGGTGAAAAGACGCGAAAGAATGTTCTAATTGAAGACGGCATTCTCAAAGGCTATCTCGTCGATAAATTCAATGCGCGTCGCATGAATACCGAAGCGACAGGTTCTTCACGCCGTCAATCATACCGTTTTAGTCCGACATCCCGTATGACGAATACCTATATTGCTTCAGGTAAATCGACTCCCGAAGAAATTATTGCATCGACTGAACACGGTATTTATGCAAAATATATGGGCGGTGGCCAAGTGAACCCGGCTACTGGTGACTATAATTTTGCCGTGGCCGAGGCTTATCTAGTGAAGAATGGAAAAATTGACCGACCAGTACGTGGCGCAACATTAATTGGAAACGGCGCAAAAACACTGCAGCTCGTTGACATGGTTGGTAATAATCTTGCACATGGCGCAGGAATGTGTGGATCAATAAGTGGAAGTTTGCCGGTCAACGTTGGCCAGCCTATGATTCGTATCAGTGAAATTACCGTCGGCGGGACAAAGGGGGAGTAATTGATGACGATTAATGAATTTCAAAAGAAACTGTTGGCTGAAGCTATGAACGCAGGTTTTAAAGAAGCTGAAGTTTATTACGAGAAGTCCGAGTCGTTTCAGGTCATGATTTTCGAAGGGGAAATTGACAGTTACGAGACGTCTGAAGAAGGCGGCCTTGGTTTACGTGGACTCTACAATGGTAAAATGGGATACGCTTATACAGAAAAAATTGAAGAAGCATCAATCGGATTTTTGATAAACAGCGCCAAAGCCAATGCGGATATCCTTGATGAAGACGACGGAACAGACATATTCGAAGGCAGTGAAACGTATGGGGCGCATGATTTCTACAGTGAAGCGCTCGCGCAGGTACCCACACTTGAAAAGATTGAACTCATCAAGTCAATTGAAAAGAAAGTTTTTGCATATGATCCACGAATTGTCACGCTCAACTACTGTGCGTTGCAAGAGTTTTCGGCGGAGCGCGTAATGGCGAACAACAAAGGCCTAACGTTGAATGAAAAGCAGAATGGACTCATTATCTTCGTTTCAGCAGTCGTTAAAGAAGGGGAAGAAATGAAAACGGGAAGCTTTAGTAAAATGACGCGTGATTTCAGTGAACTTGACGCTGACGCAATTGCGAAAGAAGTAGCGGAAGAAGCTCTGTCAAATCTGGGGGAACAATCAATTCCAGCCAAGAAGTACAAGGTTATCCTACGCCACGATGCATCTGCATCGCTACTCGCCGCGTTCACACCAATCTTTTCGGCTGAGAACACACAGATTGGTCAGTCATTATTAAACGGGAAAGTTGGGGAACAGATTGCGTCTGCTCATTTCACGTTACTAGATGATCCAACACATCCAGACGCGATTGCCGGTTCGAACTTTGACGGAGAAGGCGTTGCGACTAAAAAACGTGCAATCGTCACGAATGGGACACTAGAAACATTGCTTCATAACCGGAAAACGGCGAAAAAAGATGGTGTCGAAACGACCGGACATGCACGTAAATCATCCTACAAAAGTACACTGACAGTCGCTCCACAAAATTTGTATATTGCACCAGGTACGAAGAGCAAGGAAGAAATGATTGCATCTACACAAGAAGGCGTTTTGATCACAGGCTTGTCAGGCCTTCATTCCGGAGCGAGTACAGTCTCAGGCGACTTCTCCCTCGCTGCAACAGGCTTTTATATTAAAGATGGGCATATTGCATCCGCTGTTAAACAGATGACAATTGCCGGAAACTTCTTCGATTATATGAAAGACATCGAAGAGACAGGCTCAGACTTGGAATTCAAGCCAGGCGGCTACGGTTCGCCATCCGTTGTGGTAAAAAGTCTTTCTGTTACGGTCGATTAAATCGAGATGACAGATGTAGTAACTAAGCTACTTTTTTCGGAATAAAAAAAGGGGCAATCCCATCGCTGGGATTACCCTCTTTTTAGTTGAATATTAAAGTGTTTTTCCTTCTTTTAACAAGTCACGAATTTCCTCTAGAAGTGCTTCTTTAGCGTCGATTGGTGCATCATCAACGATTGGCTCTTCTTTACGCTTGAATTTCATAAGCAAACGAATGACCATAAAGATAGCAAATGCAACAATAAGGAAATCGATGACGGTTTGAATGAACATCCCGTACATAATTTTAGTATCGAGGAAAGTATAGCTTAATCCGGAGAAGTCAATGCCGCCTGAAATTAGTCCGATTAATGGTGTAATAATATGTTCTACGAGTGAGGATACGATTTTTCCGAATGCAGCACCAATTACAACTGCGATGGCAAGGTCAAACACATTGCCTTTAAATGCAAATTCTTTGAAGTCTTTTAACACTTCATTCAATCCCCTGTCTCTTCTTAACTTTATTGTAGGGGTAAACTATGTAAGGACTTTACCCACTATCAATAGATTATAAACCGAGAGAATACGTTTAACAACAGTCGCAATACATAGAGAATGGGTTAGAAATCCTGCTAATACCGCTCTTGCGCTTTGTGGATGCCTCCCGTGATAAGCCGGAGAGAAGAGCACTTTCAGTCTTATCGCTCCGGCTACCACGAAGTTGAGCCTTCTCTAGATGGTCCATGTTAGAAATGGAGAGAATTAGATGTTCTGCTAATACCGCTTCTGCGCTTTGTGGATGCCTCCCGCGATAAGCCAGAAAGAAGAACGCTTTCCGTCTTATCGCTCCGGCTACCACGAAGTCGCGCCTTCGCTGGATGGTCTCTATGTAGGGAAGCACATTTCGTTATCCGGAATAAAATCTGCAGCTTGTAGTGCGTATTTCTTCAATGAAATTAGTATCAAATAGTAATCACATTATAATCTCAGTCCCTACATCTCAAAATCACTTTCAATAATGGAAAACTCCAGCGCAGGCGCGGCAAAGGGGTAGCCGAAGCCCTGAGACTGGATGCGAAGCGTTAATCCAGGCTCATGGCGAGAGGCATCCCCAAAGCGCCAAGCGATCTAAAATGTGCACTCTGAATTAAAACTCTATCGATATTGGACACACCGAACCGCTCTCTCTCAATATTGCTATTCAGCCGTCCACTGCGTCATCAGGAAACCAGCGGTAAACAGTCAAATCAACTTTACCGTCCGCACTAAATGTAACGCCTTCCATTTCAAGCAACTCGCGTTGGTGAAAACCCTTGCTTTCCACGTCGGCAGGTGCAGAAATTCCGCCTTGTGCATTGATGATTCGGTGCCAAGGTAGCTCATACTTTGCACTCATCGAGTGGAGTACCCGGACAACTTGCCTTGCGCCACGCGGACTTCCGGCAGCCGCGGCAACTTGTCCATAAGTCATGACGTGCCCGACGGGGATACCTTGGATAATTCCTATGACTCGTTCGGTAAATAAATTCATAAACAACACTCCCATTTTGCGTTACTTCCATTATATCAAAGCTACATATGAAACTTTTAACGACTCAATTCGTATAGTTAATAGAATAGTTTGGATAAGGAAAGGGTTGATGAAATGCAAGAGTTATTTGTCAGGCGCACACTCATCGGTTTTGTGTTGAAAGTCGTCGGACTGATTGCGATAAGTTGGGGTATTCTTCAAGGATTCCTCCTATTGGTTCAACTATCTTATTCCTTTCCAAATGGAATGGGGTTTATTAGTTTAGGAAGTGTGGTTGTAACCTCTGCAATTTACGGGGTGGTATTCATAGGACTTGGCGAAGTAATTGATTTGCTGCAAAAGATTCATGACCAGAATGACCCGAAAGTTCAAGCAATACGGGCAGCGGAAGAAGAGTTGCGTGCTTCAGCCATTGCGCCAGTCCCTTTATATGCCGAAAAGGAAATAAAGGAATTCTATTCCAATCAAAACAGTTGGGTGGACCATATCCTACCTACGAAGGCGAAGGACATTTTTATTGTAATAGTGAATGGTCGTACAACGTATATTGAACTTGGCGGACTTGTACCAAAAACACTCAGTGAGGATGAAGCACTGAAGCGCTTGTAATACATGGGCAAAGAATATACTCATACACATCGAAACAAGAGCGTTTCCCATCACTCATCGACGCGAAACATGCTTATTTTTTTCCCATGTTTGTGTTGGAAATAGGCATAAACTGAGATTGCGACTGTAACCCATAAAGCACTCGCCGCAATTCCGCCGACGACATCGCTTGGATAATGGACACCGAGATAGATTCGACTGATCCCAATCATACTAATCATGAAGGCGGCGAATAAGAACAGCAACACATGATTCCATGCGGTTTGCATATTACGACTGACAATATACGCAACGATCGCATAGACACTAAATGCCATCATCGTATGCCCGCTTGGAAAGCTGAAACCAATTGCGTCCATGATACGGTAGATTTCAGGGCGGTCCCGTTTGAAATAAACTTTTAGTAGAAAATTCAAGAGAGGTGTCAGAAAAATAACGACTATGAACAAGGTTGCTTGGTGTTTGCGGTGTTTCACAAAGTAAAAATAGAGAAACGCAATGAGCGCAAGTGGCATAACGAGAAAAGAGGATCCGCTCCACGTAAACCCAATCATCATCGTTGTTAGCCAAGGAGCTTCCAGTCCCTGAATGTATTCAATAATGGAAGTGTCAAAATGTGCAATCGATTCGTTGCTGATGGCGGTTGCGATATATCCAAAAGCGATACCGAAACCGAGTACTAGGATGAATGCAGAAAATAATCGGAGTTGGAGTTCGCGCATTACATGCACTCCTTTCGTTTTCCCAATTGTATATCATGTCCACGTAGAAAATACAGCGTCTGCTGTTTTGCAGACTATATCATTAATCTGGAAAGATGCTACACTATTAAAAACTATCATTTCCAAAAAGGATGTATTATGACACTACTTCTTTTATTTGTTGGTTCGTACTTGCTAGGCAATGTGTTGACAGGCTCCATCATAAGTCGCTTCTTTTATAAGAAAAACATTAGGACAGAAGGCAGTGGGAATCCCGGAGCTCGCAATGCAGGGCGGATTTTAGGTAAGAAAGCTTTCATTGCGACCTTTATTGGAGATGCATTAAAAGGTGCACTGGCTGTTATCGTTGCTAAATCGCTCGGTTTTGATGCGTTCATAGCACTACTGGTGCTTTTCGCCGTAACTTTAGGACATGTGTTTCCAGTCATCTTTAAGTTTCGTGGCGGGATGGGCGTGTCCACTTACATTGGCGGTATGCTGGCTTTCGACGTGTTTCTATTTTCAGCTTTCGTGGGAGTTTTCCTTGTCTTGTATCCTTTATTGAAAAGCTTCACACTTGCAGGAATGGGTGGAGTCTTACTCATGCCTGTTTTAGTGCTATTATTTCCATATACAATGCCTGTTTTCATCGCCGCCTGTTTGCTGTCCACACTTCTTTTATTCACACATCGGGATGACTTGAAACAGAAACTTATGCCGGAAAAGAGTTGAGAGAATGACTTTCATCTACAAAGTTGCGGAAACGCATTCGGAATTTGAACAGATTCACGATTTGAATTATCGGACATTTGCAGAGGAAATCCCTCAGCATGAACGAAATGAAAAACATCAACTGATTGATAAGTTTCATGATGAGAATACATATATTATTTGTAAGAAAAAAACACAAGTTATCGGGATGATTGCGGTGCGCAGTAAGCGGCCTTTCTCGCTTGACGGAAAAATCGGGATAGTGGAAGATCATTTACCGTTTGAAGCAAGTAATCCTGTTGAAATCAGACTTCTGGCGATTGAGCGTAACTATCGGAATGGTCGAGCTTTCCTTGGTCTTACGCAGGCGCTTGTTCAATATTGCCTTAAAGCAGGTTATGACGCCGCACTTATATCGGGGACGGTGCGGGAACAGAAACTCTATGGTCAACTAGGATTTTTGCCGTTTGCTCAATTAACAGGAACAAAGGAAGCTGCTTTCCAGCCGATGTATTTAACAAAAGAAACATTCGACGCTGGGATTGCAGGAAGGATTTTGAAACCGCTCATCAATTTACTACCAGGTCCTGCGACCATTACTGAAGATGTGAGAAAAGCAATGATGACTGAACCCTTTTCGCATCGTTCTACGGCGTTTGAAATGATATTGAACCGCGTGAAAGAGAGGCTGACGACTTTGACAGGCGCAAAGTATGTTCAGCTCTTTCAAGGAACAGGTACACTTGCGAATGATGTAGTGGCGGCACAGTTAAGTATGCACGACGGCAAGGGCCTTATATTGGTTAATGGAGAGTTTGGCTCAAGGTTATCAGATCATGCAAAGCGCTTTGGTATGGCGTTCGACACAATCGAAACCGAGTGGGGCTGTTCTTTTGATGGGGATGAAATCGACCATGCATTGCAATCCGGTCAATACAATTGGTTATGGCTTGTGCATTGTGAAACGTCCACGGGTGTGCTGAACGATTTGGATTTAATGAATAAATACTGTTCACTCTACAACATCACACTTGCAGTCGACTGTGTGAGTGCAATTGGGACAACACCTGTCGATTTATCAGGAGTCGCATATGCTTCAGGAGTCAGCGGAAAAGGGCTATTGAGTTATACGGGTCTGTCGTTCGTTTTCCATAACGAGATAATCACCAAGAGGGATAGCTTGCCGCGTTACCTTGATTTGGGCGCATACGCAGATGCATCTGGAATTCCTTATTCCCAGTCGTCTAATCTGTTCTCCGCACTGGATGCAGCTTTACGGAAATTTCAGCTCCCGGAGGAAGTTTTCACGGCAATTTCAAACCGTGCACAAAAAGTTAGAAGAGCGGTTGAAGGAGCTGGATTCACAATCCTGGCGTCGGAGGAATCCGCAGCTGCTGCAATTGTTACAATTGTTTTGCCGAAAGGTTTATCGGCAATACGGCTTGGAGATAATTTGTTTTTGAACGGCTTTAACGTGCATTATGAAAGTGAATATTTACGTCAACGAAATTGGCTTCAGATTTCATGTATGAACGACGTGAAGGAAAAAGAGCTCGACAGATTACTTCACTTGCTCCCGTTCTTAACATTTGCAGATGAACAAGTGTTTAAGGTAGACTCCATAGGGAAAACAAATGATAGAGAAGGAGTGGTTATTCATGAAGGAATTAACAACAGTAGGTGAGTGGAACGACGTATTGGAACAATCAAAAGAAGGGCCTTTACTCGTTTTAAAACACAGTACGACATGTCCAATCAGTGCTGCTGCCTACAGTCAGTTTGAAACTGTTACAACAGACGCACCGAAATACTTTCTGAAAGTTAGTGAAAGTCGTCCTGTTTCCAATGAAATTGAAAGTAATCTCGGAGTGGCACATGCATCTCCGCAACTGTTTCTGCTGAAAGACGGAGAAGCAGTCTGGCAAGCGACCCATCATTCAATTCAAGGAACAGCCATTGAAAAAGCGGTAGAAGATCTCGTAAATAAATAAGCTGAAACAGGTATTCCAATTGAGGATACCTGTTTTTTGTTAGAAAAAATTCGTGCTGTCCAATAACTATGTTAAAATTGGAACAATGGAAATAATCAATCACAATTTAAATGAGGGTAGGTCAAATGTATGCGATTACGAGATAAAATTGTTGTCATAACAGGCGGTGCGAATGGAATTGGAGCTGTTGCCGCTTCACTTTTCGGCAAACATGGAGCGCAGATTGCCATCGTTGATTTTGATAAAGAGGCTGGAGAATTAAAAGCGCAACAGCTGCACGGCGAAGGAATCGAAGCTGCATTCTTTCAGGCGGATGTTGCCAATAGTGAAATAGTGAAGGAGATGGCAGCAAAAGTCATTGAGCAGTTCGGTAAAGTGGACATCCTTATTAATAACGCGGGTATTACTAGAGATGCCATGATGCTAAAGCTTGAGGCGGCAGATTTTCAAAAGGTAATTGACGTAAATCTAACAGGTGTATTTAATTGTACGCAAGCCTTTCTTCCAACAATGCTGGCGGAGGGAAAAGGAAAAATCATTAATACATCTTCCATTGCAGGGATAGGCGGAAATGTTGGCCAGACGAACTATTCTGCCGCAAAAGCTGGCATTATCGGCATGACAAGAACGTGGGCAAAGGAATTTGGTCGGAAAGGGATTAATGTCAATGCGGTTGCTCCCGGTTTCATAGAGACGGATATGATTGATACAATTCCAGTGAAAGTAATGGAACAGATTAAAATGATGACTCCTTATAATAGAATGGGAACACCCACGGACGTGGCGAATGCCTATCTGTTTTTAGCATCTGATGAATCTGATTTCATCAACGGAACTGTTTTGGAAGTGGATGGCGGCATGTTGAAGTGACAGGGAAGGGCAACGAGTAAAGAGAATGGAAAGCAAAAATGCGGATAATTTACGATTTGTGTCAATGAGGACTGGCCCGTAAAAACGTGATTGCGAATTCTGGTAGTAGGGTAGTGTATAACCTTATTAAATAGTGAGCACCTGAATTAGACGCACTTGAAAAAGTGTGCTTAAATGAGGTGCTTTTAGTATTTAACGCGATAAATACAGCCTTTTAAACTGATGAAATACATAGAAACCTAACTGGGGCATCAGAAAGATTTAACCAATAGTGAGGATTACTTGCCTCGATAATGATAGAGTCATTTTTGTTCAATTGATATTCTTCCTCATTAATTTGAACAGTGAGAATACCGTCTAAAACATAGAGAAATTCATTTCCGAAATGTGATAACGGGCTACCTTTGTTTTCGCCCGGATTCAGAATAACTAAAATCGGATTGAACCCTAGATTGGATCGATTACCTGACAGGTCCTTATAGAAAAATTGATTGACCGTCAATTGTTCATTACTGTCAATCCCACGAATCACTTTAGGGCTTGGCTGCTGATCCGTATCGTTTGAGAAAAAGTAGCTTGGATTTACTTGTAATACTTCCGATATTTTTTTTAGTGATTCGAGTGTTAATGATGATTTCATTCGTTCAACTTGGGAAAGGAAACTGATGGAAAGACCGGTTTTATCTGCAATACTTTTTAGTGTTAGCCTTTTATCTTTTCGTAATGACTTTATTTTTTCACCGATTGTTTTATCCAATGTGACGCCTCTTTTCTATTGAGTAAGATGACTAAATGGATAGTTGACAGAATATTAAAACTAACCTAAACTAAATCTAGTGTTATTGAAGTGTGAATTCAATTTTATTGTGTCAATACTTCAATATAAATCTTTAATAGAGATGAGGAGATTAATTTATGATTATCAATCAGATGTATTCAACTGTTGATGTCCATGTTGCAGGCGAGCCTTTGCGAATCATTACAGATGGACTTCCGGAAATTAAAGGAAGCACTCAGCTCGAAAGACGTGCCTATTGCATGGAGCATCTCGATTATATCAGAGAAGTGCTGATGCTAGAACCGAGAGGGCATCATGGGATGTATGGATGCATCATTACACCTCCGGCAAGTCCTCATGCCGATTTCGGTGTCTTGTTTATGCATAATGAAGGTTGGAGTACGATGTGCGGCCATGGAATCGTTGGCGTTATAACGATGGGAATAGAAACGGGTAGATTCAAGGTGACTGAAGAGAATCAGAAGTTTGTAATCGATAGTCCAGCAGGGGAAATCATAGCTTATGCGAAGTGTAAAGATTCGATTGTGGAATCGGTTTCCTTTGAAAACGTACCATCTTTTGTCCTGAAAAAAGATATGTCCGTGAACATCGACGGTTATGATTTTACTGTCGACGTCGCATTTGGTGGCGCTTTCTATGCGGTTGTACAAAGTAAAAATTTGAACTTAAAAGTGAGCAAAAAAGATTTGCCAGCGCTTCAAAAGTGGGGAACAAAAATCAAGCACTACATTGAAGAGAAGATGGAAGTTGTCCATCCACTTGAAGGTGGTCTGCATGGGATCTATGGTGTCATTTTTTCGGATGATCCTGTCAGTAAAGATGCAGATATGCGTAATGTCACGATCTTTGCAGATGAGCAAGTCGATCGATCGCCATGTGGAACGGGTACTTGTGCAAGGCTTGCAACACTTTATGAGAATGGTACATTAGGCGGGAATGGGAGGTTTGTCCATGAAAGTATTACGGACGGGCAATTCATTGGCGAAATTTTGTCAATAAGTGAAGTAAGTGGACATAAGGCAGTTATCCCGAAAGTAACTGGAGATGCCTTCTTGACAGGGTTCCACCAATTTTTAGTGGATCCACGTGATACATTACCAAAAGGGTTTTTACTGGAAGAAATTTGATTGCTCAATATAGTAATTTCATATTTTCAACTGTGAGTAATAATGGAGGTAAAATACATGTTGATTTTAAGTGCGGATGACCAGAAGGAATTAGTAGACATGGGCGAAGTAATGGAATGTGCTGCGCTTGCTTTGAAAGAGTTTTCAGCCGGCAATACGGAAACACCGATACGTTTATCCCTTCCTTTTGGAACAGAAAACACAGGCCTGGTTATGCCGTCCGTTGCAGAAGGATTAAAGACAATGGGCCTTAAATATGTGACGGTCGTTCCAAATAATAAACAAAGTGGAAAAACGATACAGGGAGTTGTCCTGCTTTCCGATATTGAAACAGGAAAAACGCTCGCATTGCTGGAAGGCTCGTATTTGACCTTAATTCGGACGGGAGCATTATCCGGCGTGGCGACTAAATACTTTGCCCGCGAAGATGCTAAAACGCTAGGTATTATCGGGACTGGTGAGCAAGCAAAGGGACTTTGCGAAGCAGTTGTAGCGGCTAGAGACATTGAAGAAGTCTTTATTTTTAATCGTAGCGAAGGAAAGGCAAAAGAGTTTGCAAAGTTCATTCATGATAAGTTTAATCTTAAAGTGATGGTCTGCAATGATTCGAATGAAGTCGTTCGTAATGCGGATGTCTTAGTAACTGCTACGAGTTCGACAACGCCGGTCTTTTCGGAAGCACTAAAGCCGGGAACGCATGTTAATGCGGTTGGGTCATTCCGTCCATCTATGCAGGAATTGCCTTCGCACGCAATCAGCACAGCGACAAAAATCATCGTCGAGGCGGAAGATGCTGCTTTGGAAGAAACCGGTGACTTGCTAGTGCCTATCCAAGAAGGCTTATTTTCTGAATCAGGCATTCATGCGGAACTTGGAAAAGTGGTGAGCGGCGAACGTCCGGGTAGGGAAAATCAGGAGGAAATTACTGTATTCAAATCAGTAGGTCTTGCAATTGCTGATATCGTCGTTGCGAAATACTTATATGAAAAGGCGATGGCTAACAAAGTCGGGGTCAGCGTTCAATTATGACGGGTACAAAAACAGCTGCGGTGGAAGTTAGTATAACGACTTCCACCGCAGCTGTTTTTAAATTCATATCTGGTCAGCTATGCACTTCCACTTTAACTTTAGAAGCGTGCTCTTCCCAATACTGAAGAAGTTTTTGTTTTCCTTCTTTGACCGAAGGGTGAAATTGAATGAAAGCATTGTCTCGTGCGTCTTCAATCATTTTGATAGACTCTTCCAGTTCAGATTCCTGTTTGCCGCCGCTTATGTTATTGGCAATCGCCAGCCCAGCAGTAGTTCCTTGCCTTATCGCCACTTTAGCCCCTTCAACACCAGTGATGTTTCCTGCAACGTATAGCCCGTCGAGTGTAGTTTCCAATCGATCATTATGAAGTGGAACGTAACCGCCCAATTCTTCAATGAGATAGAATGGACAACCCGCAACTGCCGCCAACTCTGCCAAAGGGTACAACCCACCAGCAATACATACGAAATCTGCACTAATGTTTTCTTCGGTCCCAGGAATGACTTCGCCCGATGCGTTAATCGTGGCAATCGTTACACCTTCTACAGCACCATTACCGTAAATTTGAATGACTGCTTTTCGAAGCATAATTGGAATATCCCACATTTTTACGCCTTTTTTCGGAAAAAAAGTGATCCCCATTTTTTTCATGAAATCATTTTTCATAAGCTTACTTCCGAATTTGATAAAAGCAGAAGGTGCCATATGGGAAACGTGCAACAGTGAACTCATGACGTCCATTGGGTTACCAGATTCTTTCGTCACTTGATTCATTTTCGGTAATGTGATGCATGCAACGTCGATATCAGCGAGTTTCAGTTCCATTGCGATTGCGGATGACAGGACATTTACGCCAACAATGACACCGCGATCTCCGGGTTTGACCCTATGTACATTCGTCATGACCTGGGCAGCCCCGACAGACATGACTCCCGGCAGTGTCCAGCCTGGTATTGGCAATGGTACTTCAGCCGCTCCGGTTGCAAGCAATAAATGAGAAGTATAATACGTTTCCTCGTCTGTATAAATGACCCATTCCCCATCCAGTTTTTCAATGTTAGATACTGGAGTGCCTAAGCGAATTTGAACGCCAAGCGCAATAGCTTTGTCATGCAGGTTCTTGGATTCCTTTATGCCATTCCACCACTTGCCATTTGACTCTTCATAAAGTTGACCTAACAAGCGTCCACCAGCCAGCATATACTCATCAAGAATCAGAACTTCAGAGCCATTTTCTGCGATGGCTATTGCGGCGGATAAGCCTGCAGGACCTGCACCGATAATAATAACTTTACTCATTTTCCGACCTCCAGTCCCTAACCGACGTCAGGAGTTTTTCTCCGCTTGATACAGTCATGCCCTCCTGAATAGGCGTTAGACAGGCTCTTATACCTTGCTGTCCATTGACAGTTACACGGCATTCGAAGCAGTGCCCGATATTGCAGTAAATTCCGCGCGGAGTGCCATTTTCTTCGTGAAGACGCAGTGTACGGATACCATTTACTAAAAGGGCTGCAGCTAATGATTCGTTTCTCAACCCCTGAAAGACGGTGTTGTTGAAAGTGAAGGAAACAACATCGGTGTCGTCTACTTTATCCAGTACCGGATGGTTTATAATTCTTCTCGTCATTTTGTAATATCCCCCAAACTGCCGAAACTTACTGGTCTGATAGGTGGCTGGTATTTCAATGTGATTTGCGCAACATCTCTTTCAGTAGAAGAATGTGCGATGCTGTCGACCATTGTGCGGCACGTTCTTCCACCGCAGTAGCCCATGCCGGCACGGGTCCGAAGTTTCAGTTCCCTTGCAGAACAATTATAGTTTTCAGCTGTTTCCTTTAATTCACCATAGGTTACTTCTTCGCATCTGCAAATGATCATTTCATTTTCCGACAAGTAAATCACCCCATACTTAAACTTTTTATATATGCATATATCTATATGCAAGAATGTAGCCAAGTTTGGAGAGTCATAATTTAATGCCTAACTTATTCATCCGGTTATAAAGAGTTGCTCGAGTGATTTCTAAGTTTTTAGCGCAAAGGAGTTTATTTCCATCGGCTTTACTCAGTTCCTTGAGGATAATTTCTTTTTCGTACATCTGTAATTGTTCCTGTAAAGAAAATCCTTCAGTATTGGTTAGCTGGTGGACTTGCGGTACATCATTATCCGTAATTGTAGATTGTGGAATTCGTTCCATTTCAACTGGAAGGTCATCTATTCTAATTTCTCCGTTTTCAGAAAACGCAACAAGCCGTTCAATGACGTTCTTCAACTCACGGATATTCCCTGGCCATGAGTGTTGAAGCAATGACTGCATGACGGCTTGCGAAATACCGTGGATGGGCCGGTGATACTTTACCGATAATTCATAGAGGAAATAATGAGTCAACTCAATAATATCTTCAAGGCGTTCGCGCAATGGCGGGACTTTGAAATTGACGACATTTAAACGGTAATAAAGGTCTTCCCTGAATTTTCCTTCATTAATAAGCTCTTTCAAGTCACGATTGGTTGCTGCAACAACACGGAAATCTACTTCGAGTTCTTTCGTACCGCCGACAGTGTAAAACTTCTTTTCTTGAAGAAGCCTAAGGATCTTCACTTGCATGTCCATGGGCATTTCTCCGATTTCATCTAAAAACAATGTACCGTTCTTCGCAAGTTCTACTTTTCCTTTTTTTCCTTTTTGATTTGCTCCTGAGAAAGCACCTTTTTCGTACCCAAAGATTTCACTTTCAAATAGTCCGCTAGGGATTGCGCCGCAATTTATGGCGACGAATGGTGCACTTTCGGTCTCGCGCAAGTTGTGGATTGCTTTCGCGAAAAGTTCTTTACCGACACCGCTTTCCCCGTAAATAAGGACGCCAGCATTTGTGGTAGCTGCTTTTCTGGCAATTTCCAACGTCTTTTTCAGTGCGGGGCTGTTGCCTCTTATATAGGAAAAAGGATTGATGGTAGGCGATGTTTTTCTAACTTCTTCCTCCAGGTTGAATAACTTTTCAGAAGTCATGTAGAGCTCATTATTCAATAAAATCTGACTGGTTATATCCGTCTCAGAAACAACCGCCCCAATGATCTCTTCATTGAAATAGACAGGATTGGAATTAATCATAACGACTAGATCCTTACGGGCATGGTGTTGGCTGTGGTATAGAGAATTTCCGTCCTTTAAGGTATTTAGAATTTCCAATCTCTCGGGACTGAAAAAATCGGTAATGGGTTGACCGATGATGTCCTCTTCTTTTACAGAAAATATTTTTTCTGCTCCTTTTGTCCAAAAAAGGACATTGGCTTCGTCGTCTATCACTGTGCAAGACTCATCGATGGTTTGTAAGATAGTGTTTAAATAGGCTTCGGCCCGACGGTATTCGTTCAATAAGTGTTTAGAAAATACCTCATACGTCAGAAATCCTAGATATTCATCAGACTCATTACAGATAAGTGCGATGTCGTTAGCCCCAAGCTCGTTAAAGACTTCCTGCGATGAGCTATTTAACGGTAAAACTTTGCAAGGGGTATATATTATTTCTTTTTTAAATTCACTAAGTTTGACACATTGCGGACCATCCTCCGTTAAAAGGAATACCGTTTTAGGCATTTCTTCTGCAATCCGCTTCGCCAATGAATCTTCGTCTTTCATTGATTCCACTAGTGTGAACTCTTTTTCTATCAACTTACCAAGTAGTTTTTGAGAAAATTTCATTTTCTTAGCCACCTCTACTGTCAAAATATTTGAACTGTATAGATAAGTTTACACTAACTATTAGAATATTCAATGGAGAATGATTAAATAGAGGGATTTTACTGTTTGGCATGCAACTTGCATTAGATATAAGTGAACGAGCAAGTGAGAGGGGGGTTATTGTGATAAATACTCAACATCGAGATGTTGTCGTCATCGGAGGCGGAATCATGGGCGCAGCTATTGCCTATTACGGTTCGAAAGCCGGCTTGGATATCACCGTCCTTGAAAAGAAGGAGTTGGCGAGCGGTACCTCCTCCAGGTGCGATGGAAATATACTGGCGATTGACAAAGATCCCGGTTTTGATAGTCAGATGTCTGTGAAAAGTCAACAACTCGTCCATGAGTTGGATAAAGAACTTGAGGTTTCTTTTGAATACCGCAATCCTGGAAGTATTTTAGTGTGTGAGAACGATGCTGAAATGGAAGCAGCGAGTCAGTGGGTCAGAAGACAGCAAGAAGCTGGATTGGATTTCAAAATGCTAGATCGTCAAGACTTGCGCAATGAATCCAATTACTTTGCAGACGATTTGTATGGTGGACTGGAATGTAAAACGGATTCAACCGTCAATCCGTACATGATGACGTATTCAATGTTTCATAGTGCTGAGAAAAAAGGAGCGAAAATACATACAAATACAGAAGTGAAAAATGTGACGCGAAATGAAGCGGGTCAGTTTTTCATCGAAACGGATAATGGTATGTATACCGCCAATAAAGTGGTCAATGCCGGGGGTGTTTGGGCACCAAAACTCGGTGAGATGATGGGCTTGGATATTCCGATCATTCCAAGGAAAGGTCAACTGATTGTTGCTTCACGGCAACAACCTGTTGGGTTAAGAAAAGTGATGGAGTTTGGCTACCTTATTTCAAAATTTGGCGGTGAAAGAACGGTCGATCCAATGACGGAGAAGTATGGCGTTGCGCTTGTATTCGAGCCAACTGAAAGTCAAAACTTTTTAATCGGTAGTAGCCGGCAATTCACCGGTTTTGACACACGTGTCGATCATGAAGTGACAAAATACATTGCCAAGCGTGCGATGCGCTTCTATCCGAAAATTGCGGATATGACCGTCATCCGAACGTATGCCGGTTTGCGGCCGTGGACGGAAGATCATTTACCAATCATTTCGCGCGTAGAGCATATCCCAGGGTATTTCATCGCTGCGGGTCACGAGGGAGATGGGATTAGTCTTGCTGCCGTGACAGGAAAACTGATAGAAGAAATGATTAACGAAAAAGAAACTTGTATTCCAATAGAGCCATTGCAACTCAGTCGTTTTAAAGAGAGGGTGACCATCGGATGAATTACCAGCGACTGTTCACAACAATCGATACGCACACGGGTGGAAATCCAACAAGGACAGTGATAAGTGGATTGCCACTTTTGAAAGGAAATACAATGTCTGAAAAAATGTTGTATATGGAGGAGGAATTTGACTGGATTCGAAAATTCCTAATGAATGAACCACGGGGACATGGTGTTATGTCAGGCGCTTTACTGACGGAACCTTGCCATCCGGATGCTGATGTAGGTGTTATTTATATCGAAACAGGCGGTTATTTGCCAATGTGTGGGCACGATACAATCGGATTCTGTACAGCTCTCGTTGAAGCAGGACTGATTGAAGTTCATGAGCCTGTTACAAATCTAAAAGTGGATACACCTGCAGGACTTATCGACGTGAAAATCAAGGTCGTCAACGGAAAAGCCGAAGAAGTGACGTTCGACAATGTGCCGGCATTTTTACTGAAATCCATTGAAATTAATGTAGTAGGCATCGGCAATGTGGAGTGTGACATCGCGTATGGTGGTAATTTCTATGGAATTATCGATGCACGTAAGCTTAATCTGCCATTGGTGGAGAAAAATGCAACAACTATCATCAATAAGGCAATCGATATTCGCAATGCCATCAATGCAACTGAAGAAGTAATTCATCCTGAGTTTCCGTTCATCGCGGGGTTGACGCATGTTGAATTCTTTACGGACCCGGTTCATCCGGACGCACATGTTAAAAATACGGTTATTGTTCCGCCAGGAGGGATTGACAGATCTCCATGCGGAACAGGCACATCCGCGAAACTGGCGACGCTGTACAAGAAAAAACAAATCGGGATGAATGAACTTTTCGTTCATGAGAGTATCGTTGGTACGTTATTCAAAGCAAAGGTGCTGGAAGAAACAAAAGTGAAAGACCTGGATGCGGTGATTACGGAGGTGACGGGCTCTGCTTGGATTATGGGGATGCATCGTTTCTTCTACAATGAAAAAGATCCACTGCGCGAAGGATTCCTGCTTATTCCGCCGATGGAACAAGTTCCAGTGAAAGAGGGTGTCTAAGTGAACTTTGAAAAAATGTACAGCACAATCGATACGCATGTAGCAGGAGAGGCATTCAGAATCGTTATCCAATCACCGATTAGGCTTCACGGAGGTGATGTACAAACCAATCACGATGCGTTGAAAAATAACTTTATGAATGAAAAGAACTTATTGCTGAACGAACCGCGAGGACACCGCGGGATGCATGGATGCGTAGTTGCTTCATCCAAAACCGCGGACTTTTCATTGTTATTCTTCAATCATGCAGATGTCAGTAACTTCAAATATGAAGGCCTGCTCGCGACGGTAACGGCGTTGATTGAAATCGGAAATTTGAATAAATCAGTAGATGAGTTTTACAAAGTAGAAACAGTGAATGGTATTTATACAGTGAAAGCGAGTGTTGAAAACCAGGAGGTGACTTCCGTTTCCATCGAAAGTGGAGCCTGTTCAGAAATCAATTCCAATCCGGAATACGTTTCAATAAGTGTTGACAATGCGCGAAATTACTTGATTTACACGTTGCCAGATACCATCCAAAGCATCGAATTGGAACATCTGGCAGCATTGAACCGCTGGGGTTTGCAGCAGACGACGAAATTGACGAACGATAACGTCGACTACGCAGGGGTTGTAGTCATTGAATCAGTACCATCTTCACCTGATAAAATCCGATCGGTAACGTTTGAAAAAGACGGATACATCCTACGTTCACCAGGGATTGATAGTACGTTTGCCATTCTTACAACACTGGCAAATAAAGAAACAGGTCTAACCAAAATTGAAAATGAAAGTATTTTTGGAAGTTCATTGACCGCGAAAAAACTTTCGGTGGATGAACATCGATATTCCGTCGCAACAGAAGCGTTTGTAACGGGAGCACAGGAATTCATTTTTGATCAGGACGATCCATTGAAAGATGGCTTCTTATTGGCATGATGTATTTTGAAGAAAATTAACTGGCTAAAGATGCATTAGAAAGCTGGAATTAAACAGGTAACTAAAAAAACATAAAACTTAGGAGGAATTTATTATGGTAAAACTTGAAGGGGTATTCCCAGTACTAGTAACACCAATGATCAACGAAAAGGAAATCGATTGGGACGGATTAAGAAACAACATTGAGCATTTCATCAATGCAGGTGTGGCAGGTCTTGCGATAAATGGCAGTACAGGTGAGTTCGTCAGCTTGACAAGGGAAGAGCGCTATAAAGCAGTTGAAGTAGCAGTTGCACAAATCAACAAGCGAATTCCACTAGTAGTAGGGACGGCGGCTGAAACGACGGCAGATGCAATTGAATTTACACAGCAGGCTGAACAGGCTGGGGCGGACGCTTCATTGCTGATCAATTCGTATTATTCACATCCGAAAGAAAACGAAATCTATGAACACTTCAAGGCTGTTGCAGAATCGGTTAAATTCCCGGTGATGATCTACAATAACCCATTCACATCAGGCGTCGACATCAGTACGGAAACGATTCTAAAAGTTGGA